>CAZQUR010000091.1:0-10787 GCA_964596535.1 uncultured Desulfobacteraceae bacterium
CCTTGAGGGAAATCATTACTAACATTCCCTCTCCCTTGAGGGAAATCATTACTAACATTCCCTCTCCCTTGAGGGAGAGGGTTGGGGTGAGGGTGAAAATAGATTATATTTTCTATAAGTTGTTTCCCCATCTCCTTAATCTCCTCCCCCCGGGGGAGGGGAAATGCGGATAATTCCATCCCCCCGGGGGAGGGGAAAAATGACTTTTAAGAAGCCATAAATTTATTACGGTGACGATTCCCCGTTGCTTGCAGCGGGGAACTTCAACCCCGGATACAATTTTTTGAAACATTCCGGGCAGACGCTGTGGCTGAAGGAAAGATCCGAGTGATCCTCAAGGTAGCTTTCGATCTGATTCCAGTAGCCCGTATCGTCCCGGATTTTTTTACACGAAGCGCAGATGGGAAGCAGCCCCTGGAGCGTCTTCACTTTGGACAACGCGTCCTGGAGGCTTGAGACCAGCTGCTCCCGTTCTTCTTCCGCCTTCATCTCCTTGGTGACCACGGTCAGGATGCCCAGGGAAAGGCAGACATGATCCCGGGGATAGGTTTCGATGGCGGCCTGGTCCTTGAGCCAGACGGGATCTCCGGTCTTGGGAAGGACCTTGTACACGGCTTCGATGGCTCCGGTTTGCAAAGAAGCCTTTCTCAATTCGTCCCGGATCCCTTCAAGGTGGCTGTGGTGCAGTACTTCCTTGTGCACGCCGTGTACCTCCGTGAACCGGTACGTCCGGCGGTCCACCATGCGGGTCTTGACCACGTCGGTGAGTTCGGAAAAGCGACACCCCAACAATTCCATGAAGCGCCGGGATGCGTACTCGTACCAGATGGTTTTTTCTTTTTCCTCCCAGGCGGCGATATACGGTATGGCCGGCGTCCCGGTGGCTTCGAAGAGGGTGAAAATATCGATGCACTCGGCGAGACGCCCCTTGAGGGTGGGGCTGAAGGATCCGGAGAGTATTTTTCCGGCATATCCGTCTTTAAAAAAGGAAAAGGGCTCGCTGGGATTCTTTATCACGGGTCGTCTCCTTTTGATCCGGGCGTGGATAACCCGGAAGATCCGGCTGCTTTTAGGAACCACCGGGTGGCTTCCCGGACGAAAACCGCCTGGTGCTTGGGATCGCTCATCCGGTGATCCCCGCCTTCGAACCGGATCAGCCGCTTGGGCGGGGCGGCTCTTTTTTCGATTTCCAGGGCGTTGGAAAAGGGGACGATTTCATCATCGTCCCCGTGAAACAAGAGAATATTTCGGATCCGGGCGAGTCCGTCGGAAAGGTCGAACCGCAGGGCTTCTTCTTTCAACAGGGCGGTGGTGAAGGGATCAGGCGGCCCGGACGGGGTGATTTCCCGGCTTCTCACCGGTGCGGCCACGGTGACCACCGTGGGAACAAAGCGTGATGCGGCCACGTGCAGGGATGCGGCGCCGCCCATGCTGCTGCCGAAAAGACCGAGGAAAGACCCCACGTCGATTCGTTTGGTAAGCGTTTTCAGGGCGTTCACGATATCCTCGGCCCGTTTGGCCAGGGGCATCCCATGGACCAAATCCCCTTGGCTTTTCCCGCATCCCCGGTGACTGAACCGGAAGTAGGCGATTTTCTTTTCGGATAAGGCGTCGGCCAGGCGCACCTGCTTTGGGGAATCGGCATCGGCGAGAAGGCCGTGGCTCCCGATGACAAACGGCGGTGCCCCCCGGTCCGGCAAGTGCAACACCCCGTGCAGGCGGAATCCGCCCGAGTCAAAAGAAAGATCAATGATGCGGGAACCGGTCATTTTTCGATTTCGATTTCGATTTCGATTTCGATTTCGATCCCGATTTGGATTGGCATCTGGCTCCTGATACCCGACACCTGCCCTTTACACTCGACCCCTTGACCCCTCGTAATCCCTTGACCTCCTGCCCCCTTTCCCGATAAAAACCTGAACGTCCGGTTTTTTTCCGGCTGTCCGATCCATTGTTCAACCTTGAATGATTAAAACAATTTTGGAAACAAAAAAAGGAAAAATCGTCGATATCGACATCACGGCCATGGCTTCGGGCGGCCGCGGAATCGGCCGTATCGACGGGCTGGCGGTGTTCGTGGACTACGCCGTCCCCGGGGATCAGACCCGGGTGTTGATCGTCAAAAAGCGCAAAAATTACGCCGAAGCCCGCATTGTGGAATTCCTTTCGCCCTCCGAACACCGGGTCGATCCCCCTTGCCCCTACTTCGGTTTTTGCGGAGGGTGCAGGTGGCAGCATATCGTCTACGATCGGCAGTTGATATATAAACGGCAGCAGGTGGCGGATGCGCTGGAGCGCATCGCCGGCCTTGCCGGCGTCCCGGTGCATCCGGTGGTTCCGTCCCCGGCCGTTTACGGATACCGGAATAAGATGGAATTTTCCTGCGCCGACCGCCGGTGGCGTTACCCCGAGGAGATGGAAAAACCGGACGTGCCTTTCGATTTCGCACTGGGGCTGCACGTTCCCGGAACCTTTGACAAGATCATCGATATTCAACAATGCCTCCTGCAGCCTGCACCCGGAAACGCCATCCTGGAAAGGATCCGGGCGCTCATCCGGGTATCCGGTGCACCACCTTACGGCTTGAAAACCCATACGGGATTCTGGCGTTTTGTCATGCTGCGCCGCTCCGGGGATTCCGGGAGATGGATGGTCAACCTCGTCACGGCGGCGGAGGATCTTTCCGTTGTGGAACCGGTGGCCGATGACCTGACGGCGCGGCACCCCGGGATTCTTTCCGTGGTGAACAACATCACCGCCCGAAAAGCCGGCATCGCCGTGGGGGAACGGGAAATCCCCCTGGCCGGGCCGTCCAGGATTACGGACCGCCTGGGGCCTTACGTGTTCCGCATTTCAGCCAACGCCTTTTTCCAGGTCAACACGCCGGCGGCCGAAACCCTTTTCGCCGTCGTCAAACGCTATGCGGCGCTCACCGGAAATGAAGCGGTCCTGGATCTTTACGCCGGGACCGGGGCCATCGCCATCGCGCTCTCCGGTGATGCCGGATCCGTTGTGGGGATGGAGATCGTCCCGGAAGCCGTGGAGGACGCCCTGGAAAACACGCGGATCAACGGGATTGGCAACTGCCGGTTTCTGTGCGGCGACGTCCGGAAGCTTCTCCCCGGCCTTGAAATCCGACCGGATGTGGTCGTCATTGATCCGCCCCGGGCCGGGATGCACCCGAAATCCGTAACCCGGGTCCTGGACCTGCAGGCCGAGCGGATGGTTTACGTGTCGTGCAATCCGGCCACCCTGGCAAGGGATTTGAGTGTCATCAAGGACGCCTACCGCATCCTGGAGGTCCAGCCCGTGGACATGTTTCCCCAAACCCCCCATGTCGAGGCAGTGGCCCGGCTGGAGCGGAAATGATATCGGAAGAAAAACATCGAACCAGCCTGGGGATCGCCAGTGCGGTGGGGGCTTTTTTGATCTGGGGCTTGAGTCCCATCTTTTTCAAGTGGCTCAAGGCGGTCCCGCCCTTTGAAATCCTCATGCACCGGATGGTGTGGTCCTTTGTCTTTCTCATGCCGTTGATCCTCTTTTTGGGGCACTGGAACGCCTTTAAATCGGCCTTGATGAACCGGCGGACCATGGGAATCCTTTTCGGGACCACCCTTTTGGTTTCCGTCAACTGGTTTTTGTTCATCTGGGCCATCAACAACAACCAGATCCTTCAGACCAGCCTGGGGTATTACATCAATCCGCTCATCAATGTCCTTTTGGGCAGGATATTTTTAAAAGAACGACTCCGGAGGCCCCAGATCATCGCCGTGTGCATTGCCGCCGTCGGCGTGGGGTACTTGACGCTGCAGTTCGGCCGGATTCCGTGGATTTCTTTAACCCTGGCGTTTACTTTCGGTTTCTACGGCCTCATCCGAAAGACCGCCCCTGTGGGGGCCCTGGAAGGCCTCTCCCTGGAAACACTCCTGATGTCCGGTCCTGCGCTGGCGTACCTTTGCTATCTGAACGCCGGCGGCGGCGGGGCCTTTTTCCGCATGGGGCCGCGAATCGATTTTCTCCTGATGGGCACCGCCCTGGTCACGGCCCTTCCCCTGCTGCTGTTCACCGAAGGGGCCCGCAGGATCTTTTTTTCCACGGTGGGGATCCTGCAATACATCGCTCCGAGTTCCACCTTTTTGCTGGCGGTGTTCGTTTACGGAGAGCCCTTTTCAACGGCCAAGCTGTGGACGTTCATCCTGATCTGGATCGCCCTGGTGCTCTATTCCACGGATTCCGTCCTTTACTACCGGAGATACCGTTCGGCACTCCGTAAGACTCCCTGAAGACCCGATGGCGTCATGCAAACCGGGCCGTGAAGGATTCCGGCGTCAGGCGCACCCAGTCGTAAAGCCGGCCCTTGAGGATGAAAAGCCGGGGGGATTCCGGGAAGTCGAAGAGGCGGTAGAGGCGATACCCATTCGGGTTTGCCGCGGAAAAGGCGAGTTCGGCCGCGGACAGTAAAAACGGGAAGCGCATACCGCAGGACGTGGGTTTGACCGTGATGAAAAGGGGGTCTTCTTTTTCGTCGTATGAGAGGATGTCATAGGGCGGATACGCCGGGCCTGCATCAGGGGAAATGCACTTCACCCGGCGGGCGGCTTCAAAAAACCCTTCTTCCCGGAGACGGGCCTGTTCAAAATCAAAGACAAAGTCTTTTCCGGCCCCTTTCAAGTCGGGATTTGCTTCTTCGGTTTTTACGAACATGTATTTTTTCATGATTTTTCGGATAAGGCGCGCCTTTTTTCCGCTTGCACGGCCAAGACGCTCGGGCGGAGCCGTCACCACGGTATCGAAGAAGAACTCCCGCTGCATGGGAATCGACAGGGAGCGCCGGGCATAGGCCGTCAGGGCGTCCGCGGCTTCGGGATGCGCTTCCAGATGGGCATCGATGGCTTCGATGAGAAGGTTCTGGTAGTTGTCCAGGGGTTTGAATCCCCGGATGGACGGCAGGCCCAGGGCCGTAAGGGCGGCGCTGATGGTGTGATATTTCTTTTGGATCGCGCCCGCGTTTCGGCCGGACAGGGTTTCCACGAGCCGGTTCCGGTGTGTCGTTTTGCGGTAAGGCTTCCCCTTAAGTTCCCGGACAAGCATTAAGAAGTAATCCGCCACGATGGCATCCACTTCTTCCTTGCTCCAGGGATTCATCTTGCCGGCCTTTATCCGGATGGCCTATGCGGGTATTTCATGGTCCACGATGGAAAGCCCCACGAGACAATGGTCTTTGTACGGGCCTTCCCGGCACAGGGTGATGTGACGGATTTTGGTGAGGATATCCTTCAGCTCGCCGCGGACGCCGGCAGGGGCGTATCGCATGCGATGGATCTGCCCCACTTCCAGGCGGGGCAAAATCTCCGAATCCCGGCGCACGGCAATACACAGTCCGCCCTCGGAGATGTCCCGCAGTTTGAACTGGTAGGTGGGGGATTCCTTAGCCACGGTGATCTGCACGCTGTAATACTGATTCACGAGGGTCCGGGGCGACATCCTTTTTTCCCGGGAATCCGTTTTATGGGGTAGCGTTTTTTCCACGGGCCCTCCTCTGCCGGGATGCGATTATGACCGGAGAACCCACTTAATCCGAACAAAGGCCCCGTGTCAAGCCGTACGTGTGGCCACGCAAATCCAGGCCGCCAGATAAGACGCCGCGGCAAACAAAAGGTTCGCGGATATGCCGAAGCTGACCGCCACCTGAACCGCAGCGACAGCGGTCAAAACAGAGGCGCAGCCGTTGGCCGCCCATGCAAAGGCCCGTTCCTGGGGGGTTTCCAAAAGCGTCCGCATTCCCAGGGGAAAGGGAAGCCCGGCGAAAAGCCCCACCGGCAACAGCAGGGCAAAGGCGCCGGCCAGGCGATGGCCCTTGGAAAACCGGAGCAGGTCCTGCATCCATTGGTCCAGGCACCAGAAACCTGCGGCCGTAAAAAGGACGAGGATCCAAAGGGCGATTTTCACGGCGCGGCTTCCCAGTTTCCGGGAAAACCACCCTCCGGCGGCGGAAAACAAGAGGATCCCGATGACGCCGACCACGAAGCTGATCACCGGGTCGGACAGGGGAAGGACAAAGGCCTGGATGAAATACATCTCCAGGAACATGAATCCCGTCCCCACGGAAAAAAAGTAGATCGTCTGCGGGAAGGATACAAATTTGCGCCGCCGGTGCATCAAATAGGCCGGAAGCACGAGGAAGACGATGCTGATCAGGGCAGCTTCCAGGAGCACGACCACGACAATGATCTCTCCGGACAGAAACAGACCGTAAAAGCGGCTCCCCGTGGTCCGGTAGAGATCCTTGATTTTGTCGAGCTTGAGGAACCGGTCCGGAAAGGGGCGGTCATCGGTGCGGGGGGTCACGTCGATGAGATACTCCCGGAAAAAGGCTTTCGCTGTCCCTTTGGCATATTCGTCGGCCAGGCGGCCGAGGGCGTCATGATAATAGGGTTCGGGGAATCGGCTGTATCGATTGACCGGATCCGGCACCATGGGCCGGCTGAATACAAAATCGAAGTTGAGCCGGTTTGCAAAGTCGATCAGGGGGCCTAAATCCGGAAGAGGCCGGCGGGAGACGATCAAAACAATGGCGTCCCAGTTTCGAAGAAGAACCATGTGGCGGCCGGGATCCGAAACGCCTGTCCCGTATAGGGCCTCGTATGCGGTGGACCACAGGCGGAGGGTGTCGGCCGGGGGCAGGCGGAGCCGGCGGGAGACGATGAACACTCCTTTTTCCGAAAGCCGCTTCAGGGCGGCGGCAAAGGCCTCCACGGTGAGGAGATAATCCTGGCCCAAGGCGCCGGCGCCGGGAAGCGACGGCCCCCAGTCCTCCACGTGGATGACGTCGAAGGCCGGCCCGGGGGCGGAAAGCACCGCCCGGGGCGTGTCGTTGATCACGGAAAGGCCGTAATGCCGGTGAATCCATTCCGCCAGGACCGGGTTGGGTTCCGCCGCCGTCACGGATGTTGCCCCGGATGCCCTGGCGCAGGGGATCGCGGTGCCGCCCCCGGCCTGGATGACCAGGACCCGGCCGGGGTCGGGCACAAGGATATACCCGGCATATTGGAGCGTGTACGGGGCAAAGGGCGCATCCGGTTCCGGGGCGTAGAAGCTCAAGGGATGGTCCCCGTCCTTGAAGGCCGCCCATTGGGCGGGAAGGTCGCCGGGGAATTTGAGACTCAGCCCCCGGGCATGCCGGAAAAAGGGGCTGTGCACCCCGTCCACCCGGCCGTGGAGGGTGGATCGGGTGTCGAAGACCTCGGATTCCGGAAACTGGAGGGTTTGGCTGAAGGCTTTATACGGGGAAGGATGGATCCGGATCGGCGCGGAATCCCCCAAAAAAAGCCCGGCGGTGGCGATGCCGACGATGCCCGCCGCCGAAAGGATCCCCCAGAACGGCGTTTTCAGGCCCGGCCCCGGGGATTCCCTTGGGGGCTTTCCAAAGACCGCCGCCAGGGAAACAACCGCCGCCGGAACCAACGGGATAAGGGCGGACAGGGCGGCGGCACCGGTTTCCCCGAAAGCCACCAGGAGGGGAAACGCCGCCCCTGCACCGCATGCGGAGCCGGCCATGTTGGCAAAATAGACCGTGCCGCTTTTTTCGGGATACGCGGCATACCCGATCATCACGGTGAGCCCGGCGAAGAAAAAGGCTGTTCCCAGGATCAGATACAGGCTCAGCAGGTACAGTGCCTGGACCGGTTCAAAGGGAAGGCGGAAATAATCGAAGGGGATCCGGCTCAAGACAAAAAGCGAACAAAGGGTGGAAAGGGAAAAGGCAAACAAAAGCATGCCCAGGCGGGTCTTTTCGGACCATTTTTTCTCCCAGCCCGGCATCCGGGCGTCCAGCAAAAAGAACAGCACCCCGCCCGCGGCAAAGCCCAAAAGGGCGATGCTGATCACCATGAAAGACAGGTGATGCCACTGGCTGATGGAAAAAAGCCGCGCCAGGAGGATTTCGAAGGAAAGGGCGGAAAAGGAAAGAAAGAATACGGCCGAAAAGATCATTGAGCGCCCAGGGCGTGTCCGGTCATGGGCACGAAGAGCACCCCGCAGATCTGGTCGATGGTGTAATCCTCTCCTTTCTTGGTGACCCGGACCAGGTTCTGGTAACTGAAGGGATTTCCCAGGGGAAGGATGAGACGGCCGCCGTCCTTGAGCTGTTTGAGCAGGGGCGGCGGAATATGATCCACCGCCGCGGTGATCATGACGGCATCGAAGGGCCGGGCTTCCTCCCATCCGAAGTATCCGTCTCCGCTTCGGGTTTTGAGATTCGTGTAGCCCAGCTCTTTTAGGGTATTGGAAGCCTTTTCATAAAGTTTTTCTTTAATTTCGATCGTGTATACATGCGGCGTGATTTCGGCGAGAACGGCGGCCTGGTACCCGGAGCCGGTCCCGATTTCCAGGACTTTCGCCCCGGGATCAAGGGACAGCTTTTCGGTCATCAACGCCACGATGTAGGGCTGGGAGATGGTCTGGCCTTCCCCGATGGGAAGGGGGTGGTCCCCGTAGGCCTTTTCTTCCAATCCTTCCGGCACGAAACGGTGCCGGGGGACGCGTTTCATGGCCGAAAGGACCCGTTTGTCCGTGACGCCCCGGTCCCGGATCTGGCTTCGGACCATTTCTCCGCGTTTTTTTCGATAATACTCCGCGGATTCCCCGGGAAACGCCAGGGCAGGGATTGAAACAAGGAACAGGACGGCAAAAAAGCGGTTGAATCGTTTCATGGTCTACCCCTCTGACGGGTCGGAAAGAAAACCGTGACGCAGATCAGCGGCATCCATCGATTTTTACCGAAAAGGACGAAACGGGTCAAGGGGTGCAGGAAAAACAGCGCCGGAAGCGTAAATCGGCCCCCGGGTTCGGGTATGGACAGGGCCGGGGTTTTATTTTAAAAAAGGGGTCAAGGGTTCGAGGGGTCAAGGGGTCGAGGGTTCGAGGGGTCGAGGGTTCGAGGGGTCGAGGGTTCGAGGGTTCGAGGGGTCAAGGGTTTGAGGGTTCGAGGGGTCGAGGGGTCAAGGGGTCGAGGGTAGACAGTAAAAATGTAGGGCGGGATTTTATATCCCGCCGGGGTGACGAAAATGGCTTCTTTTGGGGTTTTTTTCGATTCCTTCAAAGAAGATGAAATCGGCATTTTTCGTGAATCCGCCAAAGAAAGGATGTATCCCATGAAAACCATTTTGAAAAATCTCGGCATCAAGGCCACGGAAAACGGGGCCGGCACCGGGGATCCGGTGCGCTGCCACGGCCGCCTCCTGGAGGTCCGGTCCCCCGTCCACGGCAAAATCATCGGAAAGGTGCGGCTGGCCGATAAAAACGACTACGAAACGGTGATCCGCCGGGCCGTGGACGCCTTCGCGTCCTGGAAAACCGTGCCCGCCCCCAAAAGGGGGGAGATCGTGCGGCAGATCGGCCTGGCCCTGCGGGAGAAAAAAGAGGACCTGGGCGCCCTGGTCAGCCTGGAGGTGGGAAAGATCCGGGTGGAAGGCGAAGGCGAAGTTCAGGAGGCCATCGACATGGCGGATTTCGCCGTGGGTCAATCCCGGATGCTCTACGGGCGTTCCATGCACAGCGAACGCCCCCGGCACCGGATGCTCGAGCAGTGGCTTCCCCTGGGCCCCGTGGGCGTGATCACCGCCTTCAACTTCCCCGTGGCGGTGTGGTCCTGGAACGCCCTGATCAGCCTGGTATGCGGGGATACGGTCATCTGGAAACCGTCTTCCAAGGCGCCCCTCACGGCCATCGCCGTCATGAAAACCGCCCGGGAGGTGTTCCGGGCAAACGATCTCCCGGAAGGCGTCCTGAACTGGGTGGTGGGGGACCGGGAGGACGTGGGCGAAGCCTTCATCAACGACCCGCGGATCCCCCTGGTTTCCGCCACGGGAAGCGTGGCCATGGGCCGGCACGTCTCCCGGACCGTTTCCCGCCGCCTCGGAAAGACCCTCCTCGAGCTGGGGGGAAACAACGCCGTCATCGTCACGGCCAAGGCGGACATGGACCTGGCCGTGCCCGCCATCGTGTTCGGCGCCGTGGGGACGGCCGGACAGCGCTGCACCACCACCCGCCGGGTCATCGCACACACGGAGATCTATGACGATCTTATCCGGCGCCTGACGGCGGCCTACCGGCAGATTCCCATCGGCGATCCCCTGAAATCCGGCACCCTCATGGGGCCGCTGATCGACGTCCGGGCCGTGGAAACCATGCAGGCCGCGCTTTCCCGCGCTAAAAAACAAGGCGGGCGGATCCTGTACGGCGGGGAGGTCCTTTCGGGGAAGGGTTTTGCCGCCGGGACGTATGTGACCCCGTGCCTGTGCGAGATTTCCCCGGATGTGCCCATCGTCTCGGAGGAAACCTTTGCGCCGATTTTGTATCTGATCCGGTATGAAACCCTTGACGAGGCCCTTCGATACCATAACAGCGTTCCCCAGGGGCTGTCCTCCGCCGTGTTCACCACGGATCTGCGGGAGGCGGAATTCTTTTTGTCGCCCGAAGGAAGCGACTGCGGGATCGCCAACGTGAACGTGGGGACCTCCGGCGCCGAGATCGGCGGGGCATTCGGCGGGGAAAAGGAAACCGGGGGCGGCCGGGAATCCGGGTCCGACGCCTGGAAGGCCTACATGCGCCGCCAGACCTGCACCCTCAACTGGGGGACCGAATTGCCCCTGGCCCAGGGCATCCGCTTCGAACCAATGTAGGGAGATGGTCTTTTCGTATTGCTGGAATCGTAAAAAAGGAAAAAACTCTTTAGGGCTATCACTTAATTCCCTCTCTCTTGAAGAGGGCCAGGGTCACCACTTAAT
>CAZQUR010000092.1:0-10778 GCA_964596535.1 uncultured Desulfobacteraceae bacterium
ATTTTCGAAAAGCAACACGTTGAAGTTCTTTGGAAGGGGACGGGTGTTTTGAAATACGCGGCCATATGCACCGCACACGCTTGGTTGCAGACGCGTTTCTTGATGGAGATACGCACGTATCGATCGGAAAGACCTTTAAAATTGGCGCAATTTCGAATCAGGACCCGGTGTCGCGCCAAATGGCGCCAGAGGCCGGCGGCACTGTACGGCCGTGTCAGGCGTCCCAGCACAAAGGCGGTGCGGCTGGGAAAAAACCGTATGCCTTCCACGGAGGCAAAGGCCTTTAAAAAACGCGCTTTTTCCTTTTCCAGGCCATCGAGACTCATCCGGATAAAATCCCGGCACATTTCCGGGCGGGCCAATAAAAACAACAGGGCTTTTTGGGCCAGGGTATTGACGCTCCACGGAACCTGGGCAAGAAAAACCGCGTTTCGCAGCGCCCGTGGAAAGACCATGAGCCCGGTCCGGAGACCGGGGATCGTAAACATTTTGGAAAAGGAATACAGGACGATCCGGTTCGGTGCATCAAAGGGAATCAGGCTTTGGGAATCGCCTTCCGGGACAAAGTCAAGGTACGATTCGTCGATGATAAACCGGGTTTTCGGGCACGCAGAGATAATGGATTCCAATGTCTTTTTCGGGATAGGAACGCCGGTGGGGTTGTTGGGGTTGCAGATAAAGACCGTGTCGCAGCGGGAGGCCAAGGCCTGAATGCGTTTCATATTGGGTGTAAAGGACGCCGAGGCGCGGCTGAAAAGATATTGTACCCGGGCCCCGTGCCGGATACAGGCGTCGGCATAATCGGCGTAGGTGGGACCGACGATGAGTGCCTTTCGGGTGTTCAGTATGCCGGGAAGGGCATAGATGAAGGCGGTGGTGCCGTTTCCCGCCAGGACCCCTTTCGGATCGATTCCGAACCGGGCCGCGGCGGCAAGGGAAACCGATCCGGCATCCGCTTCCGGGAGGGCCGAAACAGTGGGAAGGGCCTTTTGAAGATGCGCCGTCAGTTCCGGCATGGGACCGAAGGGGTTGATGTTGCTGCTTAAATCCATGATTTCCCCGGGGACGCATCCGAGGGTTTTGGCCAAGGCGTAGACGTTTCCCCCGTGTCCGATGATCACCCGGCACCTCCCATGGAGAGGATGCAAAAGAGCAGCGCTTCCATGACCTCCACCAGGGCCCCCATCATGTCCCCCGTGATGCACCCCATGCGTTTTTGGTAAAAGTAAAGGACCGCCCCGCCGGTGAGAAGAAACGCCCCGTTGAGCCAGAGGGCCCGGGGACCCAGGAAAAAGGAGACGGCCAGGGGGAGGAGCATCCCGGAAAGGATCCACGGGCGTAACGGTTTTTCAAAAAGATATGCGCCGGTGCCGCCTTCGGGGCGGCCGTAGGGCAAAAGGAAGACCGCCGGGAGCACGGCGGCCCGGGCATAGGCCGGGATCAGCACCAGACAAAGGCTCCGCTGGGCGGAAAGGCCCGCCAGACCGGCCCATTTGATCAGAAGGATACAGACCGTCACCACGAGCCCCATGGCGCCGACCCGGCTGTCTTTCATGATGGCCAGCGCCGCTTTTTTGTCCCGGTGCGCCAAAAGGCCGTCGGCGGTATCCGCCAGGCCGTCCAGATGCAGGGCACCGGTGATCAGGGCCAGGAGGGCGGTATCCAAGGCCGCGGCGGTGATCGGGGAGCCCAGACGAAAGAAAAGGAAATCGCATGCGGCCAGAATCCCCCCTACGATAAGCCCCGCCGCCGGAAAAAAGAAAACCAGTCTTTCCGGATCCGCATGGCGGGGTTTGCCCAAGGGAAAAAGGGTCAGAAACTGGAGGGCGGCGATGAAAGCGGTCATACCGGTTTCGAATCTTTAACCCGCACCGGGATGCCGGCCACCATCCAAAAGACCCGGGTGCATGCCGCGGCCATCTGCTGGTTGATCCGCCCGGTCACGTCCCGGAAGCGCCGGGCCAAAGGATTTTCCGGGACGATACCCGTCCCCACTTCGTTGGTGACGAAGATCACGGGACACGCCGCGCGGTTTGCCGCGTCCAGGAGACGGAGCACGTACCGGTCGATCTCCGTTTCGTCCCGGGTCTGGAACACAAGGTTGTTCGCCCACAGGGTCAGGCAGTCCACCAGGGCGATTCCGGCCCATCGATCCGCTTCGAGGAGGGCGCCGGCCAGGTCCAGGGGGACTTCGAGGGTCTTCCAGGAATTCCCCCTTTCCCGCTGGTGGCGGGCCACCCGGTCTTGCATTTCCGCATCGGTGGGGACACAGGTGGCCAAAAAAGCCTTTTTCATTGCCGTTTTTTCTTCGGCCAGCTGCAGGGCGAAGCGGCTTTTTCCGCTTCTCGCACCGCCGATGATGAGTGTGGTATCCGTCATTTGACCGTTCGGGGGGATCGCTTCGGTTTCGTGAAAAGGGACGTCAGATCGTCCATGTCCACGTGTTTTCGAAAATGGTCGGCCAAAAGGTCGTATTGTCTGTCCCTTGCCAAAAGGCCGGCGTCTTCCGGCACGGACAAATGCGTAAGTCCCAGGGTATCCAGCCACTGCCGGGTAACGGCGGGGGTGTCGAAGAGACCGTGAATGTAGGTCCCCAGAACCCGGCCGTCCGTTGTGGCGCATCCGTCTTCTCCCTTGCAGGGCCGGTCATTCCGGCCAAGGATTTGAAAAAGGGCCGCCCCCTTTTTCTTCCGGGTCTGTCCCATATGGATTTCATACCCCACGCCTTCGGCGCCGTTCCATGAAAACCGGGTCCGCGTGGTCCGCTTGGGCGCTTTGAGGCGGGTTTCCACGGGCAAAAAGGCAAGCCCGGTTGTGGATCCGGGCGGGCCCTCCAGCCCTTTTTCGTCGTGGACCCGGGTGCCGAGCATTTGGTATCCCCCGCAGATCCCCAACACATGCCCCCCGTTTTTCACGTAATCGGTCAGGGCCTCTTTAAAACCGGCGGCGGCGAGCCAGTCCAAATCGCTGCGCGTGTTTTTGGAACCCGGCAGAATCACCGCATTAAAGGAAGACAGATTCCTTGCCCTTTCGATGAACACCACATCCAGTCCGGAAACGGCGAAAAGGGGTTCGAAATCGGTGAAGTTGGAGACATGGGGGATGCGCACCACCGCGACACGGGCCGCGCCGGAAGCGCCTTTCGGTGCGGGGTTCAGGTGCTCGAGGACCACCGAATCTTCGGGATCGATGCGGATTTCGTGATGCCAGGGGAGCACCCCGAGGACCCGCTTCCGGGTCTTTTTTTCGATCCATGCCGCGCCCTCGTCAAAAAGCCGGGGGTCCCCCCGAAACCGATTGATGAGGATCCCCGCGATCCGGGACCGGTGGGACGGGGGGAGGCATGCCAGGGTCCCCACGATTTGGCCGAAGACACCGCCCTTGTGAATGTCGGCCACCAGGATGACCGGCGCGTCGGCGGCTTGTGCAATCCTGAAATTCACGATGTCGTGTTCCATCAGGTTGACTTCGGCGCAGGATCCGGCCCCTTCGATAAGGATGCCGTCGTAACGACGCCGGAGCCGGTTCAACGCGGCGGTGACCCTGCGGAACAGGGCCTCCTTGCGGCGGTAATAACGGCGGGCCGAAAGGGTGGCGACGGCTTTCCCCGACAAGACGAGCTGGGATCCGGTTTCCCCCGTGGGTTTGAGCAGAACGGGATTCATGTCCACGTGGGGCGGGATGCGGGCGGCCTCCGCCTGGACGATCTGGGCACGGCCCATTTCCAGGCCTTCGGGGGTGACCCCCGAATTGTTGGACATGTTCTGGGCCTTGTATGGGGCCACGCGGATGCCGTCCTGAACGAAACATCGGGCCAACGCCGTGACCACGATGCTCTTTCCCACTTCCGAGCCGGTTCCGAATACGGCCAGGCACGGCGCTTTTGTGCTATTTTTCGATCCCAACGCGCGCCTCGATGCCTTCATGGTAATAGTGTTTGATGACTTTCATCTCCGTGACAAGATCCGCGGCTTCCATGATCCGCGTGGAAGCGTAGCGTCCCGTGATGATCATTTCCACAGGGTACGGCTTGGCCACGATAAGGCCCAGAAGCTTCTGAACGGGGATGAGCCCTGATTTCACCGCCACATTGGCTTCGTCGAGGATGATCACCTGATACCGGCCTTCGGCCATGATCTCATGAATTCGCGCCACCCCTTTTTGGGCGGCCTCGATGTCCTCCGCCGAGGGCTGTCCCTCCAAAAAGCGTCCCAGGCCGAACTGCTCCACCTGGATCAGGTCTGAAAATCGCCTGAGCGCCTTGATTTCGCTGTATTCCCCCCGCTTGATGAACTGAACGATGAAGACCTTCAATCCTGCCCCCGCCGCCCTCAGGGCCAATCCCAGCGCGGCCGTGGTCTTCCCCTTCCCGTTTCCCGTGTAGACCTGGACGTAGCCGCGCATGGTGGATGCATCTTTACCCCGTGAAGAGAAGTTTTTCGAAAAATCGGTTTGCGTCTCAGATGCCATCCCTCTCTCCAGGCTCGTTGAAGATTCGATAAAGGGTTTCTTTGAGACTTTCCTCCCAGGGCCGCAGCGTCGCGTTCCAAAGACGTTGAATCCGGGTGCAGTCCAGGACGCTGTACCGGGGGCGGAGGGCCGGTGTCGGATATTCCCGGGTCGGTACGGGAATGACATCCATTACCTTCAACGGCATATATTGCCGCGCCTCCGCGAATACCGCCTTGGCAAACCCGTACCACGTGGTTATCCCCAGGCCGGTGAAATGATAGGTGCCCCACGGCGGCGCCGGATTCCGATGCAGGGTATCGATGGTCGTCACAATCGCGCGGGCCAAATCCGCCGCACAGGTGGGGGACCCGTACTGATCGGCCACCACGCGCAATTCCTTTCTTTCTTTGCCCAGTCGGAGCATGGTCTTTACGAAATTGTGTCCGAAGGGGCTGTAGAGCCAGGCGGTGCGGATGATGATATGCATGCCCCAGCCGGAACGGATTTTTTGTTCCCCTTCTTCCTTGCTCCGGCCGTACACCCCCAACGGGTTCACCGGGTCGTCTTCCCGGTAGGGGTTTTTCCCTTTCCCGTCGAAAACATAGTCGGTGGAGATGTGAACCAGCGGGACGCGGCGCTCCGCGCAGCACCGGGCGAGGTTTTCCGGACCGGCGGCATTGACGGCGAAGGCCGTCTGTGGATCCGATTCGGCCTGGTCCACCTGGGTATATGCAGCGGCGTTGACGACAACAAAAGGGCGGACGGATGCGATGAACGACCGGACCGAAGCGGCATTCGTAATGTCCACCTCCGGGAGATCGGCGCCCGCCGGCGCCAGGCCTTTATTGCGGGCCGACAAGGCCAGTTCCCTGCCCAGTTGCCCGTTGCATCCCAGGATGGCGAGGGTCATGGCGTCTTTTTCCCCAAGGAGAGCCTGTCCCTGGGGATCTCTTTCAGGCAGGGGAACCGGCTGTCTTTTTCAGAAATCACGGGTTGAGTGATGGGCCAGTCGATATTTAAATCCGGATCGGACCACAGGAGCCCCCCTTCGTCGTCCGGGGCGTAAAAGTCCGAACACTTATAGGAAAAAAAGGCGGTTTCGCTCAGGACGCAAAAGCCGTGGGCAAAGCCTTCCGGAATAAACAACTGGGTTTTATTCTCGCCGGAAAGATGCACCCCGATCCATTTCCCGAAAGTCGGAGATTCCGGGCGGATGTCCACCGCAACATCGAAGATTTCCCCTGAGATCGCCTGCACCAGTTTGGCCTGGGGGCTTTGAATCTGGTAATGCAGGCCCCGCAGGGTCCCCCGGGTGGACCGGGAAAGGTTGTCCTGGACGAATACCGTCCGGATGCCGTGCGCCTGATACCGTTTCCGGTGATACGTTTCCATGAAAAAGCCCCGATGGTCTGAAAAGACCTCCGGCTCGATGCGCCATACGCCGTCAAGGGCTGTGGGAATAATTTTCATATCTTTTATCTTATCTTATCCTCACGGGTGAACACGGACCTTTCGCCCTTACCCTTTTTGATCGGATTTATCAACCGCTTTCCGGAGAAGTTCATGTTCCGGCGGTTTATGGGCCAACTGAAGGTGTTTTCGGCTTTTTTTGCCTTTTGGAGGGAACCCTTACCACAGATGATTGCGTTTGCTAAAGAAATGAGGCGGGGTTATGCTTCCATGGCCTTTCGGACGCTTCGGGCCAGCTCCGACCAGTTGAGGGGTTTTTCCAGGTAGCACCGGACCCCCAGGCGGGCGGCGGAGTCCGCATTGATCCGCTCACTGAAGCCCGTGCACAAAATAACGGGTGTACGGGGCCGCAGGGCGAGAACCTCTTTGACCAATAGATCCCCCGTCAAATGCGGCATGGTCATGTCGGTGATGACCAGATCAAACCCATTGGGATCCTTGGAAAAACGGGCAAGGGCCTCCAGGGGGTTGGTATGCCCTTCCACCCGGTATCCCAGCCGCTCGAGGAGCCGGGTTCCCGTTTCCACGATGCTGACTTCGTCATCCACAAAAAGGATCCGTTCGGAGCCGCTGGGAAGGGCGGTCGCCTTTTCCGCTTCGTGCGTCGCTTCTCCGGCGTAGGCCGGCAAGTACATGGAAAACCGGGTGCCTTTCCCCGGCCGGCTTTCCACCGTGATCTCGCCCTTGTGATCCTTCACGATGCCGTGAACCACCGAAAGCCCCAACCCCGTCCCTTTCCCCATCTCCTTTGTGGTGAAATACGGATCGAAGATCCGATCCAGGTGGCGGGCATCGATTCCCGATCCCGTATCTTCCACCGCCAGTTTCACATAACGCCCGGTCGTCAGGGGCACCGCGCCGGAGGGCAACTCGGATTCGACCACATGATTCTCGAGGCGCAAGGTGAGGGTGCCTCCGGTTTCCTCCATGGCATGGGCGGCGTTCGTGCACAGATTGATCAGCACCTGGTGTATCTGGCCGGGGTCCGTGAGGACAGGCGCCGCGGTTTCGTCGAGTTGGGTGTCAATGGCGATGTTGGCGGGAATGGATGCCCTTAAGAGCTTGAGGGATTCTTTGATGAGAGGGGAAAGCCGGAGGGGCTTCCGCTCATGCTCGGTCTTTCGGCTGAAGCTTAAAAGCTGCTTCACCACATCCCGGGCCCGCAGGCTGGCGGTCTGAATCTCTTCCAGATGATGCCGGACCGGGGCTCTTTCCACAACATCTTCCAGGGCCAGTTCCGCGTTTCCCAGGATGATCCCCAAAATATTGTTGAAATCATGGGCGATGCCGCCGGCGAGCGTTCCGATGGCCTGCATTTTCTTGGAATGCAGGATTTGTTCCTGTAATCCCTTGATCTTTCTTTCTGAAAGCACCTTTTGGGTGACATCCCGGCCGATGCCGCTGATGTAAGGTGCCTGGCCTTCGGGCCGCACCAAAACGCTCCGGTATTCCAGATAAATTTTGCGCCCGTCCTTGGCAAAGTAAATCGTTACGCCTTGGTGCCGCCCTTTTTCAAGGACCTTTTGGAGGTATTCGCTGCGGTAGAAAGGCTTCAGCTCGGGCTTCATGAAATCGGACGCCGGTCGCCCGATAAGCTCTTCCGGGGCGTACCCCAGGATATGGACCAGCGCCTGGTTAAAGGAGAGAAAGCGGCCCTCCAGGTCCATGGTGTAGATCAGGTCACTGACGGAGTTGAAAAGGTCCCGGAACTTTTTTTCGGATCGCCTGACGGCTTCCTGGATCTGTTTTTGTTCGGTGATGTCTTCCAGGACCCCGTCGAAATAGCCGGTTTTTCCTTCCGGGTTTCGGATGGCCACGATGGAGGTGGATGCGGTAAAGGGGGTGCGGTCTTTTTTGACCAGCTGAATTTCTTCGTTTCGGAGCTGGCCCCGGGCCGACAATTTGTCGAGGAGTTGTTTACGGTCGTTCGGATCCTGAAAGGTTTTGGAAGGTTTGATTTTGAGGAATTCTTCCCGGGTTTCGTATCCGAAAATCCGGGCCATGGCGGCGTTGGCTTCCAGGAAGCGGTCTTCGGAAGGACCGGCGGTACGGTACACCCCGATATTGAGATTTTCCGTGAGGGTCTTGTATCGCACCTCCCGTTCCCGGGCCGCTTTTTCAGCCTCTTTCCGATCGAGAAAGCTGCAAAGGATCTGCCCCGTGATCCGAAGCAGCAGGACGATTTCCTCCGGCCAGGCCATGCGCTCGCCCACGGCGTCAAGACCCAGAAATCCTTTGAAGCTGCCGCCGCTGGCAATCGGAACAGCAATCAGGGATTGGATTTCCTGGGCTTCCAAGTGCTTCTGCTCGAGGTGTCCCTCGTCGGGCATCTCGAAAACATCCGGTATATGGAAAACACCGTCGGTGCGCAGACGCTTCCAGAACCAGGGGAGTTTCTTTTCCACGGCGATCCCCTGGAGGTTTTGGATCTGGGGTTTGACTCCTGGAGCGCACCATTCGTGGGTGTTGTCGAAAATCCCCCCATCCGATCTTGCCTGGAAGAGATAGGCCCGGTCCACCCCGGTGAATTCCCCGATGGTTTCCAGGGCCCGTTGAATCTGGACGCCCGTCTCTCCGGATTCCACGAAACCGGCCGAAATGTGCATGATGAGTTCTTGAAACCGGATCCGGGTCTCGAGGGCGTCTTCGGCTTTTTTCCGCCGGATCAGGTTCTGAATCCAGTTGTCGAGAATCGTGTCTTCCGAGTCGAATCCCAAACGCTCCCGGGGCGGGATATAATAGAAGTTTTCGATGCGGTTTGTGCCGATAAATACATCCGGATGGGCGGTGAGGGCATTGAGGAGAAAGACGGAAGCGGTTTTATTCCGGTCGTATTGACACAGCCAGAGGATGTTGCTCCCGGAAATCCGGGCGTCGAGACGCGTTTCAAATCGACTGAACGCCTCGGAATCCGCCAGTTGCATCGCCCAGGAGGTTTCCAGGGTCACGCGAAGGGCCGGATATCCGGCATCCCGGGCTTCCCGGGCGTAATTCTGGAGTTGTTCCACGGCGGCTTCCGGGTCGAAACCGCTTCTGTTCGCGAAAAAATCTTCGACAGGGGCAATGACAAGCTGTCCGTTTTGAAGAAACGGCATCGGATCCACGCCGTCGTCAGAAAGATAGGAAAGGAGCGTCTCCGAAGGATGCGCATGGGCGAGGTACAGGACCTTTTGTTCCTGTGAAAGACCCGTTCGGATGAAAGAGGTGAGGACCTGTCGATGTTCGGCATCGTTTTCGTAAAGGAAACACGCGTGGCTCCCCGGCTGCAGGGCAACCAGGGGGGCATTAAGAGGTGGCGTTAATGGAGGGCTTTTCATTTCCTATGAACCGGAACACCAGTCTTTGCCTTTACTTGTTTCCGCCGAATCCCTATCATTTGCCAAATAAAAGAAATCCTTGGAGTTGTCAATTTAAAGCGGTGCGGTTTTGATGGAAGGCGGTGTTCCCGGACAAGTGCTCCGGTGGACCCTCCGGTGAAAAACGTCATTAAAAATGGGAGGTATATCGATGAAAATCGCCAATTTTCTCGACTGCGAAGACGTCCCGATCGACAAGTTTCCCTTTAAAGGAAGAACGCGTCTCGTCACCGGGACATCCATCCGCTGGCTCTCCCGCCACGGAGACGACGGCACGGGATACCCCGAGTACGGGTTGCGTTACTTTACCATTCAGCCCGGAGGCGAAATCCCGATCCACAACCACTTTTACCACCAGACCATGTATATTCTGTCCGGAACCGCCGAATGTTATCAATATGATCCGGAAACCGAAGCCGTTGTGCGGCAGCAGACCACCGGCCCCGGAGACTTCATCTATATTCCAAGCCTGGAACCCCACGGGATGAAAAATACCGGAGACACCCCGCTGACCTTTTTATGCTGTATCGCCAACGTGTATGAGGACAAGGGGGGCGCGTGATCCCATTGAACGGCGGAAAAGTGCACCGGGTCAAAAGGCCGATCTGCCTTCAGGGGATTCCCAGGCGATTGAGGTGGTCGTGGCCTGGATGACCAGCCGGGCCAGCGTCTCTCCAAAAAGGGTATGTTTTCCGCAGTACCGGAGACGGGGGGTCCCGTTTCCGCACGCCAGGACCACGGCGTCGGTGCCGGTTCCCGTGGCGATGGCGCCGGAGACCCGGCTCCGCACGCCGCTGGACTGCAGGGCGGCGGCCTTGGCCTCTGCGGCGATCATGACCGCCTCCACCATGGCCGCCGGGGTCATGGCCGCGGCGGTGACGATGACCGTGTTGATGGTGCCGGCGGCGGCCGCCGCGTCGTCCGGGGTTTGATGGGGGGCGGGATCTCCGGCCCTCAACGGATTGGAAAGGCCAGACGTCACCAGCACCGTTGTCTCAAAAGCGTGTATCCGTTCCCGGGTGATCCTCAGCGAATTCATGGAGGCGGCCGTCATCACACCCACCGTCACGCCGTGCCACCCATTGCGGATGCAATATCCGGCAAGGGTCTTTTCCGGCGGGTCCAAGGGGGCATCGGGAGAGGAAGGGCGTTTGGGCACCTTTAGGTTCAAGACGGCATCCGCCGTGGTCCACCCGCCGTTGAAAACCGCGGAGCTGAGCACCGGACAGGGGCTTTCAAATGCGACCCGGACATGCTCCGGGGAATGGTCCAGATAAACGTTTTGTTGGAGAAGGGTTGCAATCACAATTTTTCAGGTCTTTTCATGGGGTTTTAGAATATTCGCGGCGACCTGACCCCGGTTTCCGGTGAACAGGGTTTTTCACCCGCTGAAAAACCGGAATGTCTATGGACGGTCGCGGACATCTTCCGGCTAAAGATCCGACAGGGTCCGTTATTAGCACATTTTAAAATCGTTTTCGCGTAAAAATTATTCCTTTC
>CAZQUR010000093.1:0-10721 GCA_964596535.1 uncultured Desulfobacteraceae bacterium
CGCAATGACCTGTCTGCGTGCAACGCACAGGCAGGCGAAGAATGCAGCGCAACGCCGCAGATGGACTTTTTACGAAGCCATCATCGGTGCCACCCCCCGATGAGGTGAAGATGGAGATGGAAGATCACCTGCCCCCCGCCTTTCTCCACGTTGAACAAGAGCTTGTATCCCGATTCATGAATCCCGGAACGCCGGGCCATCTCCTTCGCGGTCAGGATGCAATCGGCAAGAATTTCCCGGTCCTTATCGCCGACATCGTTGATACTGCGAATGTGTTTCTTGGGGACAATGAGCAGATGCACCGGCGCGTGAGGATGGATATCCTTGAACACCACCAGGGCACCGGTTTCATGTAAAAATTCCGTATCCGTCTTTCCGGAAGCGATTTTACAGAACAAACAGTCTGCATCCATGCTTTTCCTCCTTCAGTTCAGTACCCGTTTCAACACCTGATCCGCATCCATCTTCCATGTTTTTTCTTCCCTTGGCCCATTCATGGATTTTTCCAGAAGCTCCAGGAAGAGGCTCCGGGGGATAAGGGTCGCCCCCATGCGCGTGAGGTGGCGCGTGGTGGTCTGGCAGTCGATCATGGTGAAGGACTGTTCGAGAAGATGCCCCACCAGATGAGCCAGGGCCGTCTTCGATGCGTCGGAGGTCCGGCTGAACATGGATTCCCCGAAAAAGCACTTCCCCAAGGCAACCCCGTAAAGTCCTCCGCAAAGGGTTTCTCCCTGCCAGCTTTCCACCGAGTGGGCGATACCGTATTCATGGAGACGGCAATAGGCGTCGATCATGTCTTGATCAATCCACGTCTCTTTCCCTTTTTCCGTCCGGATCCGGGCGCATTCCGTAATTACCCTCCCAAACGCCGTGTCGGCGGTCACCCTAAACGTGCGCTTTTTCAAGACCCTTTTGAGCCTTTTAGAGATATGCAGTCTGTCCGGGAATAAGACGAGACGCGGATCCGGGGACCACCAGAGAATCGGCTCGCCTTCCCCGTACCAGGGGAAGATGCCGTTTCGATAGGCGACGATCAGGCGCTCGGGGCTGAGATCCCCGCCCACCGCCAGGAGGCCGCTTTGCCGGGCCAGGTACGGCGGCGGGAAAACCGGCTTCTCGGGAAGCACAAAGATCGCCATGGATCCTATCGCACCATCGGCCGCATCAAAGGCAGGCCGCACGTTAAAGCCTCTTTTACGGCGCCCCACGGCAGTACAAAGCATACACTTTTGGGGCGGTTCATTGAAGGCCTTGGAAACAAAACAGCATGCACGCACCGGATATTTACCGGCGGAAGGGCACCCCGTTTACGCGAAGTCAAACTGCAACGCGTCCTCTTCCAATCGGATCCGGGCGTTCCCCCCCTTTTGCAGTTGTCCGAACAGAATTTGTTCGGACAACACATCCTTGATCTCTTTCTGAATGACCCGGGCCAGGGGCCGTGCGCCATAGGTGGGGTCGTATCCTTTCTCGGCCAGGTACCGGCGGACCTCCGGAGAAATGGCAATGGCCACCTTCTTGGGAAGCAGTTGATCATTCAACTCGTGAATGAACTTGTCCACGATCCGTTCCATGATCTCCAGGGACAGCGCATTGAAGTGGACGATGGCGTCCAGGCGGTTGCGGAACTCGGGACTGAAGAAGCTTTCCACGGCCTTTTTCCCCTTGGCTTTCAGGTCGCTTTTGGGATCCCCGAATCCGATGGTCAAGGAACTCATTTCCCGGGCCCCGGCATTGGAGGTCATGATGACGATGACGTTCCTGAAATCGGCCTTCTTGCCGTTGTTGTCCGTCAGGGTGGCATGGTCCAGAACCTGTAAAAGGATATTGAAAAGGTCGATGTGGGCCTTTTCGATCTCATCCAAAAGGAGGACGCTGTGGGGATGCTTCCGGATCCCGTCCGTGAGCAGTCCGCCCTGATCAAACCCGATATACCCTGGCGGCGCCCCGATGAGCCGGGCCACGGCGTGCTTTTCCATGTACTCGCTCATGTCGTAGCGCATGAATTCGACACCCAGATTCATGGCGATCTGACGGGCCACCTCGGTCTTCCCCACACCGGTGGGCCCCGTAAACAAAAAAGATCCGATGGGTTTATCCGGAGTCCGCAATCCGGCCCGGGAGCGTTTGATGGCCGTCACGATGGCGCGGAGGGCCGGATCCTGTCCATAGACTTTGGCCTTGAGGCGGTCTTCCAGTTCTTCGAGTTGAACCTTGTCATTGGCGGAAACGCTCACCGTGGGTATCTTGGCCATTTTGGCCACGATCTTTTCGATGTCCGACGGATGAATCTTTTTCCGGGTGACGCTGCCGGAAAGACGAACGGCGGCCCCTGCCTCGTCGATGACGTCGATGGCTTTGTCCGGTAGATACCGGTCATTGATGTACTTGGCGCTCAAGTCCACCGCCGCCTTCAGGGCGGTTTCCGTGTAAACGATCCCGTGATGGGCCTCGTATCGGGATTTGAGCCCCTTTAAAATCTGGACGGTTTCGGAGACCGGAGGCTCGGGGACCTCGATCTTTTCGAACCGGCGGGACATGGCCCGGTCCTTTTCGAAATGACTCTTGTATTCTTCGTATGTGGTGGAACCGATACATCGCAGCTCGCCGGTGGCAAAGACCGGCTTGAGGATGTTGGAGGCGTCCATGGAACCGGAGGAGGTGGCACCGGCGCCGACAATGGTGTGGATCTCATCGATGAACAAAATGGTGTTTTTCTTCTTTTTCAGTTCGGTGATGACCGCCTTGAGGCGCTGTTCGAAGTCTCCCCGGAACTTGGTCCCCGCCAGCAGGGCCCCCATATCCAGCGCATAAATCCGAACGTCTTTCAAAAGATCCGGGACGTCTTTCTTCTGGATCTTTTGCACCAGCCCCTCGGCCAGGGCGGTTTTCCCCACGCCGGGATCCCCCACGAAAATGGGGTTGTTTTTCCGCCGGCGGCAAAGGACCTGCATGGTTCGTTCCAGTTCATGCTCCCGGCCGATGAGGGGATCCAGCAGTCCCTTTTCCGCCATTTCCATCAGGTCGAGGGTGAACAGGGACAAGGGATCGTCTTTTTTCTTTTCCTTTGTCTTTTCCGTCTTCTGGGTCTTGACGAACCCCCCGATCACGTCCGCAAAGGGGTCTTTGGGCATGCCGTGGGAGATGTAATTGAGGATGTCCAGCCGGGTAATCCCTTCCTGGGACAAAAAGTAGGCGGCGTAGGAGTCGGTTTCCAGGAAAATGGAGGCCAAAATGTCGCTGATCTCCACCTCCTGTTTCTCGGCGTTTCGCACATGATTGACGGCGCGCTGGATGACCCGTTGGAAACCCAGGGTCTGCTGGAGCACATAATCCCCCCCATCCGGGACGACCGCCATTTTTTCGTTGAAAAACGCTTCCAGGCGCTGCTTCAAACTCCCCAGGTCCCCCCCGCAGTTATGGAGGATCTCCTTTCCCGCTTCGTCGTGCAAAATGGCGAACAGGACATGTTCGATGGAGACGTATTCATGGCGCCGCCTCTTGGCTTCGCTGACGGCGAACCCCAAAGTGGCGCTCAATTCCTTGCTGATCATGGATCTACTCCCTTTCCATGGTGCTTTTTAAGGGAAAACCGTTTTCACGGGCCAGTTCATGGACCATCTGGACCTTGGTCTCCGCCACTTCGAAGGTGAAGACCCCGCAGACCCCGATCCCCGATTGATGGACGTTGAGCATGATCCGGGTGGCCTCTTCCAGGGACTTGTTGAAAACACCCATGAGCACCGCCACCACGAAATCCATTGGGGTGTAATCGTCGTTGTGCAACAGCACCCGGTACATAGCCGGTTCCCGGGTCTCGGCATCCACCTCGGAAAGGACGGTTTCTTCTTCACCGGGAACATATCCATCCATGGGTTGCTCCTCCGAAAACAGCGGGAAATATGGCGCGAGTGGAATGCATGGCGTATGCGTTATAAAAACTATAATTTTGCACGGCGGAAAAATCAACCCCCGGAACGAACCGTCTGAAACGCTTTCAATGCATCCGGGTTACGTACGGCCGCAGCACTTTTTATACTTTTTCCCGCTCCCGCACGGGCACGGGGCGTTTCGTCCCACCTTTTTCTGATCCCGCCGGATCGGTGTTTTTGGGTCCCCTCCGTCACCCCCGGAATAAATCAGATTCTGCTCTTTGGGTTTTTGCATCTCGGTAAGGTTTTCGGGTTGGGCGATCTCCACCCGAAACAAAATCCCCAGGGTTTCCTCCTTGATCCGGGAAATCATTTCGGAAAACATCGCAAACCCTTCTTTCTTGTATACCAGGCGCGGATCCTGCTGGGCATACCCCCGAAGGCCGATCCCTTCCTTGAGATGATCCATGCTCAACAGATGGTCTTTCCACAGATGGTCCACGGTCTGAAGCATCACGATCCGCTCCAGTTCCCGGAAGGCATCCGCACCGACGCTCTGTTCCCGCTCCTCGTATATTTTAAGGGCCTGCTCCCGAATCGTTTCCGTCAATTCCTCCGAATCCACCCCTTCCAGTACCTCCGGGCGCAAGTCCAGGCGAAAGTTGAACTGTTTGAAGACCGCCTCCTTGAGACCCTTGAGGTCCCATTCTTCGGGCGGCGTTCGTTCATCGGTATAGGTCCCGGCGATCTCCGAGGTTTTTTCATGGATCATCTCCACGATGGAATCCTTCAGGTTTTCCCCCCTCAGGGCTTCCCGCCGCTGCCGATAGATGACCTCCCGCTGCTGGTTCATCACGTTGTCGTATTCCAGAAGCTGCTTACGGATCTCGAAGTTGTGCGCCTCCACCTTCTTCTGGGCGTTTTCGATGGCTCTTGAAATCAGATTGTGTTCGATGGGTTCCCCTTCTTCCATACCCATTCGGTTCATGATGTTTCCCATCCGCTCTCCCCCGAAGATCCGGAGGAGATCGTCTTCCAGGGCCAGGTAAAACCGGGAGGACCCCGGATCCCCCTGCCGCCCGGAACGTCCCCGGAGCTGATTGTCGATGCGCCGGCTTTCATGCCGCTCCGTTCCGAGGATATGCAGCCCCCCGATCTCCACCACGCCGTCCCCCAAGACGATGTCCGTCCCCCGGCCCGCCATGTTGGTGGAGATGGTGACGGTCCCTTTCTGGCCGGCCATGGAGACGATTTCGGCTTCCTTTTTGTGGTTTTTGGCGTTTAACACCGAGTGGGGAATCCCCCGCTTGCTCAATTTTTCGCTCAGGGCTTCGGAAACATCGATGGAGATGGTCCCCACCAGAACCGGTTGGCCCCGCCGGTGACAATCCTCGATCTCATCCAGGACCGCATCGTATTTTTCCTTTTTGGTCTGGTAAATCACATCCGGGTGATCGATGCGGATCATGGGCTTGTGAGTGGGAATCACGCTGACGTCCAGGTTATAGATCTTCTTGAATTCGGCCGCTTCCGTGTCGGCGGTCCCCGTCATTCCGGCGAGCTTGTCGTACATCCGGAAATAATTCTGGAAGGTGATGGTGGCCAGCGTCTGGTTTTCGTTTTCGATCTTGACGTTTTCCTTGGCCTCCAGGGCCTGGTGAAGCCCTTCGCTGTAACGGCGTCCGGGCATGAGCCGGCCGGTGAATTCGTCCACGATCACCACCTGGCCGTCTTTGACGATATAATCCACGTCCCTTTTGAAGAGATGGTGCGCCTTCAGGGCCTGGTTGATGTGGTGCAACAGTTCGATGTATTTGGGATCATAGAGGTTTTCCACTTTCAGGATGCGTTCGGCATGGGCCACTCCCTCCTCGGTGAGGACCACGGTTTTGGCTTTTTCATCGATGGTGAAATCGGTGTCCCGCTTCAGGCGGCCAATGATGCCGTTCACCTGGTAATACAGGTGGGTCGATTTTTCCGCCGGTCCGGAGATGATCAAGGGCGTCCGGGCCTCGTCGATGAGGATGCTGTCCACCTCGTCCACGATGGCGTAATTCAGCTCCCGCTGGACCAGGGAGGCCCGATCGAACTTCATATTGTCCCGGAGATAGTCAAAACCGAATTCATTGTTCGTCCCGTAGGTGATATCGCACCGGTACGCCTCGTGCCGTTCCTGATCGTCCATCCCGTGCACGATAGTCCCCACGGTAAGCCCCAGGAAACGGTAAATGTTCCCCATCCATTCCGTATCGCGCCGGGCCAGGTAATCGTTCACCGTGATGATGTGGACCCCTTTGCCCGTCAGGGCGTTGAGGTAGGCGGGAAGCGCCGCGGCCAGGGTTTTTCCTTCACCGGTTTTCATTTCCGCGATTTTTCCCTGGTGCAGCACGATTCCGCCGATCAATTGCACATCGAAATGCCGCATCTTCAGGGTACGAACCGAGGCCTCCCGCACAACGGCAAACGCTTCGGGAATGAGCTCATCCAGGGGTTCCCCGTTTTCGAGGCGCTGCCGGTAGATACCGGTCCGGGCTTTCAGTTCATCGTCGGTCATCTCCTGCATCCGGGGCTCCAGCGCATTGACGCGCGCCACCAGGGGCTCCAGTCTTTTCAGCTCCCGTTCGTTTTTGCTTCCAAACACCTTTGTCAAAAAATTGAAAAACATGGCACCATCGTCTTTTTAAAATTGAGAAAAAAACAGGTCTCCCCCGCTTCAAAAGGGCATTGCCTCCCCCAAGGGAGTTCGACCGCATGAGTTTTGATGGAATCGTAAAAACCCCTTTTCCCCTCCATGATGGGATGGGATTCAGGGGAGGGGGCTACAACTTATAGAAAATACAGACGATTTTCACCATCACCCCACCCCTCTCCCTCAAGGGAGAGGGAGAATTCGGGCTTTTACGAGTTCACCATTTTTAAAGGCCAATAAAATATAACACAGGCGGCCGCTAAAAAAAAGGCCGGATCCGGAAAAGAGAGCCTCGCAGGAAGAAACGCCGGGCGGACAAAAAAGGAATGCGCTACGGAATCAATTGAGATCTGAATTGAGCGATTTAGTTGAGAATAAACTGCTTGGGATTCACGGGGGCCCCGCCCACAAGTACTTCATAATGCAGATGCGGACCGGTGCTGCGGCCGGTGCTGCCCACCCGGGCCACCACATCTCCCCGTTTGACGCGATCCCCCGGCTTCTTGAGGATCTTGCTCAGGTGCCCGTAACGCGTCACCACGCCGTGTCCATGGTCGATGACGAGCACTTTCCCCAGGCCCCCATTCTTGCCGGCGGATTTTATGGTGCCGTCCGCCGGGGCGGTCACCGGGGCGCCGTGATAAACGGCGATGTCCATCCCCTGGTGAAACTCCCGGCGGCCGCTGAACGGAGATTTGCGCCAGCCGTACCGGGAAGAGATCCGTCCCGGGGTCGGATACCCCATGGGCGTGCGCGAAAAGATTTCCTGCTGCCGTTCCAAAAGTTCCAGGAGTTCTTCAAGGGTGTGCCGGCGGTCGATGGAAACCTTTTCCAATTGCTGCATTTCCTGTCGCAGCCGGGAAAGACTTTTACCGGGGATGGCATTCATTTCCGATTTGGAATCGATATCCTCGGGAAGCGGCCCGCCCACGCCGTTTTCATCATTGTCCTCTTTCACATCCAACCCGGCGATACGTCGCAGCTTTTCCTCGAGAAGGGATATTTGGGAGAGCCTCGTCTTTAAGTGATTGATATCGGAATCGAGCTTCTTGATCTGGTCCCAGAGATGATCCGAAGCGTCCTTTCGGTTCGGGGCAACGGCCTGATTTTGCGTCACGTGGCTGTACTGCCGCCGCAGCGAAAAATAGTCCACCACCAGAACGGCGACAACGGCCATCCCCATTGAAACAAACAGGGTCAAAAAGGCCCAGACCTTTTTGGAAAGGGTCACTTTTTTGGAATGTCCCGCCGCGGTCCCGGTGACAGAAAAGGTGATCTTCTCCATGGTGATTCCCTGCCCGTATGCGTTCTGTTGACAATTTCCGGCCGGAGCCGAAGGTTTGCGTTTGCCGTTTATCCGCCGGAATCCTTGGGGTCTCCCGGGAAAGGATTCCCTTGAAGGGTCCCGATCCACAGGATCATGACCATTGAAAGGGATTTGGTGGAACGCCGACCCCTTTCGGCGAAATTTTCAGGGCTTTCGCCGAAAGGGGTGTTTTATGGAAACCGTTATTCGAGGCCGAGCTTGAACTTCAAAGATTTCAGCGTGTTTTTCATGAGCATGGTGATGGTCATGGGGCCCACGCCCCCCGGAACCGGGGTGATCCATCCGGCGATCTCCTTGGCCGCATCAAAATCCACGTCTCCTTTGAGAATGGCCACCTTCTTACCGGTCTTTTCGCTGATCTTCTCCCCCACCCGGTTCACCCCCACATCGATGACGCAGGCGCCGGGCTTGATCCATTCGGGTTTCACCAGGTCGGGAACACCGGCGGCCACGATCAGGATGTCCGCCCGCTTGCAGTGCGCGTCCATGTTTTTGGTCCGGGTATGCACCACGGTCACCGTGGAATTGGCGCCCGGGCCCTTCTGGAGCATCATGTTGGCGATGGGCTTGCCCACGATGTTGGACCGTCCCACCACCACCACCTCGGCCCCGGAGGTTTCCACGCCGGCGCGGACGATCATCTCCTGGATTCCCGCAGGCGTGCAGGGCGGAAACTTGACTTCGCTCCCCCCGATCATGAGCCGGCCCACGTTCACCGGATGAAACCCGTCCACGTCCTTGTCCGGGTTGATGGCGTTGAGGATCTTTTTTTCATCGATGTGTTTGGGAAGGGGCAACTGGACAAGGATTCCGTTGATGGTCTCATCCTTGTTGTATTTATCGATGAGAGCCAAAAGGTCTTGTTCGGAAAGATCCACGGGCTGGGTGTCCTGGATCTCCTTGAACCCCACCCGGTGGGCGGTTTTGATTTTCAGGGTCACATAAGAAACGGATGCGGGATTTTCCCCCACCAGAATGGTCACCAGGCCCGGTACCACCCCGTGCGTTTCCTTGATCTGGGCCACCTCCGCGGTGATCTCTTCCAGGATCTGTTCCCGGATTTCGGTTCCGAGTATCAACTTTGCCGGCATTTCGATTCTCCTTTCTTGATGTTCCTATTTATTTTCAGTGTGGGACGTAAAATCGATTGAAGCACCGGAACCTGGCATCCGAAAAGATCGACGCGATGCCCGACTCTTGAGAATTTCGGCCTATGTAGTGAAAAAAGGCCGGTCTGTCAAGTGGCCCGAAACCGGTTCATTTCTCTCGCCAGGATTCCGGTCAAAGGGGATACGGCACGCCGGACAGCCCGGCTCTCTCGTCCAGACCGCACATGAGGTTCATGTTCTGCACCGCCTGGCCGGCGGCCCCCTTGACCAGGTTGTCGATGGCCGACATCAGGATGATCCGGCCTGCCTCCGGATCCGGAACAAAACCGATGTCGCAGAAATTGGTCCCCCGCACATGGAGGGTGTCCGGGATCCCCCCTTTACCCATCAGCCGGATAAAAGGCTTTTCCCCGTAAAACTCTTGAAATGCACGGGCCACGTCCCCGGGACCGGCGTCCTTTTTCAAGGGCGCGTAGAGGGTGGCCAGCATCCCCCGGGACATGGGAACCAGGTGCGGAACAAAGGTGATATGCACCGGCGTTTCGGCCACCCGGCCCAGGACCGCTTCCATTTCCGGGGTATGCCGGTGTGCGCCCACGTTATACGGCTTGAAGGACTCGGCCACCTCGCAGAAAAGGGTTTTCAAAGAAGGGGAGCGCCCGGCCCCGCTCACGCCGGATTTGGCGTCGATGATGATTCCCCTGGAGTCGATGAGCCCCGTTTGGATCAACGGGATCAACGGCAGAAGGGCGCAGGTGGGATAGCATCCGGGGTTCCCCACGAGCCGGGCGGACGCCACCCGGTCCGAAAAAACCTCGGCCAGCCCGTACACCGCTTCTTCCAGAAGGCCGGGGGCGGTGTGGGGTTGATAAAACCGTTCATAAAGGACCGGGTCCTTGAACCGGAAATCCGCGGAAAGGTCGACCACCTTGACCCCCCGGTCCAGAAGCCCGGGTACGATCTCCATGGGAAGCTTGTGGGGAAGGGCCGTGAAAACCACGTCCGCCCGGTCCCCCACGCGATCCGGATCAAAGGCTTCCAGGGGCTGTTGCACCACCCCGCGCAGGGCCGGGTAGATATCCGCCATCTCTTTTCCCACGTATTGGGTGGAAGTCGTCACCGTCAGTGTCACGTCCGGATGCCCGGAAAGAATGCGCACCAGCTCCGCCCCGGTGTAGCCGGTGGCCCCCACGATCCCTACCCGAATCATCGGTTCTCCTTCATCACATCACCATTGGTTTCCGCTTCCCGCGGCAACTCACTCTTTTTTGAAACGAATTTTTCAATGAAGAGATCCTCAATAACAGTTGAAATCGTAAAAAACCCCATTTGGGATGGCAAAGTAAAAAGCGCCAGATGCAAGGCGCGCAAATCCTGAGGAATGAGGCGTACTTACAGGTACGCCGCAATGACCTGTCTGCGTGCAACGCACAGGCAGGCGAAGGATGCCGCGCAACGCCGCAGGTGGCCTTTTTACGAAGCCATCAATAACAGATATCCGGCAAATTTCAACCCTAACCCACTTTGCACATCTGTAATTGACGCGCCCCCTTCCGTTTTTTAAGGTAATGTACGTTTTCCGATTTTTCGACTCGCGTTTTTTCCCTCTCCCTTGGGGGAGACATTCCACAGTTTTTCCCTCTCCCTTGAGGGAGACATTTCACAGTTATTCCCTCTCCCTTGAGGGAGACATTTCACAGTTATTCCCTCTCCCTTGAGGGAGA
>CAZQUR010000094.1:0-10692 GCA_964596535.1 uncultured Desulfobacteraceae bacterium
CTCTCCCGCCACGGCGCACTCCAGGCCGAAGGGGAGATACCCCGCATACCCGAGGACGGGCATTTCAAAAATCTCGAACCGATGGACATACGGGACCCGGTAAACCCATTTGGCCAGGCTGTAGAAATTCCACATTTCCCAGAACACACCGCAGATCAGAGCGGCCAGGGCCGCCGAAACAATCGGTCTGAAATCGCCTTGAAAAAGGGGAGACAGAATGGACGCGTCCCCGGTCAAGACCTGAAGACCGAGGAAAATCAGCAGGGGAGAGACCCATAACAGGGGAAAAAAAAGATTGGGCCATATTCCGATTCCGAAAAGACCGAACGTGGAAAGGAGAAAAAGAACAAACGCCCCTTTTTTCATGCGCGGCAACGCGACGGGTTCAAAGACAAACCCCTCCCGGATCCAGCGGGTCCCCAAAAGCCAATCCCGGGTGCCCAGGACCGCGGGAAGGACGGTGGAAAAGGAAAGGGAGGCCAGGCCGACATATTCCAAGGGGCCGTACGCGTCTCCGAGATAATACCAGTTCTGCACGAAACGGTTCAGGTATTCAAAAAGCCACCAGAAGGCAGCACTTGCCGGAAACAACAGGCAGAAATAAAGGGGACGCCGCGTCAGCATGCATGCGCCGTCCCGCCGAAAGCGCAATGCATTGATCACAAGGATGTAGGAAAACCACAAGGGGAAAAACGTATGGGGCTGAATGAATGCAAGAAAGTCGAATCGGGTCCAGGCCGCAAACCAGGAAACACCGTTGAGTGCAAGCCCGCTCCATCCCCACCAGGGAAACCTTTTCCGGGGGACAAGGGGCATGCGGGAACGGAAAAAGGTGCGTCCGGCGACGACGCCGATGGGCAGTGTCATACCCAAAAAAAGGAGGCCGTAAAAGACAAAAAAGGGCCAGGAAAAGCCGGCGGGATGCACGTAAAGCGTTTTCGGGGGAAACTCCAGGTACCGTTGGACGGGATGCCCGGCGGAAAGGATGCCCAGCAACGGCAGTCCAAGCAGCAGGATCGGTGTGGTGAAAAGGGGGATCCGGGCTTTTTTCACGGTTCTGTCTTTTACGATCTTATCACTTTCAAAAAGTACCGTTTCTTAACCGGAGGAGGCAACATGTGCATTTCGGATCAGGATTCGGGGGGATGGATCCGTTTCATCCGGATGCGGAAGGTGCTTCCGCCGCCCGTCGTGCTGTCCGTGCGGATCCAGCACCCGTAAGATTCCAGGATTCGGTGGACAATGGAAAGCCCGAGACCCGATCCCGTGGGCTTGGTGGTAAAAAAGGGATCGAAGATCTGTTTCATCACCGCATCATCCATGCCGCACCCGTCGTCCTGGATGGCCACTTCCAAAAACCGGCGCCCCTGGGGCTGCATCTCCACCCGGATGCAGCCTTTGCCGTCAATGGCCTCCGCAGCGTTGAGAAGCAGGTTCCATATCACCTGGCGGAGATGATCCGGATCCATTTCGATCCACATCTCCGGCAAAAGATTTTTTTCAACGGTGATCCGCCCCAGGGCCACCCGGTCTTTTTCGAACAAGTCGATGAGTTCGGACAGGTTTTGGGAGAGTTCCAAGGCCTGAGGTTTTCCCGCAGGCGGTTTGGCGAAGATTAAAAAATGATTCACCAGGGTGCTCAGCCGATCGGCCTCCCGGAGGATGATCCGCATGAGGCGCTCCTGGGTGGCATCCAGGCGGTTTTCATCTTTAATCAGGCCGATGGCGCCGATAAGCGCCGCCAGGGGATTCTTGATCTCATGGGCCAACCCGGCGGCCATCTCCCCCACCAGGGCCATGCGTTCCACCCGTTTGAGGTTGGCTTCCATGGCGGTCAATTCCTGCTTGGTCTGGCGTTCCCGCTCGGAAAGAATGCTCGAAAGGAAGGCCACCGCAAAACAGGCGGCGGATGTCACGAGGATCTTGTAAAGGGCGAAAAGTCCCGAATAGCCGATGGTCGAAAAACCCATCTCGATTCCGACGGGCTTTAAAAGGCCGTGATATTCCAGCAGGATCAAAAGGGCGTATTCGATGCTGCAAAGCCCGGCCACCACAAGGCTTCCCCGCCGGTTGAAGAGCATGCTGGCACAAATGATCACCACCAGGTAAAGAAAGGAAAAGATGCTGGAAAACCCGCCGGTCACAAAAATAATGGCGCTGACAATGAAGGTATCCATGACGATCTGGGCATGACCGAGGAGCTCTTTGTCGGCCATGCGCTTGAGGGCCAGGGCATAGGTAAAGGAAAGGGAAAAGATGGCCAGAATCAAGGCATAGAGAATCAAAAGCGGCAGGGAGACCAGGGTGTCCAACCGGCGCAGATGAAGAACGACGGTGGACCCCAGCAACAGCACGGCGAAAAGCGCCCTGAAAAGCGTGAGCCACTTCAAGCGCCGGAACAGAATGTCTTCGAAACGGGGTGCGTCGGGTATCATGGAGAAATCGGTCGTTCCAGCTATCAAGACCGGCTGTGGCCCCTTCCAGCGGCATCGGCACAGGAGTTTCCCCGGCCGTGCGACCCTAACGTCATACCGGAGAATCGGAAATTTTACACGAGGCCGGCCATCTTGAAAATGGGCAGGTACATGGAGATCACCAGCCCGCCGATGGTAATCCCCAAAAAGACCATCATGAACGGTTCGATCATGGCCGTCAGGTTTTCCACGGCCTGGTCCACCTCTTCATCGTAAAAATCGGCGATCTTGTTGAGCATGGCATCCAGGGCCCCCGTGGATTCCCCCACCGCGATCATCTGGCAGACCATGGACGGAAAGACATCGGTTTCCATGAGCGGATCGGCCATGGTCCGGCCTTCCGCAATCCCTGTCCGTACCTTATATATGGCATTTTCAATGGTCTTGTTCCCGGCGGTCTTGGCCACGATGTCCAGGGCCTCCAGGATGGCCACGCCGGAACCGAGCATGGTGCCCATGGTTCGCGAGAACCGGGCCACTGCCACCTTCCGGATCAAGATGCCGATGACCGGGATTTTGAGCACGAATTTATCCATGGCGACGCGCCCCTTTTCGGTTTTGTAGAAGCGTCGGAGAGCGTATGCCATAAGCGCGATGGCGATGGCGATGTACAAGACGTTGGCTTTGACGAAATTGGACAGATCAATCACCATCTGGGTGGCTAGGGGGAGCTGTCCGCCCAGGTCGACGAACATTTCCGAAAAGACGGGAATGACGAAAATGAGGATCACCGCCACCACCATGATGGCGATGATCAAGACGATGATGGGATACGTCATGGCCCCTTTCACCCGGCGTTTGAGTTTGGCCGCTTTTTCCAGGTAGGCGGCCAACCGCCGCAAGATGGTGTCCAGGATTCCGCCGGCTTCCCCCGCCGCGATCATGTTGACGAATAAGTCGTCGAAGTGCTTCGGGAATCGACCCAAGGCTTCGGCAAGGGTGGCGCCGCCTTCCACGGATTCCATGATCTGCCGGAGCATCTTTTTAAAGGTCTTGTTTTCCTGCTGGGTGTGAAGAATGTCGAGGCATTGGACGATAGGCAGCCCCGCATCGATCATGGTGGAGAACTGCCGGGCAAAAAGAATGATGTCGGATTCCGTCACCCGGGGCTGGAGAAACGAGACGTTTTCAAAAAGATCTTTGGGCTTTTTTTTGATTTTAACGGGGGTGATGCGCAACCGGGCCAGGTTGGCCCGGACGACCTCGGCGTTGAGGGCCTCCATCTCACCGCGCTGCAATTCATTGCGCCTGTTTCTTCCCTCCCATTGAAATACCGGCATCATGGACTCCTTCGTCTGGTCGTTCGTCCAAATCGATAACGGTCAATCGCCATTGGTCCCTGCATTTTCTTGGAGTTATGTCGTTTTTATACGCGTCTCGAGCGCATTCCGTCAACCGGTTTTCCCGGATCCGGCGTTTTTTCGCGCGAAATAGAAAACGCCCCTGGGCATTTGTCTTTTTTCCGCCCGCCCGCTGTTCACGAGCCCATCCAGGAGACGCCGGGCCTCGGGCGTTTTTATTCCAAAAACCGCGGCGATATCTTCGGCGGTACAGGGTCTGCCAAAAAGGGTCCGCGCCAACTGCTTTTCGCTGATTGTCCGGACGCCTTTTCCGCGCGGCGATCCGATGGAAAAACGGGCAAGATCGCCGCCCAGGATGCCGGAAATCCGTTCCAGCGCCGCCTTACGGGCGGGCATAACCCAGAATTCGGTCCCCGGACGATCCAGCGTGTTCAGGTGTACGCCGTCGGGACGGATCCGCTCCAACACGGTTTTGAGGGCGGTGATTTCGGCCTCCGTGTCGTTGAGTCCGGGCACAATGAAAATTTCGATCAGGAGCCGATGAACGAATCCTTGCCGAAAAGCAATCAGCCCCTCGATGATTTCCGCCAGGTGCAAATCCGGGTGGGGCCGGTTCACGGCGTGAAAGCCCTCGGGAGTGGCCGCATCCAGGGAAGCGATGACCTGATCCGCATCGGCGATGTCTTTTCGGACCGCGGGATCGAAAAGGAGGGTGCCGTTGGTCAACAGCGCCACCGGGTACCGGGGATGATGGTTTTTCAAAAAACGGATCAACTCGCCGATCCCGCTGTGCAGCGTGGGTTCTCCGGCTCCGGAAAAGGTCACGTGATCCAGTTCCGGATCACCGGATAAAAAATCATTGAGCTCATCCAGAATCTCCCGGGTGGGGATATGGGCTTTTCGAAAAAGCGTCTTGCGGGTGGTTTTTCCGCATTCGCAATAGATACAGTCCAAAGTGCAGGTTTTAGAGGGCACCAGGTCCACGCCTAAAGACACCCCCAATCGCCGGGAGCGGACCGGACCGAAAAGACATCCATATGGGCGATTCAAGGATTGCTTCATAAAGGCTCTCTGCAGAATCGCTGGTACGTACCACAACCGTACAGAAAGCACAAGAGCTCCCGAAGGACCCCGTCGACAGTTGATTTCGCCTCCGGCATCTGTCATAGAATACACGCGCAAAGTGGTCCTTTTACGATCCCACTACGATTGCCGCAGAAAAATCTGAAAATGTGGGATGCAGGCAGGGAGAGTCCTGTTTTGGATTCTTCCGGAGAAACCAATCAAGGCCGTTTATGACCGGAAAATCGATGAAAAAGAAGAAAGACGGGCTGACCGTGATTACCACCCACATCAACGCCGACTTCGACGCCATGGCCTCCATGCTGGCGGCCCAAAAACTGTATCCCGGTTCGGTGGTGGTCTTCCCCCGTTCCCAGGAAAAAAACCTGAAAAATTTCTTCATCGACTCCATGGTGTATCTCTTCAACATGGCGGACATCAAGGAAATCGACTTGGATGCCGTCAAAAGGCTTGTCCTGGTGGACACCAAACAGGCGTCCCGAATCGGGGGCCTGGCGGATCTTGCGGAAAAGGCGTCCGTTGAAGTCCATATCTATGATCATCATCCGGCTTCCGAAGGGGATGTAAGGGGCGACAAAGAAATTTTTGTGCCCACGGGCGCCAACGTCACCATCCTCACGCCCATTCTCCGCCGCCGCCGGATTCGCATCACGGCCGATGAGGCCACGATATTGTGCTTGGGAATCTATGAAGATACGGGTTCCTTCAGGTTTCCCTCCACGACGGAAAAAGATCTACAGGAAGCGGCGTTTCTCGTTTCCAAAGGGGCCAACGTGGATACCATCGCTTCTCTCATCAGCCGGGAGCTCAGCCCGGAACAGGTGGGGATCCTCAATGAAATGATCCAGAATATCGTGCGGCATCCCATCGGCGGCATCGAAGTGGCGGTGACGTCCATTTCCGCCGAGAGTTATATTCCGGACTTTGCCTTCCTGGTGCAGAAGCTGATGCGCATGGAGGATCTCAACGCGCTTTTCGCGGTCGCCCTCATGGGGAATAAAATTTACGTGGTCGCCCGGAGCAAAATCCCCGAGGTGGACGTGGGGGCCGTCCTCGGCCGCCTGGGGGGCGGGGGGCATCCGTATGCGGCGTCCGCCGCCATCAAGGGCGAGACCCGGGTCCAGGTGGAACAGGAACTCACGGCGGTGTTGTATGAGCAGGTGAAATCCCGTCGTCGGGCCGCCGACCTGATGTCTTCCCCGGCCATCACCGTGGATGCGGCGGTCACCTGCAAAGACGCCGGAGAACTCTTGAATCGATATAACATCAATGCCTTGCTGGTGACGCATTCCGTGCCGGCATCGGACAAGACCGGCGAAAAACGGGTCCTTGCCGGTTATATTTCGCGCCAGATCATCGAAAAGACCCTCTACCACCGGTTGGGACACATTGCAGTGCGGGAATATATGAATACGGAGCTGGCCGTTGTCGGACCCGATGCGCACCTGGCCGAGATTCAGGAAAAGATTATCGAGAATAAACAGCGGATACTGCCGATTGTGGAACAAGACCGCATCCGGGGCGTGATCACCCGGACCGATTTGCTCAATACCCTGGTGCAACAGTCCAAACGGCAGGACCGGTTTTTCCCGGATCCATACAGCGGCCATGTTTCGGCCCGAACCCGTAATATTCAAAAATTCATGAAGGAACGCCTTCCCAAGCGGGTCTTCGCCATGTTAAAGGGCATCGGCGCCGCCGCCGAGGCGCTCGGATACGGGGCATATGTGGCCGGCGGGTTTGTCCGGGACTTGTTTCTTTATCGATCCAACGAAGACATCGACGTCGTCATTGAAGGCGATGGTATCGCTTTTGCCCGCACCTATGCGCGGCAGGCAGGGGCCCGCATCCACGCCCACGAGAAGTTCGGTACGGCGGTGATTATTTTCCCGGACGGGTTCAAGATCGATGTGGCCTCCGCACGGCTGGAATACTACCAGTTTCCCGCCGCCTTGCCGGTGGTGGAGATGAGTTCTATCAAGCTCGATCTGTTCCGCCGGGATTTCACCGTGAACACCCTGGCCATCCAGCTCAACCCCAAGCGGTTCGGGGTGCTCATCGATTTTTTCTCGGGTCAAAAAGACATCAAGGAAAGGGTGATCCGCGTACTGCATAACTTGAGCTTCGTGGAAGACCCCACCCGGGTCTTTCGTGCCATCCGGTTCGAGCAGCGGTTCGGATTTTCCATTGGAAAGGTCACCGCCGGACTCATCGAAAATGCCGTCCGGATGCGCTTTTTCGAACGTCTCAGCGGCAGGCGGGTTTTTTCGGAGCTGCGGCAGATCCTGGAAGAGGAAAACCCGGTTCCGGCCCTGGTACGCTTGCAGGAATACAACCTGCTGGTCGTGATACATCCGGCCATGGCGCTGGACAAGGAAAAGACAGTCTTGTTGAATGCGGTGAAAAAGGTCCTGTCGTGGCATGACCTTCTGTTTTTGGAAGAGCCGTATCTCCGGTGGGCGGTTTACCTGCTGGCACTGATCCGGGGCAGCGATAAAAAGACCGGAGAAGAAATCTGCGAGCGGCTTGAAATGCCTCCCCGCCACCGGAGCCTGCTGGTCCGGGAGCGCCTGGCCGCAGACCGTTCTTTGCAGCGCCTGGAGCGCCGGCCGGAGATCGCGGGGAGTGCGTTGTACCGGCAATTGAACCCCTTTCGAATCGAACTGATTCTTTACATGATGGCCGGCACGTCCCAGGAAGGGGTTAAACGCCTCATTTCCAATTATTTTACCCAACTCCGGTACATCAGGCCCTCGATTCGGGGAAAAGATCTCATGGACATGGGGCTTCCTCCCGGCCCCCTGTTTAAAGAAGTGCTGCAGGCCGTCCTGGAGGCCAAGCTCAACGGCAAGCTCAAAACCAAGGCCGAAGAGCTTGAATTCGCCCGATCCTATTCCCGGCGGTCCCCGAAAGAGTAAAAATTTCTTGCCAACACCCGAGCGGCCGCATTATTGAACCGGATGTTGGAATGTGGAGTTTATGCAATATTTTTTCCGGGAGTGATAAGATGACGCAAAAAAAAAGAATCGTCAGTGGGATGCGTCCCACCGGGCCGCTGCACCTGGGGAATTACCACGGTGCCCTGGCCAACTGGATTCAGATGCAGGATGCATACGACTGTTTTTATTTCATTGCCGACTGGCACGCCTTGACGAGTGATTATGAGAACCCTCGCATGCTCGAAACCCATGTCCGGGGCATGATCCTGGACTGGCTTTCCGTGGGTCTTTCTCCGGAAAAGAGCACTCTGTTCATCCAGTCCCGCATCCGGGAACACGCGGAGTTGTTCCTGGTATTATCCATGATCACCCCGGTTCCATGGCTGGAGCGGAACCCTACCTACAAGGACCAGATCGTTCAGATCCAAAACAGGGATCTGTCCACCTTCGGGTTTTTGGGATATCCGGTCCTCCAGGCCGCGGATATCATCATGTACAAGGCCTACGGGGTCCCTGTGGGCATGGACCAGGTCCCCCACGTGGAGATCACCCGGGAAATCGCCCGCCGATTTAATTTCCTTTACGGGGATTTTTTCCCGGAACCGCAAGTCCTTCTCACGGAAACGCCCAGGATCCTCGGGATCGACCGCCGGAAAATGAGCAAAAGTTACGACAATGCCATTTTTCTGTCGGACCCTCCGGAGACCATCGCCGCCAAAGTGGCCCGGATGATCACGGATCCCCAGCGCGCCCGGCGGTCGGACCCCGGTAATCCGGAAGTATGCAACGTCTTTTCCTTTCACCGGATCTACACGGACCCGAACACGGTTTCCCGGATCGACGCCGAGTGCCGCACGGCAGAGATCGGCTGCGTGGAATGCAAAAAGATCATGGCAAAGCACCTGGCAGAGGCCCTGGCGCCGATACGTGAAAAGCGGGCGTATTACGAAAAACAGCCCGGAGAAGTGAATGAAATCATCGAAAACGGATGCACCCGGGCCCGGAAAGAAGCGGAAAAGACCATGGAAGCGGTCCGTGAAAGGGTTTGTATCGAAACAAAACGCCCGTAACCGTTCTTTCCTTTTGGACGGAAACCCTTTATTAAACCGCATATGCCGGCGCAGGAACCGGGAATCATTCGGATGAGCGAAGACGTTTACCGGATCAAGCTGACCGATGTCTTTGAGGGTCCCATGGACCTGCTGTTGTTTTTGATCAAGAAAAACGAGGTCAATATTTACGACATCCCCATCGCCGTCATCACCGACCAGTATCTGGAATATCTGAACATGATGCGGGAGATGAACATCGACATCGCCGGGGACTTTCTCGTGATGGCGGCCACATTGACCCATATCAAGTCCCGGATGCTGCTTCCCGTTCACGAGGAGATGGAAGACGGCGAGGAAGATCCCCGTCTGGAAATCGCCCGGCCGCTGGCGGAATATATCCGGATCAAGGAGGCGGCGGAAAAACTGGGATCCAGAAGCATCCTGGGCGAAGACACGTTTGTGCGCCGGCCGGAAAGGGCCCAGGTGCTTTCCAGTGATCCGGAAGAGTGGGTCCAGGTGGATCTTTTTGAACTGATCGACGCGTTCCAGCGGATTTTAAAGAATATCGCGCCGGAGCAGCGGGTGGACCTGACCGCGGACCGGATATCGGTGAAAGACCGGATTTCTGAAATTGTGAACATCCTGGAAGAACGGGAATCCGTCACCTTCGACGCCCTGTTTCAGGGAGACGCGGATCGGGGGATGATCGTGGTGACGTTTCTGGCCGTCCTGGAAATGGTGCGGCTGGCCCTCATACGGGTCTATCAACAGCAGGAAACCGGAATCATTCGGATTTTTTATCAATGACGCAGGAACTGAAATACATCCTCGAAAGTCTCCTTTTCGTCGCCTCCGACCCGTTGTCCGTGGAGCGGATGAAAAAAGTGGTCGAGATTGCGGAAACACGGGTCGTTCGGGAGGCGCTGCGAGACCTTGCCGCGGAATACGATGCCCGGGGCGGCGCTTTTTTTTTAAAAGAAGTGGCGGGGGGGTTCCAGATCCGCACCCGTCCGGAATACGGGACATGGATCAAGCGCCTCATCCAGCCGGCGCCAGCCCGGCTCAGCAGGGCCGCCATGGAAACGTTGGCCATCATCGCCTACAAGCAGCCGGTGATCCGGAGCGATGTGGAACATATCCGCGGGGTGGATTGCGGCGGGATCCTCCGGATGCTCATGGAAAAAAAGCTCATCCGGGTCCTTGGGCGGAAAGCCATCCCGGGAAGGCCCCTGATCTATGGAACGACCCGCCAGTTTTTGGAAGTTTTCGAACTCAAGGATTTAACGGAACTCCCCACACCCGAGGAGGTGGAAGCCCTCGAAAAACCCAGGGAGGTCCCCGAGCAAATGACCTTCCCGGCGCCCGAATCGCCGGCGCCCGAATCGTCGGATGCGGATCCGATAAAAAAGGCTTGACTTGGAAAAGACACCCTTAGTATATAACACTTTCATTTCAACTTGAAAAATCTTTATATTCGGGCTGTTTGAGGAGTACCAATGAATCGTTCGGATCTGATCGATCGGCTGAAAGAAGACGCCGATTTAAGTAAACGGGAAGCCGAGGTCATCATCAACACATTTTTCAACACCATATCCGATATCCTTGCCGAAGGGGATCGCGTGGAAATCCGGGGATTCGGCAGCTTTACCGTGAAAGATTACAAGCCCTACGTGGGGCGCAACCCCAAGTCCGGAGAAAAGATCCGCGTGTCATCCAAGCGGCTTCCGTTTTTCAAAGTGGGCAAAGAACTCAAGGAGATGGTGGATTACAAAGATTGACGAAATCGTAAAATACTTAATTTGGGATGGCAAAGTAAAAAGCGCCAGATGCAAGGCGCGCAAAT
>CAZQUR010000095.1:0-10578 GCA_964596535.1 uncultured Desulfobacteraceae bacterium
ATTTCATTAATATTGATGAACTCGTAAAAACTGAAAAACGCCCTCTCCCTTGAGGGAGAGGGATGGGGTGAGGGTGAAAAAATGATGAAACCCCACCCTATTCCGGTCCCAAGAGGCGCGCAAGCAGCCAGGCGCTTTTTCTTGCCTTTTCCTTTTCCTTTTCAACAACAGGCGCCATGAAACGGCGGATTTCATCCCGATGGTTCCAGCACTCGACGGTCATCCCTTTTAGTCGGTCCGGCGCCAGGTCCTCAAAGTCGATCATCCATTCCTGCATTGCGATGCTCCGCATGAAGCCTTTGTTTTTCGGATAGGAATTGATGCTGATCATGGGCGTCCCGACCGCGGCGGAAAAGATCAACGAGTGCGTTCGGAGTCCCACATGCAGTTTTGCGTGCCGGATGAATCCGGCGATTTCCGGATACGTATACAGATCATTGCCGACGATGCGGACCCGATGTGCATTCTGAATGCGTTCAAGGCACTCGCGTGTGATTTTCATATCCATCACCTGGGTGACCACAAAAAGGATATCCACATCCAATTCCCGGATTAAAAAATCAGCGGTGGATGCCATGAGCGATAAGAACGCATCTTTCGACATTGCCGCATCGAGCCAGTTGTCGATGTAGGCATTGATCGTAAAAGTAATGGTGCCTTTCGGATTCTGAAAAAGCCCTTCTTTTCGGATAATTTCAGACATCCGGTTTTCAGAAGGCGGGATCGTATTGATGGCGGAGTCCGCGTGCAAAAGCGGTTCGGGAAAGCGCAATTCCAACCTCTGAAACAATTCCAGCGTCTCCGGATCTCTGAGTATGACAAGCGGAGAGGCATCGAGAACGGTCTGGAGCGCTTTTCGACCCGCGCGCGTAAAAATCGGCCCCACGCTGGCGTTATAAAAGACAATGGGAATCTTCCGTTGACGGCACAAAGGCGCGAACAGCGCGATGGTGGAAAGAAAGTTCACGAAAGGATTAAAAAACTTCCTGTCGAAAAGCACATTGTCCGTAATCAGGACCGCGTCGGTCTTTAACATGGAACAAAGTGTCGGAACGCCGAATATTTTAAGCGAAAGATTCCAGGGCATGAGTCCCAGGGGCTGTACATCGAAGTGACTGAAATGGCGCCGGATAAATTTCGGCGAAAGCGTTGGAACAATAAACTTCGCCCCGGGAATCTCCATTGATATATCCTTCATGAGATTCCCCAAGATGGCGGCGTCTCCGGCATTTCGGCCTGAAAAACTGCCCAGGGGGGTGATTTTTGTCATCGGCTTTTTCCTTTCAAATACCCTTGTTGAACGTACCATTCCGCCGTTCGTTTCAACCCTTCTTCAGTCGATATTTTCGGGTGATATCCAAGCAGGTCCCTGGCTTTTGAAATATCGAAGGACCGGCTTTTGGTGAAAAAATCGACCCGCCGTCGATAGAGGGGGGGCTCCAGGTGCAATGGAATGAATGTTTTTTCAAACAAATACCCCAACGCCTGAAACGGCTGCGCGGGGAGGTGGATTTTCCGGTTGCCCTTTTCCAGTATGCCCGAAATGATATCCAAGATTGCATTCAATGTAAGATTTTCAGCCCCCGCGGCAATGAAGACTTCCCCGACGGCTTCTTCTTTTTCAAACGCCAGCAAAAAGGCATCCACAAGATCTTCCACATAAACCATGTTGAAAAATATTTTTCCGTCTCCGATAACGGGGATCACCGGTTTTGCCGCAAGCTTGAAAAGCTTCAGGAGCCTCAAGTCTCCGGGGCCGTAAATGGGACCGGGACGGATCACGGAAACCGGAAATCCCGTTTTTCGATGATATTCCAGGGCTTTTTTTTCCCCTTCCAGTTTGGTTGCCTGATAAATATCACCGGGTTGAAAGCGATACGTTTCGGATGCCGGAGGATGCTCGATGTGCCCGTGAACACCCACCGTGGAGCAGTGAACAAATCGTTTCACCCCATTTTCATGGGATGCACGCAGTAACGTTTCCGTTGCATTGACATTGATCTCCCGGTAAACACTATCCGGATATCCGGCCTGTCGAAAAAGCGCCGCAATATGAAACACCGCGGTCACGCCCGTAACGGCGTTTTGGACGGTCGCCGCCTCCCGGATATCGCCTTTCACGATTTCCAGGTTGGGAAAATCCGTCAATTTGAGTTTGTCCGGGTTGCGGACCAGCGCCCGGACGGAAAATCCGTTTTTCAACAGCCGCTTTGTCAACTTGGCGCCGGTGAAACCGGAAGCGCCGGTGACCAATACTTTCATTCATCCTCCAGACGATCAAAGAAGTTCATGGGATTCCATTTTTTTCTCGATTTCCCGATAAAAGCGTTTCACCTTTTTTTCAAAAGCGTCGACGGTGAATTCTTTTTGGGCCTTCATTTTCGCATTTTTTGAAAGGGTTTCTCTCAGGTTTGGATTTTGGAGTAAGTCCACCATTCCGCGGGCCATGCTCTTTTCATCAGGGTCCACCAAGTATGCGACGTCTTTGTCTAAAACCTGCGTATGGGTCGGCAAATTCGTTGCCAACAGGGCTTTCCCCGAATCCATATAGGAATATATCTTCATTGGGGTGTTGTTTCCGCTGATTCGCGGCGAAACCAGAATATCGGCTTGATCATAAAAATGGGGAAGCATGGACAGGGGTTTGGGCCCGAGGAAACGTATTTTGGACGAAACGTTTCGATCCCGGGAAAACCGTTTATACCGTTCAATGCTTTTGGAATCTCCCCCGATAATCACCAGCTCGGCGTCCGGAACCTGCTTTTCAGCGAGTTCAAAGCTTTTTATCAACAAATCGATCCCCTGATACCGCTCGAGGTTTCCGACATACATCATCACCGGACCGGAGCGGTCGTTTATTTTCAACGTCTCCGGAACATTCGTGGATACTTCCGTAATAAGAGAGACATCTTCCACGCGCTGGATCAACATGCCCGGGACCACTTGTCTCGCTCGGTCTTCTATGGCCCGGCAAACAGGCATCACGCCCGAACAGTTTTTTAATATCAGCGCTTCGATTTTTTCGAAAATCCGCTTTAAAAATGCATGTTGCGGATATTTTTCAGATACCTGCTGGGATAAAACGGAATCCATGTCATAGACAAAGGGAATATGAAAGCGCTTTTTTAAAAAAACGGCGATCAATCCGGCTTCTTCCACGGCATGAACGAGGTGGTATTTTTTTTTGCGGAGCAAAAAGAAGGATCTGACGGCCATCACTGCATCGTAGAGGATCTTTTTCCAGGAGGGACCGGGTTTTACGTTTCTCACCCCCGGAATCCACGGGATCCGATCGATATGGCAGTTGTTTACATGAACATCTTCTCCTTCCGGATAGGTAATGAGATGAATGCAGTAGCCCATGGACGCCAGCGCGCGCAGCATCAAGCGGACGGCGATGGGTGTACCGCGATACTGGAAGAAGGGATGGGGGGCGAGGAATAAGATATTCATATGTCGGCCGGGGTTAATCGGCATCGGCATCGGGATCGAATGTTGAAGACAAATCGTTCAAGGGTCCAAGGATCCAAGGGTTCGAGGGCGGATGGCCGGAACGTAGGGCGGCATTTTACATGCCGCCGACAAATGAATGTGTTCAGATGTGAGAAATGGGCCGGTAGCGATCCAGAACCCTTCGGATTTCTTCTTCCCGGCGTACGGCCGGCCAGTTCAGGAATTCCCCCATGACGCCGGTGATTCGATTCACCGTTTCCAGCGGGGGACATCCCGCACCACCGATTCCCGTTCTTCTGAAAATGACGTCCGCCAAATGCAGCGCCATCTCTTTTTCGATGCCGAAAAGGATTTCCGCGTCCGTTAAAAGGGACTCCCTGCAGATGACGGAGGGTTTTAGATTCTTTTTTTGGATATAATCCGTCAGTGCGGTCCAGCCGTTTCCGTAACGTCGTTGAATGCGCAACAAAACAGCGGGGTCCACCGCTGCCGGTGAAACGTTTTTGCGCCGGAGTTGTTTTTCATCCCTTCGGCGCCTCGCCGTCGGGATCCTCCGGACGGTCACCGATGTTTTCCGCATCACAAGATGCGTTGTTTTTATCGCGGTCTGCCAGGCAGTGGTGAATTTGACCGACTTGATGCTGAACAGGCCCTTGATGCCGTTTTGCTGTTCATGGTCGATGATGGAAGCGTGTTTTTCCAGTTGTATATTTTCCGATAATTTCCGGCCGGTATCACGGATCGGAACCAGCCCCCCGTGAAAATGGGAGACGTCGTTTTTGGAAAGCTGCAAACCCGGCAAAAGGCAATCCATTTGATTCAAGAAATTCGCCAGGTCGGAAGCGGTTACGCGGAAGTCATCGGGGTTTCCATCGAATTTTTCATAATCGGTTCCGGCCATCATGTGCCCCATCCACGGGACAAAAAAGTAAAAGCGTTTGCCCTTGTGAACGACGGCGTCCGGGTCCTTGAAATGATGATGCCCTTCAAGGCCCAGCGCATGCGTCTTGCTGAGGGTTTTGGTGAAAACGATATTCACCCCCTTGGCCCATTTTTGCGGGGATTGAAATTGAGGACTCCGTCGTTTCAACAGCTCTTCAAACCACGGGCCGGCGACGTTGATGACCGTTTTGGCCTTTATTTCAAAGATCTTTCCTGTTGGTTGATCTTCCACGACGGCGCCGCAAAACCTTTTTCCGTCCGCGGTGATCATGAGATCCCTTGCGCGGGCATAGTTTGCAACGGATGCCCCCCATGCATCGGCTTTTTGAATAAACTCCAGCACCAGCCGTTCCGTGTCCATGGCCAGGGCGTCGTACCACAGCATGCCGCCGTTGAAATCCATGTGCGATATGGCCGGAAAGAAACGCAATACCCGGCGCTTTGTCAGTATGACCCCTTTGGGAAGCCGGCGATTTTCGGGGATTCCCCGATTCCGGTCGTAACCGGCCAAATCGTTTACCCACAGCGCCAATTGAAGCAGTTCTTTTCCCTGGATTCCATGTCCGGCAGTCGGGATCACGCATGGAAGCGGCCGGACAAGATGAGGCGCAAAGGCCATCATCCTGCGCCGGGAAAGAATCGATTCCCGAATCCTGGGAAAATCCAGGTGTTGAAGGTAGCGAAGGCCGCCATGGATGATCTTCAAGCTGTTGGCGGATGTTTCGGCGCCGAAATCGTTCTTTTCAACAAGCGCCGTATGGACCCCGGATTTGGCCAGTTCATACGCAAGGGTGGCGCCCTGAATCCCGCCCCCGATGACAAGGACGTCGAAATGTTGGGAAGAAAGTGTATCAAGATCCCGCATCATCGGCGACATTCTCGGTGTGAAAGGGCCGGTGCGCGGTTGCGGATTTTCTTCAATCGGACAAGTATTTGGTTGCGGAGAAACGAAAACGGTTTTTCCAGCCTGCCGAAATTTTGAATCCGGGTTTTTTGTTCCAGTATTAAATTTTTAAGACTCGCGGCAGGTTGACCAACATCCAGTTCTCCGTCGATCTTGAACCCGAAACCGCCGAGTCTTTTGACTTCCCATGCCAGGGGAAGCGGATCGGAACCTCGCAAGACGGGGATTCCGGCATCTTCGGCCCGCTTGAATTGCGGGACATGCTTCCAAAAGGCGGGGCGCCCCCCATTATCACCGAGGCACACGGGCCGGTCGTAATTTTGTTTAAAAAGGGTGTCGGTGATCATTTTCCCCCTTTTCCCCAGCCATTTTCCGGCGCCCCACGGGATAACCGTCAGGGCATTGTGTTCGATGGCACTTTCGATCGCGGCTTTGAACGGCGTTTTGTTTTCAGGAGGGTGATTGGTCAGCAGTGCCAGGAGTTCCAGTTTTTCCCGGGTTTGCACCTGGAATCCGCGGATCAAAACCAGGCGGTTTCCCCAACCGTCAACGGCCGTTGCGGATTCCGGTTCCTTCGTTTTCAGAATCCGCCACGCCCGGTTCCGCTTATCATTCACCTGGTTTTCAATAAAATCCGCTTCCTGCCAAAACGGGGGATTTTGGGCGTCATCGGGATTTTCGGCGAGACATAACACCCCGCATACGGGACCAATATCGCTTTTTTTTCCCGCCGCCCGCTGGAAGTTCCACAAGGCCCAATCGAGTGCAGCATTCCGATTGAAAAAGGAGAGATGAACGTGCGCGTCAACCCAGATGGTGGGTGGATCTGGCATCGGCCTCCCTTTGTGAGACCTTTGCAAAATGAACATTTTTCAAAGGTCTCTTTGTCTTCGGTTTCGAATCCTCCAATATGAAAACATGAAAATACCGAATAAAACCGAACCGGCGCACACGGCTTGGATCAAGGCTGAAGTGTTCACCATGAAGGTGCCGATGCCCACCAGGGGGTATAATGTCATCCGCACGAGTTTTTTGGCCAATGGATGCTGCTCGATGAAACCGGCGATGGGAGGGGAATGCCGGTAATAAAAGGAGACAAACCATCGCCCAAGGGGCGTTTTTAAAAGAAATTGGTCTCTAAAGTTCTTTAACACCTGCACCCGTGGTTCCAATGCGGATCCGAAAGCCGCTGTGGCGATAAAGCACCCGGATGACGAGGATCCTTCCGTGGTTTGAAAGGTAAGATCCCCCCCTGCCAAGGTTTTCAGCGCGTTGTATGCCACGAGTCGATAGTGATACACGGTGTTTTCGGACAAATCCCCCAGGCTTGCGCTCACCGATATTTCGTCTTTCCCGGATCCGGCGTCCATGACCGGCGTCTTTCCGCCGTAATCGGTGTTATACCCATATTCGAAGTAATAAGAAGTGGGAAGATGATTCGGATTGATGATGCCGTTCACCACCGCGACGGAAACGTCGACGCTTTCGGCAGGGAGTGTCGTCACAGCCGGGGCATTAAGCACGTCGAACCAGACGTTCGCCATGACACGGTAGCCGGAACGGTTCGGATGGGTTCCGTCGTGAGTCAGGGATGACCATTTGGATGCCATGGCACTGTAAAAATCCGCCAGGGGGGTATTCGTCTCTTCGGCCAGCGCTTTGATCCTGGGATTATACGAGGTTCGAATCAGGCGCTCCTTCTCTTCGCCGTGGCCCGTATCCGGGAGCAACGTCCCCAAGACCGCCTGGATTCCTCTTTTTTGACACTTTCCGATCATCGATCTCAGGTAGTGGATGGTAACACCCACCGAGAACAGCTTGTCATCATTTGTTCCTTCCAAAATCAGCACATAGTCCGCGTTCGGATGTTCATCCAATACGTCGTCAAATCGTCTTGCGCCCCAATACGTGTCTTCTCCGCCCACACCGTAATTGTAGACATAGGCCGGGACGGCGCCGGCGTTTTTAAAAAGGCTTTCCAAAGTCGGTTCATACCCCCCGACACGGCGCCCGTCTCCGGACTTCTCTTCGACGTAGGGAAATCCTTTGGTGATGCTGTCGCCGAACGCGATGATTTCGACTCCCCGGGCGGGGATTGCCATAAAAAAAAGACCGATCCAGATGAACATCAACACCCATACCCTTTTCAACCGCATTGCCGTTTCTTCCTTTCTTTATCTTCCAAGTTACTCCAACGTGTTGCTTTTCGATAACTTTCCCAAAGACTGGATTTCCGAATAACTTGTCGGGCGGGGTTTTACTGTTTAACGCTTTTTCCCGACCCTATTGCTCAATTTTCGAAACGTATTCCTTATCGCAAACCCGTACCAATGTAAATATTTCGGAAGCCACCGGGCCAACCGGAACCGGGATTCGCCGGATGTCCGGTCGGTCCAGGTGGTGGGCACCTCCGTGATCCGGTATCCGTTCAGGTGGGCCTTGACGGCGATCTCCATACCCAGTTCAAAACCGCCGTTGCTTTCGATGCGGATGTCGTCCAGGAGTTTTTTCGAATACATCTTGAAACTGTTGGTGACGTCGTGGGTCGGGATCCCGATCAGGTAATGCAGGGAAACCCCGGCGATCCGGGACAGGGTTTTTTTCAACCGCGGCCCGCCGATCTGCCGGCCCCCCTTCATGTAACGGGACCCGCACACCAGGTCGTATCCCTGCTGCATCCGTGAGACCATCTCGTCCACCCGGGTCACGTCATCGGATAAATCCGCCATCATCACCAGGATGATCCCTTCGGGAACCGTGTTAAAACCGGTCTTGATGGCGTTCAGTACCCCCCGGCCGTACCGGTTTTTTATAAGATGGATCCGGTCGTCGGTCTTTATCCGCTCCCGGATGACGGGCACGGTCGTGTCCGCATCAAAATCGTAGACGATGTAAATCCGCACCGGGGTCCGGACATGCGCATCGATGGCGTCCAGGGTACCCAGGATATTTTCCGCCTCGTTGTAAGCGGGAATGACGATGTGCAGCATAAGATGCCTTAGATGCCACCGATTTCAATCTGCTCCTGAATCCAAGGGATGATTTCGTCCAAAGCGTCTTCCAGGGAGGTTTTGGCCTCGAAACCCAAAATTTCTCTGGCCTTTGTGACGTCCGGCACCCTCTTTTGCACATCGTATTGAAACGGGGGATCGCTCACATAGGAAAAGGGTTTGTCCTTGTGGATCTTTTTCCAGATGGCCTCGGCCAGTTCCAGGACCGTGGTGGAAACCGGCGTGGAGAGGTTGAAATCTTCGTTTGCCGCCTTTTCGCTTTCAATGCACATCCGGATGCCGGCGGCCAGGTCCCCGCCGTAGGTATAGTGCCGCACCTGGTTTCCGCTGCCCAGGATATGCAGCGGATCCTGTCCCTTGAGCACCTTCTGCACCAGGTCCGGGACCACGTGGCTCATGGCCAGCTTCACGTTCCCGGACAGGATTTCCTTGTCGCAAAGGGCCCGCTTTTCCCCGATGCCGATACAGTTGAAGGGCCGGATAATGGTATAGGGGAGCTCGTATTGTTCCCACGCGCCTTTTGCGAAGTATTCGCAGGCCAGCTTCTGAAACCCGTAGGTGGAAAGGGGCGGCGGGCACCGGAGCTGTTCCCCTTCGGGGGTGGGATACACCGATGCGCTTTCAAAGACCATGGAAGAGGACATGACATTGATTTTTTTGAGCCGTTTTTCCTTGAAGGCCCAGATGGCGGCGTCAAAGGTGGAAGCGGTGATCCGTTCGTTTTCCGCCAGAAGGTCGTAGGCGTATTCGTGAAACAGGGATATCCCGCCGATGACCGCAGCGCCGGCCACCACCTGGTCGCAGCCGGCCATCAGGGTTTTCATGAGTTCCGTGTCCTTTGCATCCCCTTCCACGAACCGGTAGTGGGGATGGCGGTCATAGCTTTTTTTCGATTTCCCGTACTTGGAAAAATTGTCGATGCCGACAACCTGGTGCCCCCGGGTAAGGAGTTCCTCCACCAGGTACCCGGCGATGAATCCGGCGGATCCCGTAACCAGGATGTTCATTTCAGAAAAGCCCTCCCTTTCCAAAGTAGTTCCAGATATCCACCACCGTCTGGTCGGTTTTGAACTGAATCGACCCATACGCCTTGTGGGGCGCGCCGAGGACCACAATGTCGGATTGCGAAACCAGTTCCCGGTCCGAAACAAACCCCTCTTCCCGAATGTACACGTCCGAGCAGAGCACGTTTTTGGCTTCGATCTCGAGGATTTTTTTCAGTTTGTAGGACAGGGATTCCCGCTTGTCGTCGTTGTCTGCCTTGAAGGCCATGCCCAGGATGCCCACGGTCTTTTGGTTCAGGTCGTATTTTTCCTTTAACTTCTGGACGATGAAATTGGGAAGCCCCTCGTTGATGAGCATGGCGGCGTGCCCCAGGAAAAAATTGTTGTTGGTAAACGCCGCGATCTGCATGGTGTCCTTGAAAAGACAGGGCCCTGCCGCAAAACCCGCCCGGGGAAAGTTTTTTGCCCGGGGATAATTGCGGGTGACGGCTTCGTAGATCCGGTAAAAATCGATGCCGTAATGGGTGGCAATCTGGTAGAACTGGTTGGAAATGGCAAACTGGATGTAGCGCCACACGTTGGTGAAAAGCTTGGCGAACTCGGCTTCGATGGGGGTTAAGACCAGGATCTCGGGGGACAGCAGGGAAAACAGGGCGCTTGCCTCCTCCTCGCCCTTTTCATCAAAGGAAGAGACGATCTGGGGAAGGCTCTTGAGTTCTTCCATGGCGTTTCCCTGGGAGATGCGCTCCGGGCAAAAGGACACCCGTGCCTTTTTGTCCTTGGATTCCAGGTACGCCTTGATCTTTTCCGTAGAGCCCGGGTAGACGGTGCTGCGCAGGATGATGTGATGGTCGTCCCGGATGACATCCACGATGTCGTCGAAGAGACGCTTGAAGATGGTGAATTTGGGGTTCAGGTGCTCGTCCACGGGCGTTCCGATGACGATGACGATATAACGGCTCTGTGCAATGGAGTCCTTTTCATTCGAAACGAAAAGGGTCTTTCCGATCACGGTCTTGAGGATTTCCTCGGCCCCGTTTTCCAGGAAGGGCATCTGTCCCTGTGCCACTTTTCGGGCCGCGGTCTCGTTGATATCGTAGAGCACCACCCGTTTTCCGGCATGGGCCAGGGAAATCCCCAGGGGAAGCCCCACGTGGCCGAGCCCTCCCAGGATGCACACATCATAGCTTTTAAAATTCATCAAAGGTTTCTCCTTCCAAGTAACTTCTCCCTGCTGCTTTCCGGTAAATCCCCTCAAAGGCGG
>CAZQUR010000096.1:0-3499 GCA_964596535.1 uncultured Desulfobacteraceae bacterium
TCGAGGGTTCAAGGATTCAAGGAGTCGAGTATGACGGATCGTAAAGGAAAAGAAAGAGCGCCGGCGGATAATGCCGGCATATTCAGCCCGCCGAATCGGCTGACCCTGTTGCGAATCATCGCGATTCCGGGGATCATCATCCTGTTGCACTTTCCGGATCGGATCACCACGGCCCTGGCCGCCCTGGTCTTCAGCATTGCGGCCCTCACGGACTGGCTGGACGGGTACTGGGCCAGGCACAGCGGTTTGGTGTCGAACCTGGGGAAAGTCATGGATCCCGTGGCCGACAAACTGCTGGTGTCCTCGAGTTTCATCATGCTCGCCGCCCACGGCTGGGTACCCGCCTGGATTGTATGCGTCATCATCGGAAGGGAACTGGCCGTGACCGGGCTGCGCAATGTAATCGCGGGAAAAGGGGAGGACCTTTCCGCATCCATGCTGGGAAAGTACAAAACCGGTTTTCAAATCGCGGCCATCATCCCCCTCCTCATCCATTACCCGTATATGGGCATCCGCTTCCATGTCATCGGGACGATCCTGTTATGGCTCGCTCTCGTTTTCACCATCTGGTCGGGCGCGGATTATTTCATCCGTTTCCGGAAGCTCCTCAGAGGTTAACGTCCTCAGCTCTAAGACCATCGGTATCGGGATCGAACTCGGTATCGGGATCGAAATCGCACTCGCCCCCACACCGACCCTCATTCCCCGGCGGCATGTAAAACGCCTCACGGTTTGCACCCTTAAATGATGGGCTGCTCCTTTAATATGTAGCCGGAGATCTTTAAAATGTAGGGCCGGGTTTTACACCCGGCCGGAGATCGACCGTTATTTTACGGCGGCATGTAAAATGCCGCCCTACGTTCCTGCCATTATGGTGTGAATTGTTGAAAAGGTGTTGACAAAGCGGACAGGATTGCGGTAAGAACAACCCTGTCGAGCGGGAATAACTCAGTGGTAGAGTGCGACCTTGCCAAGGTCGAAGTCGCGGGTTCAAATCCCGTTTCCCGCTCCATTTTTTTTAAGGCGGCATAGCCAAGTGGTAAGGCAGCGGTCTGCAAAACCGCTATTCCCCGGTTCAAATCCGGGTGCCGCCTCCATTCTTTTAATAAATGTTCCGCGCTTGGGTCCGACACGTGGGCGAATGTCTCTTTTGTAGTATCATCAGGGGAAATCCACCCCCATGGAAACTTTTTATTCCATTCGATTTCACCCTGATGGGAACCGTAACCCCCTTTCAGTAGGAGACCCGCCATGAATGAAATCAAGGAACAAGCCGCGTTGATCTGTTCGAGAGACACCATCGACGGCGCATACCCCAGCCTGATCCTCGGCATCAACGCCGCCCGCCTGGGGATGGAATCGAAGGTCTTTTATACCTTCATGGGACTGCGCCTCCTTTTAAAGGGCGGATTCGAGCGGGCCAAGTTCATCCCGCCCGGGGTGCTCGGCGCCATTCCGGGGATGGCCAGCATCGCCACGGCCATGATGAAAAGCAAGATCGACAAGGCCAACATCCCGAGCCTGGCCGAACTCCAGGAAATGGCCCAAATCGAAGGGGTGGAACTGATCGGCTGCCGGATGAGCGTGGATATGATGGAACTCAAGGAAGAGGACCTCATCAAAGGCGCCGTGATCTGGTCGGCCGAAGACTTCATGAAATATGCCAAGGATGCCAAACTCTGCCTGTTCACATGACGGACCGCTTCCATGAACGAAGACCCCCCGTTCAACTCGGAGCGACGCGGAAAACCGGGACGCCGGAAAGAAGACCGGATCCTCCTGGACCAATTGCGGCGCTACCACCAGTTGTACCAGGTGGGGCAGGTCCTGACCTCCGAGATGAACCTCGAAACCTTGTTCGAGGTGATCATCGACCAGACCAATGCCGTGATGGGCACCGAGCGGGGGACGGTCTTTCTTTTCGATGAAAACACCAACACCTTGTGGTCCCTGGTCGCCTCGGGAATGGGGAAGGATCTCATTCGAATCCCCGCGGACAAGGGGGTGGCCGGATGGGTCTTCCAGCAGGGTCAGGCCGCACTGATCAACGACGCCTACGTGGATCCCCGGTTTTACCCCGATGTCGACCGCGAGACCGGTTTCCGGACCCGAAACATTCTCTGCGTCCCCCTGATCAACCGCAGCCACCGCCGCATCGGCGCCCTCCAGGCCCTCAACAAAAATGGTGGGGAATTCACCGGCGCGGACGTGGAACTCTTGACCTCCATTTCCCACTATGTGGCCATCGCCCTGGAAAACGCCCGGCTTTACGAAGATCTCAAACTCATGGAAAAGGCCCGGGAGCGGGTCATCAATCATCTTTCCCATGAACTCAAGACCCCCCTGGCGGTGATCGGGGCGGCCCTGCACCAGATGGGAAAGAAACTCCGGGACAGCCGGGTCGAAGGGTACGAAACCGTCCTCAAGCGGGGCAAAAGAAGCATCCAGCGCCTCCTGAATCTCCAGGAAAAGATCGATGACATCCTGAATCGAAAAGCAGTCCTGGAAAAAGAGACCCTCACCAAGATCATCGAAGACGCCGCATTCCTGGTGGAAGAATCCATGGAAGAAAACGGCGGGATGCTGCGCCAAAGCCTCGAAGCCGTGCTGCAAAAGGTGGAAGATCTTTATGCCGTGGATCCGGTGATCCTCGAAGAAATCGACCTGAGCCGGTCTTTAACCCACGTGCATGAGAGGATGAAGGCGCAGGCCCGAAACCGAAATTTGAACGTTCACTACCGGATCGAAGACGGGCTTTGGGTTCCAATGGATCGGAAGGTGCTGGATAAGGTGCTCGAAGGGATCCTGAAAAACGCCGTCGAGAACACGCCCGATGAAGGCGACATCGAGATTACGGCCCGCCGGGGCCCGGACGGCGTCCAGGTGGAGATCCGGGATGCCGGGATCGGGATATCCGCACAAAACCAGAAGCTGATCTTCCATGGTTTCATTCACATGTCCGATACCGCCCTGTATTCTTCCAAAAAGCCGTATGATTTCGGCGCGGGCGGCGCCGGTTCGGACCTTTTGCGGATCAAGTTGTTCTCGGAGCGCTTCGGCTTCGACGTTTCCTTCAAGAGCACCCGCTGCCCCTTTTTACCCAAAGACGGGGACCTGTGTCCGGGCCGGATTTCGAACTGTCCCCATGTCGAAAGTGCGGATCAGTGCCGGAAAAACGGGGGAACCGCCTTCACCCTTCTTTTTCAACCCCGGGTGTCCCTGAAAACCCAACCCGAACAAAAGGGCCTGGAACGCCTCGCCCGATCCCCGGATCCTGCCTGATCCATCCAAAAACTTCACACCATGAGCGTCTGCGAATCGGTCCGTTGTTGACGCCCTGCCTTCCGGATTTGTCCTGGGGCCCGTCTGTCCCGTCACCATCGAGATTGATTTCGCGTCGCCCCTATTGTAAGGAACAAAGAAAAAAAAGGGGGCGTGGGTCCCGATTTGTCCTGGGGCCCGTCTGTCCCGTCACCATCGAGATTGATTTCGCGTCGCC
>CAZQUR010000096.1:3599-10446 GCA_964596535.1 uncultured Desulfobacteraceae bacterium
GATTTGTCCTGGGGCCCGTCTGTCCCGTCACCATCGAGATTGATTTCGCGTCGCCCCTATTGTAAGGAACAAAGAAAAAAAAGGGGGCGTGGGTCCCGATGAAAGGGAAAATCATCAGATGGGGCATCGTGATTTTGATCCTGGCCGGGATCGGAGCATACCTGTGGCACGTCACCCGGCCCGAGCCTGTTGAAATTGTGGTGCACCCCGTGGAGCGGGGGCTCGTGGAAAAGACGGCCTCCAACACCCGGGCCGGCACGGTGAAGGCCTGTCGCCGGGCCAAATTGTCCCCGGGAATCGGTGGTCAGATCACAACCCTTCCCGTTCGGGTGGGCCAACGGGTGAAAAAAGGACAGCTTCTCCTGGAATTGTGGAACAAGGACCTCGCCGCCCGGCTTTCCCTCGCCAAAAGGGAAGAAGACGCGGCCCGGGCCAAAAAAAAGGCCGTTTGTCTCCGGGCGGAGATCGCCCGCCGGGACGCCGACCGGCTTTTGCGCCTCCGGAAAACCGGGGCTGCCTCGGAGGAGCGCACCGACCGGGCCGTCACCGAAGCCAAGGCCCTCGATGCCGAATGCGCCGCGGCCGAATCCGCCGTTTCCGTGAGCCGGGCCCGTGCGGCCTCGATTCTGGCAAATCTGGAACGCACCCGCCTGGTCGCCCCTTTTGACGGTGTCATCGCCGAAATCAACGGTGAACTCAATGAATATGTCACGCCGTCTCCCATCGGCATCCCCACCCCGCCGGCCGTGGACATCATCGACACCTCCTGCTTCTATGTCGAGGCCCCCATCGATGAGGTGGACGCTCCGCGAGTGTCTGTGGGGATGCCGGCGCGGATCCGCCTCGATGCTTTCAGGGACCGCCGCTTCACCGGAAAAGTGGAACGCGTCGATGCCTATGTCCTGGACCGGGAACGCCAGGCCCGGACCGTGGACGTGGAGGTGCGGTTTGCCCCGGCGGAAAATCCCGAAAAGCTCCTGGCCGGATACAGCGCGGACATCGATGTCGTCCTGGAGGTGCATCCGGAGACCCTGCGCGTCCCCACGGAATCGATTCTGGACAACACCCGCGTCTTTGTCTTTGATCCGGCAACCGGAACCATATCGGCGCGAACCGTTGAAATCGGGATTTCCAATTGGGACTTTACCGAAATCCGTTCCGGGCTGGAAGAAGGGGAGCAGGTCATCCTCAACGTGGATGCACCCGGCGTGGAAGACGGCGCAAAGGCCGTGATCGCCGAGAAACGCGCATGATTCGGCTGTCGGATGTGGACCGCGTGTTCGAGGTGGGAGAGGAACCGGTGTACGCCTTGAAAGCGGTCACCCTTTCCATAACCGCCGGGACGTATGCATCCATCATGGGGCCGTCGGGGTCCGGCAAGTCCACCCTCCTGAACATCATCGGTCTTCTGGACCGCCCCACCCGGGGAAAGTATCTTTTTGAAAATGTCGACACCACCCATCTTTCAGACGATGAACAGGCCCGGGTGCGCCGGGAAAAGATCGGGTTCGTGTTCCAGTTTTTCCACCTGATCCCCCGGCTGACGGCGGCGGAAAACATCGAACTCCCACTGATCCTGGCCGGCGTAAACGCCGGGGAACGCAAGGATCGGGTCAGACAGACCCTGACTTCACTGGGGATCCGGGACCGATCCCGGCATCGTCCCGATCAGCTTTCGGGAGGACAGCGCCAGCGGGTGGCCATCGCCCGGGCCGTGGTCATGCGGCCGAGCATCATCCTCGCCGACGAGCCCACCGGAAACCTGGACCGGGCCTCCGGAAACGAGGTCATCGAGATTCTGGAGGAACTGAACCGCACCAGGATTTCCCTGATCCTGGTGACCCACGATCCGGCTTTGGGGGACCGGGCCTCTCGAAAGCTCATCATGGAAGACGGAAAGATCGTTTCAGACACCTTGAAAAATTGAGGAGACGGTCATGAAGCCCGAAGACACGGTACGGTTCGGCATGCGGGCCCTTTACGGATACCCGGCCCGAACCCTCCTGGTTCTTTTGGCCATGGCCATGGGTGTGGCTTCCGTGATCCTCCTCACCGCCCTGGGGGAGGGGGCCAGGCGTTACGTGGCCCGGGAATTCACTTCGCTGGGCACCCATCTGTTGTTTGTTCTTCCGGGACGATCCGAGACCGTTGGGGGCCCGCCGCCGCTGCTGGCGTCCACCCCCCGGGACCTGACCCTGGAAGACGCCATGGCCCTGACCCGCATTTCATCCGTGGAACGGGTGGCCCCCGTGTCGGTGGGGGCGGCCCCGGTGTCCTGGCGGGAGCGGCACCGGGAGGTGACCCTCCTCGGGTCCACCGCGGCACTCTTCGAAATCCGCCGGCTGGCCATGGCCCAGGGATCCTTTCTGCCCGCCGGGGACCCCTTCCGGGGAGAGGGGATCGCGGTCTTGGGGCATAAAGTGAAAAGCGAACTCTTCGGGAACCGGAACGCTTTGGGCGAATGGATCCGCATCCAGGACCGCCGTTTCCGGGTCATCGGGGTGATGACGCCCAAGGGACAATCCCTCGGGATGGACATGAGCGATACGGCCGTCATCCCGGTGGCTTCCGCCTTGTCCCTTTTCGATACCGAAAGCCTGTTCCGCATCATCCTCCAGGCCAAAAGCCGCCAGGCCATTGATCGGGTCAAGGATTCGGTCATCGAGGTGATCCGGGAACGGCATGAAGGAGAGGACGACATCACCGTCATCACCCAGGATGCGGTCCTGTCCACCTTTGACCGGATCCTTACCACCATGACGCTGACGGTGGCCGGCATTGCGGCCGTGAGCCTGGTGGTGGCGGGGATTTTGATCATGAACGTGATGCTCATTTCCGTATCCCAGCGACGGACCGAAATCGGACTCCTCAAGGCCCTGGGCGCGCGATCCGCCCAAATCCTGCGACTGTTCCTGACGGAGGCCTCGGTGCTTTCCATGGCGGGGGCGGGAATGGGCGTGGCCATCGGGTATGCGGGTGCGTGGGTTTTAGCCGGGATGTTCCCCGCGTTCCCGCTGCAGGTGCCCTTGTGGTCCCTGGCGGCCGCCGTTCTGACGGCGCTGATCAACGGCCTGGTCTTCGGGGTTCTTCCGGCCCGGCGCGCGTCATACCTGGATCCGGTTCAGGCTTTGGCCAAACGATGAAAAAAAGCCATGAAAATCCGTGACGCAACCGCCCTGGCCTTCAACGCCGTACGGGCGCACCGCATGCGCAGTCTCCTCACCGCCGTGGGGATCGCCGTGGGGATCGCCTCGGTGGTGTTGCTGACGTCTTTGGGGGAAGGGGTCCATCAGTTTTTATTGTCCGAATTCACCCAGTTCGGCACCCATCTCATCGCCGTGAATCCGGGAAAAACCACCACCGCCGGCGTTTCGGGGGCGATCATCAGCAATGTCCGGCCCTTGACCCTGGAGGACGCCGCGGCCCTGCGCCGGATTCCGGAGGTGAAGGGATCCGTCCCCGTGGCGTGGGGGAACGCCGCCGTGGAATTCGAACGCCGCCGCCGGCGGACGTATATTTTCGGTACCGGTCCTGACGCCCCCCGGGTCTGGAAAATGGAGGTCGCCATCGGCCGGTTTCTTCCCGATGACGATCCCCGGGCCGCCCGGGCCTTTGCCGTTCTGGGGAGCCGGGTCAAAGAGGAGCTGTTCGGATCGCGCAATCCGCTGGGAAAGTGGATCCGCATCGGAGGGGAGCGCTACCGGGCCATCGGGGTCATGGCGTCAAAGGGGCAGATGCTGGGATTCGACCTGGATGACGCCGTCTATATTCCCGCCGCCCGGGCCTTATCCCTTTTCAATCGAGAGAGTCTGCTGGAAATCGATTTGGTCTACGAAGCCGGAATCAGTGCGGACCAGGTGAAAAAGAAGATCGCGCAATTGCTTGTCTCCCGTCACGGCGCCGAGGACTTCACCATCACCACACAGGAGCAGATGCTGTCGGTGCTCGGATCGGTCCTGAATATCCTGACCCTGGCCATCGGTGCCCTGGGGGGGATTTCCCTGGCGGTGGGCGGGGTGGGGATTTTGACCATCATGACCATCGCCGTCCAGGAAAGGACCGGTGAAATCGGGCTTCTGCGGGCCCTGGGGGCGGGGCGAAACCAGATTTTGCTCCTTTTCATCGGTGAAGCGGTGGCGTTGGCCGGGATCGGCGGATTGGCCGGACTCGTCCTGGGGGCCGGCGGAGCATGGCTGTTGCACGCCCTGGTTCCGGCGCTTCCCACGCACACGCCGTGGAGCTACGCCGTCCTGGCCGAACTTCTTGCCGCCGCCGTGGGATTGGGGGCCGGGGTGATTCCGGCGCTTAAGGCCGCGGGTATGGATCCGGTGGATGCCCTCCGGGCGGAATAAGGCGTAATCGAAGACCCGGGATCGGAAACGCGTTTATCGCAGCAGGATGTCGTCTGCGGAAAGGATTTCCAGTCCGTCGGTATCCCGGTATTTGACATACACGGTCTTATGCCCGCCGCCTTCCGTGAGGGTCCACGGCTTACGGGGGACATAGGGCTCCCAGGCCGCACCGGTAAACCCCGGATCATTGCTGACGAGGACCTCGTGGGCGTAATCGATGCCCCCGAAACCGGATACCTGCTCATTGGTCAGGGATAAAATGATTTGAACGGTTGTCGTTTCGGGATGATCATCATTGATGAAAACCGGAAGGACGTTGGGCTGGCTACCCGCATCCAGGGTCCAATAAGCCCGGTGGGGGCCGCCGGCGGCAAACCCCACGCCGATCTCCCGGAGCTGGGCGTGCATGAGGATGGCGTAATGGGGAGGGCTTCCCATCCAACCGGTCACAACACTTGCCGGGTTCGGATATCCGGCGGCGATGGCTTCTCCGATAAAGCATGACCCGTCTCCTGGGCCGGGTCCCCCTCCGCCGCCCTGGACGAAACAATTGGAAAGGGCTTGAGTGCCGCCGTACATGCCGTAGCCGGAAAGACAAATCCGTTCCGCCGGGGAATACTCTGCAGGGCACTGGTGGGCAAAACACCCGGTAGCCCGCATGTGATCCGAATGGGCCTGGGCCATGGCATTCAGGATGCCGTTGGGTTTCAGGGGAAAAAGCCCGGCTGCCACACGGTTCTGATTCACCAGCCGGATGACCTCCTGAGGGAATCCGGCGGTGGATTGAAGGAACGCCCGGTCATCCGCATGTTCTCGAAAAAACACCACGTGTCCCGCCTGTTCCACGGGATCGTAGTATCCCAGGGCCACCTCCGTCATTGGCTCGGCCGCCCATGTCGATGCAGATAAAACCGGGCTTCCGATCCAAAAGACCAGGGCGATAAAAAAGATGCGATCGTATTTCACACGAATTTTCATACCAGTTCGGGATCCCGGGGTCAACGGGAATGCGCTTTTTCCAGCCTGCCGTTTACTTCCTAAAGGATTTGGATTAACATGACTCCGTCAAACCCTTGGCCCTTTGAACGCAAGCAGACCCGCAATGGTTTCGGATACAGCCGTAAGAGAGGCGCATTAAGTCATGATCACTGAAATTTTGGCTACGGGAGAAGAGATCCGCAGCGGCGAACTGGTGGACAGCAATTCCGCGTATATCGCCCGGAAACTGGAGGCGGCGGGGATCGCCGTATCGCGGCATATCAGCGTAGGGGATGACATGACCGCCCTCGTCGGTGTGCTGCGGGAAATCGGGAACCGGTCCCGCATAGCCGTTGTGACGGGGGGGCTGGGCCCCACCGAGGACGATCTTTCCGCCGCCGCCGCGGCGGATGCGGCCGGGGTTCCTCTGGAGATCAATCCCCGGGCCCTGGAAGAGATCGAGCGCTTTTTTGCAAACCGGCGGCGCCTCATGAGCGATTCCAACAAAAAGCAGGCCCTGTTGCCGAAGGGATCGATCCTCCTTTCCAATCCCATCGGAACCGCCCCGGGGTTTTCCCTGAAAATCGGCCGGTGCACCTTCTTTTTTCTCCCCGGCGTCCCGGCGGAGATGAAAAGAATGCTGGAGGAACAGGTCCTGCCGCGCCTTACGGCGGATGCTTCGGAGCATCGCAGCCTCTGCCTGACGCGGACCCTGTCCACTTTCGGGTTTCCCGAGGCGGCGGTGGGGGAGCGTCTGGCCGGCGTTGCAGAGCGCATCCCCGGCGTCCGCCTGGGACTTCGGGCCCGGTTCCCGGAAATCCAGGTCAAGCTGTATGCCTACGGCCGGGCCGACCAAAACCTCGAAAACGCACTGGATGAAGTTGCCGCCTTAGTGGCCGACCGCCTCGGGAAACGCGTCCTTTCCCTGGAGGGGCATCCCATGGAGACGGTGGTGGGCCGGCTCCTTGCGGAACAAAACGCCACCCTGGCCGTGGCGGAGAGCTGCACCGGCGGACTGATTTCCCACCGGTTGACCCAGGTTCCGGGGAGTTCCGGTTATTTTCTTTTTTCCGCCGTGACGTATTCGAATGCCTCCAAGACCGCGATCCTGGGGGTGGATCCGAAAACCGTTGAGCGGTTCGGTGCAGTGCACGAAGAGACCGCCAAGGCCATGGCCCAGGGGGTCCGGCGCATCGCCGGCGCCGACTTGGGCCTTTCCACCACGGGGATTGCAGGGCCCGGCGGCGGAACACCGGAAAAACCCGTGGGGACGGTGTGCATCGGCCTGGCGTCGGGAAAAGGGGTTTTTGCCAAACGCCTTCATTTTAATTTCGGAAGCCGACGCATGCACAAAGCCATCTTTGCCCAGAGCGCCCTGGACATTTTGAGGCTGACGCTTCTTTCCGGATGGCCGGAGAAATGAAACAGGGTTCAAGGGTTCGAGGGTTCGAGGGTTCAAGGGGTCGAGGGTTCGAGGGGTCGAGGGTTCAAGGGGTCGAGGGTAGATAATAAAACGT
>CAZQUR010000097.1:0-10399 GCA_964596535.1 uncultured Desulfobacteraceae bacterium
CTCCCTTGAGGGAGAGGGTTGGGGTGAGGGTGAAAATAGGGGGAAAAACGGCTTTTTACGAAGCCATCAAAAATGATCCACCACCGCTCGGCCGAACCCCGAACACGAGACTTCCACGGCCCCTTCCATCTGCCGGGCCAAATCATAGGTGACGTGTTTTTTGGACACGGCGCGACCCACGCCCCGGCGCACCAGGTCCCCCGCCTCGTTCCAGCCCATGTGGTCGAGCATCATCGCCCCGGAAAGAATCAGGGAACCGGGATTGACTTTATCGAGACCGGCGTATTTGGGCGCCGTGCCGTGGGTGGCCTCGAAAACCGCGTATCCGTCTCCGATATTGCCCCCCGGCGCCATCCCGAGACCCCCCACCATGGCGGCCAGGGCGTCGGAGAGGTAATCCCCGTTTAAGTTCGGCATGGCCAGCACATCGTATTCATCGGGGCGAAGGAGGATCTGCTGGAACATGGCATCGGCGATGCGGTCCCTGATCACCACTTTTCCTTCCGGAAGGATACCCCCGTGGTCCTTCCATAAGGCGTCTTCCGTGAGGGTAATCTCAAAAAACGCTTCCCGGGCCAATTCGTATCCCCAGTTGCGAAAGGCCCCTTCGGTGAATTTCATGATGTTCCCCTTGTGCACCAGGGTCACGCTGGGGCGCCTGTGTTCCATGGCGTACCGGATGGCCATGGCCACCAGGCGCCGCGTTCCGAACCGGCTCATGTGTTTGATCCCGATTCCGGAATCGGAACGGATTCTTCTCTTCGTTTCCGCTTCCACCCGGTCGATGAGCTCCCGGGCGAACGGGGATCCGGCGGCCCATTCCAGGCCCGTATAGACATCTTCCGTGTTCTCCCGGAAAACCACCATGTCCACTTTTTCCGGAAAGCGCATGGGGCTGGGGACACCGGGGATGTACTGCACCGGCCGGATGCAGGCGTACAGATCCAATTCCTGGCGCAGGGCCACGTTGACGCTGCGGATCCCTCCGCCGACGGGGGTGGTCAGGGGTCCCTTGATGGCCATACCCAAGGACCGGATGACCTCCAGGGTGTCGTCCGGTAGGAAGCTTCCGGTTTCCTTGAACGCCTTTTCCCCGGCCAGGACTTCCTTCCACCGGATGGATCGCTTCCCCCCATACGCGCGTGCCACCGCCGTATCCAGAACATGGCGGGTGGCCTTCCAGATGTCGGGTCCGGTGCCGTCTCCTTCGATGTACGGGATTTCCGGAGTGTCCGGAAATTCCGGCGGATCGGATTTGGGATCCGGATGATGTGTCTTCATGTCGCTCCTTTTCTTCACAATGATTTCATGCACTTTTTAAATTCGAACCAGAAAGCCCGCATCGGGAATCACGGCCAGGGGCCCGTCCCGGTTTTGAATGCGCGCAACGGCCGTGTCAAAAGAAATCTTTTTCCCGCCCATTGCCTTGCAGACGTTTTCGTCAAGTTCCGTCACCATCAGAATCCGGATGCGATTTGTTTTGGCCATCATGGAAAGGGCGGTGCCGCCGTTTCCCTCATAATGCCGTATGAGCGCTTCGAAGGCGCCGTCAAACCCGCCCATGGAAAAGTACTTCAAAAAGCTTTCCGAACCCACCCCGTCCCCGCACCGGGCCAGGATCACCAGGGTCCCGTTGTCTTGGACGAACCGGGCGGCGTTTTCCAAGGCTTTGTGACTCTGGATGAAGTTGATGTCCTTGGGATGCCCCCCGCAGGACGCGAGAACCCAAGGGTATTCTTTTTTCACCCTGACTTCGCAATACCGGCCGTGCGCGGCGCAGGCTTTCCGGAAATCCTCCGGCCCGGTGCCGACCATCAGGTCGCACACCTTTCCATGGCGGTCCAGGATGCCGTGTATGGCCAGGTGGGCCGGAAAGACGGCTTCGTACGCCGCGAGGTCTTCGGCCACGGGGTTTCCTTTTAAAATTCCGGGACGGCAGCCCGGGGCCAAACCCTTGTTTTTTTTGTCCAGGAAAAGGGCGTGGTTATGATACACGGCGTCCCGGAATCCCAGGCCCGGAAAGATCAATTTGCGGCCGCCCCCGTAGCCCGCGAAGTAGTGATGGGAAACCGCCCCGAAGGTAATGACGCAGGTGCACGCCAGAAGATCTTCGCGCAGCAGCACGGGTGTTCCTGCAGGTGTCTTTCCCAGGTGTTCAAAAAGGGCCCGGTCGTTTGCGTGGTGGTGGATGAACGAAAACCGGCCGTAAACATCCCCGTAGGCGCCCCGGCTCTCCGCTTCGCTTTGCCGGGTGTGCGTGCCGTAGGCGATAAACATCCGGAGGCCCCCGGGATCCGCACCGGCTTCCATCAGCGCCTCCAGGAGCCGGGGAAGACAGGTCGGATAATCGCACAGGCGGGTCTTGTCGGCCACCACGACGCCGACCCGGGTCAGGTTCATGCTTTGCGTTTCCAGCGCCCGGCGTATTTTCACGGAAAAACCCCCGGGATCGCATCGCGGTTCAGGATCCTTGATCCCCCACAGATCCACCTCCCCGGAAACGGGAAAATCGATTGTATCCCGGCCGTATTTGAGTGTTATCGGCATCATCGGCATCCCCACGTCTCTATTATAGCCTTGAAGGGATTTCAAATACCAGTCTTTTACAAAGACCTTGACACGCCCAGCACTTTATATGAAGCTTTTTTGAATCATTGACCCAAAAGAAAGGGAAACCGGAGATGGAAACCCTGAACAAAACCGTTTTGTACGACCGCCACGTTTCTCTGGGGGCCGCCCTGGTGCCTTTCGGGGGATGGCACATGCCGCTGCATTATCCACCCGGGATTCTCCGGGAACACCTGGCCACCCGAAAGGCGGCCGGTCTTTTCGATGTTTCCCACATGGGCCGGTTCATCGTCTCCGGGAAAAACGCCCTTTCCTTTCTCCAGCACGTGTTGACCAACAACGCCGCGGCCCTGGAAGTCGAAGAAAGCCAGTACACCCTCATCTCCGATCCCCAGGGGTACGCCATCGACGACGCGTATCTCTACCGGTTCGTTGAAGACCGGTATCTTTTGGTGGTCAACGCGGCCAACACCCAAAAAGACCGGGCTCATTTCGATACCGTCCTGAACGACTTTACAGACGTCACCCTGGAAGAGTGTACCGAATCCCTGGCCATGCTCAGCCTCCAGGGTCCCCGCTCCAAGGCGGTTTTAAGGGCATGCCTCGACGAGGGATCCCTCCCCGAACCCCTCAGAAACGCCCTTTCCACCGCCGTCGTCGCCGGCGCCACCGTCCGGATGGGTCGAACCGGTTACACGGGGGAGCCGCTGTGTTTCGAGCTTTTCATCAAGCGTGAAGACGCGACCGGCGTCTGGAACCGCCTCCTGGCCGAAGGCGCCGTCCCCGTGGGTCTGGGGGCCCGGGACACCTTGCGCCTGGAAGCCGCCCTCCCCCTTTACGGACACGAGTTCGGATCGGATCCGGACGGAAATCCCATCCCCATCTTTGCCTGTCCTCTGGCCAAGTTCGCCGTGAGCTTTTCTCCCCTGAAAGGGGAGTTCATCGGCCGGGCGGCTTTGTTCCGCCAGTTCGAAGCCTTCAAACGGATCACCTTCGAAGACTATTCGGACGTCGGCGACCTTCCCCGCCGGATCCAGCCCGTGGCCCTCACGGAAAAAGGGGTTCCCCGACAGGGATACCCGGTGCTTAGAAACAACCGTCCGGTGGGAAAGGTCACCAGCGGCACCATGGTGCCTTACCTGGAATTTGAAGGAGAAGGAATCCACTCGGCGCCCACGGAAAACACCGGACTCCGGGGAATCGGCCTGGCCTTTGTGGACAGCGACTGCCGCGAGGGAGACGTCCTCGAAATCGATATCCGGGGAAAGCGGGTCAAGGCGGTCATCGTCCCCTATCACCTGCGCAGCGAGGCCCCGCCCTATGCCCGGCCCATCCCCTGGAATCAAATCCACCAGGAAAAACCTGTTTCCGGAAAAACCCCCGGCCCGGAAAAAGCCAAGACCCTTCTCGAAAAGGCCCTTTTCAATACCCGATGGCGGCGGGAGGAATGCATCAACCTGATCCCCTCGGAACAAACCCCCTCTCCCCTCGTCAAGCTCCTTTCCGCGGCGGACCCTTCGGGACGATACGCCGAACATAAACCGGTTCCGGCCTTTTCCGAGGCCGAAGTCTTTTACTACCAGGGGACCGAATTCATCGCCGAGGTGGAATCGCTTCTGATCGAGGAGCTGTGCGCCTTTTTGGGATGCCGGGACGTGGAAACCCGGGTCATCTCCGGGCAGATGGCCAACTCCGCCGTCTTCAGCGCCATGGTGGACTACTTGAACCAGGCCGACCGGAAAAGCGAGCAGCGCCGGATCAGAAAGATCCTCAACAACCACATCATCAAGGGCGGGCACTTAAGCGCCCAGCCCATGGGGGCGCTGCGGGACTTCGTCATGCGGGACCCCAAAACGGAAAAGCCCGCCGTGATCAATTTCCCGGTATTGCCCGAGGATCCCTTTAAAATCGACGTGGCCGCCTGCCGGGAGATCCTGGAAGAACACCGTCCCGAGATGATCATCTTCGGCAAGAGCATGACCCTGTACCGGGAACCGGTGGCCCGGCTCCGGGAAATGGTGGACACCATGGGCCTGGACTGCATGATCCTCTACGACATGGCCCATGTCCTGGGTCTTGTGGGGCCTTTGTTCCAGGAGCCGTTCAAGGAAGGGGCGGAGATCGTCACCGGATCCACCCACAAAACCTATTTCGGCACCCAGCGGGGGATCATCGCCGCAAACTGGGCCCTCGAGGATCCGGGGTATGCCGTGTGGGAGGCGATCCAGCGCCGCACCTTCCCCGGCGCCACCAGCAACCATCACCTGGGGACGCTCCTGGGACTTCTCATGGCGGCTTATGAAATGAACCACTTCAAGGACGCCTACCAGGCCCAGGTGCTGGCCAACGCCAAGGCCTTTGCCGCAGCCCTTGCATCCTGCGGCCTGGACGTGGCCGGGGATCCGGAAATTTCCCACACCGAGACCCACCAGGTGGTCCTCAACGTAGGGTACGCCCGGGGTCCGGACATCGCCCGCCGCCTGGAGGAAAACAACATCATCGTCAACTACCAGGCGGGGCCTCTGGATGAAGGCTTCACCGCTTCCGGATCCATCCGCATGGGGGTCCAGGAGATGACCCGGTTCGGCATGAAGGAAGCCCATTTCGAGCAACTCGCCGGCCTCATGGCCGACGCGGTGGACGGCCGGCGTGCCGTAAAGGAGAACGTGGCGGCGTTCCGGAAAAATTTTCTGGAAATGCACTATGCCTTTTCCATGGATGCCTTCACCGATGCCGTGGAACAGCTCTTCCGGCTGATCTGAAACCGACCGCTCTTTCACCGGCATGGGCGCATCCAAAAAATCGAAATACGTCACCGCCGCTCTTTTTACCGGATATCTCGCCTTTTGCGCCGGGATCTTCCTTTTTTTCGAAATCCAGCACTTTGCCCGAACCCCGGCCGATCCTTCGGCTGAAACCCAAACCGTTAACGTCTCGCCCGGGGAGACGTTCCGGGGAATCGCCGAGCGGCTGCAGCGGGAAAATATCGTGCAAAGTGCGTCCAAGCTGCGGCTTTACGCCCGGTTGAAAGGGATGGACGTGCGGATCCAGGCCGGGGAATACGCGTTGTCGGCCGCCCAGCCCCCGGCCGAGCTTCTGGAGGCCATGGCCTCGGGAAGGGTGCGCCTGCACCGGGTGACCGTGCCTGAAGGATATACCCTTTTCCAGATTGCGGCGCTGATGGATCAGGCGGGCCTGGCGGACAGAAAGGCCTTCATCGCGGCCGCCACGGATCCGGACACGGCACGGCGTCTGGGGATCGACGCCCCCACCCTCGAAGGGTATCTCTTCCCGGAGACCTACCATTTTCCGAAACAGGCCTCCCCGGAAGCCATCCTCTCCGCCATGGTGGCCCAGTTCCGCAAGGCTTTCCGCCCCCAATGGGAAACGGATGCGGCAAAGGCCGGCTTCACCCTCCACCAGGTGGTCACCCTGGCGTCCATGATCGAAAAAGAAACCGGCGCCGGTTTCGAAAGGCCCCTCATCGCCTCGGTCTTTCACAACCGGCTGAAAAAAAACATGCGGCTGGAAAGCGATCCCACCGTGATTTACGGGATTGAAGACTTTGACGGAAACCTTACGAGGCAGCACCTCAATGAAAAGACGCCGTACAATACCTACCGGATTTCCGGGCTGCCGCCCGGGCCCATCGCCAACCCGGGGGCCGATTCCCTTGAAGCGGCCGTCTATCCGGCCAAGACCCCGTATTTGTATTTTGTCTCCAAAAACGACGGCACCCATGTCTTTTCCGAAGACCTTCCGGCACACCGCTCGGCCGTGAAAAAGTACCAGAAAGAAAAAGGGAAATCGAAATGACGCCGCATGCTTCGGAGGCGCGCCTCGCCGGCTCCCGCCTGATGGTGGGATTCAACGGCACCCGCCTGGACGCGGACCTGAAATACCTCATCCGGGACATTGGCGTTTCCGGCATTATTTTGTTCAAAAGGAACATTTGCGATCCCGAACAGGTGCGCCGACTCGTCCGGTCGGCCCAGGACTTCGCCGTCTCCTGCGGCAGGGCCCTCCTCTTTGTGGCCGTGGATCAGGAAGGGGGGGAAGTGGCCCGCCTGAAAGGACCGTTTTTCACCGAATTTTCCGGAAATCCGCATATCCAAAATACTGCCGGCGCCCGGCGCTTTGCCGAGACCACGAGCCTGGAATTGAAATCCGTGGGGATCAACATGAACATGGCGCCCGTACTCGACGTGGTGCCGCCCGGCATCGACGGCGTGATGACGAACCGATCCTTCGGAAGCGACCCGGTCCGCGTGTCGGTTTTGGGGAGCGCGGTGGTCTCCCGTTTCCAGGAAAAGGGCATCCTCTCGGTGGCCAAACACTTTCCCGGAATGGGACGGGCCGTCAAGGATCCCCACGTGGACCCCATCCGTCTTCCGGTTTTGTTTTCGGAAATGGAAACCTCCGATCTCGTCCCTTTCAAAGGCGCCGTGGAAACGGGCGTTTCGGGCATCATGCTCTCCCACCTGGTGTACACGCAAATCGATCCGGACTGGCCGGCCAGCCTCTCCGGGATCATCGCCCGGGATCTGCTCCGGGACCAAATGGGGTTTGACGGCCTGGTGATCACCGATGATCTGGACATGGGGGCCGTTGACGGCCGTTATGCCGTCGAGACCCTCGCCGGCCGGATCCTGGAGGCCCAAATCGACGTGGCGTTGGTCTGTCACCGTATGGAAAAGATGGAACGTCTCTTCGATGCAATCCGGAAGTGCCTGGAAAGATCCGCCGCCCTCAGGGCCTCGGCGGCGGCGTGCCATCAACGGATCACCCGGATCAAGGACGCCTTTTTCCGTCCCGCTTAATCTTTCACCGGCGGCCGGCCCGCCCGGGAGTAAACGTCGGCGTCGAGCCCGCAGGCTTCCCCCCGGCAAAGGCGGTGGTACCCGGCATGGGCGATCATGACGGCGTTGTCCCCGCAAAGATCCAGGGGCGGAACATGCAAGACCATCCCCTTTTCCCCGGCGGCGGCTCCCATCCGTGCCTGAAGCCGGGCGTTGGCCGCCACACCGCCCACCAGGGCCAGGTGAGGGCACCCTAAGGCTTCCGCGGCCCGGGCCGCCTTGACGGCAAGGACATCCACCACCGCTTCCTGAAATCCCGCAACGATGTCGGGCACGTGATTCGGATGCTCCGGATGCGTTTGGAGGTATCGGTTCACCGCCGTCTTGACCCCGCTGAAGCTGAAATCAAAGGAATCCGAATCCAAAAAGGCCCTGGGGAAGCGGATCCGGTCCGGATCCCCTTTGCGTGCCATCCGGTCGATGACGGGCCCGCCGGGATACCCCAGGCCCAGCATCTTGGCCACCTTGTCGAAGGCCTCCCCGGCGGCGTCGTCCCGGGTTTTTCCCATGAGGTTCCAGTCGAGGAAATCCTTCACCCGATACAGGGCCGTGTGCCCCCCGGAGACCAGCAGGGCGACAAAGGGAAAGGGCGGCGGAGTCGAAGCAAAAAAGGCGCTGTGGAGATGGCCTTCCAGGTGATCCACCCCCACGTAAGGCATATCCGCGGCATAGGCCAGGGACTTGGCAAAGGAAAACCCCACCAAAAGAGACCCCACCAGGCCCGGCCCCCGGGTCACGGCCACGCCGTCAATTCGGCCGAGGGAAACCCCCGCTTCCTGAAGGGCTTGCCGCACCACCGGAACGATGGCCTCCATGTGTTTCCGGGACGCCAGCTCCGGGACCACGCCGCCGTATGCATGGTGGACATGGATCTGCGAGGCCACCACCGAGGACAGGATCGTGGTGCCGTCTTTGACCACCGCGGCCGCGGTTTCATCGCATGAGGTTTCGATTCCCAGTACGTTCATGCCGGCCGGTTTCCCCTTTTTCCGTTGACCCGTTTCAGGCCGGCGGGACAGCCGGCGGGTGTTCATCGGCAGGAAGCGGGACGTCTTCAAGCTGCACGGAAAAGCGCTTGAGAAAAAGGCCGCGGTCTTTGCAAAACGCCTTCACCGCCTCCATTCTCGCCGGATCGGCCTCGGTGAAAGAAACGAGCAGCCCACCCACCGGATGCTTCTCGACAAGGGTCTCCAGGTCGGCAAAGGACCCCAGGATGGGATACCCCTGGAGCTTCCTTCCCGCTTTCATGACGTCGTCGTCGATGAACCCCACGGGTTTTACATTGAGGGCGTCGTTGTTGAGAATCTCCCGCAACAGGATTTCCCCCCCGCGGCCGGCGCCGTAGATGATGACCGCATCCCCGGCCATGGACTTCCGGCGCATGGTGTCCCGGAAGAGGCGGAAGGAGCCCCGGGTCCCCAACAACAGGCCGGTGCACAAAAACCAGTCGATGACGAAAATCCCCTTGGAGAAATCCTCGAACCGGTAGATGAAGGTCACCACCGTGACGGACAGAACGGTCCCCGCCGCCGTGGCCTTGAGGTACGTATACACATCACTGGCGCTCATGTAGCGCCAGATGCCCCGGTAGACCCCCATGGCGAAAAAAGCCAAAAACTTGCAGGCGATGACCGCCGGCAGGGACCGTAAAAAGACCTTGAAATAGATGAGAAAGGCGTTTTCTTCGAACCGGAGCCGATAAGAAACGTAATAGGCGAATGCAATGAGCCCGAAATCGAGGATGACCAGAAGAATCTGGCGCTTGTAGGTCAGCTCCACCAGGATGGGGGTATACACCCGTCCCCGGAGAAGGGAAAACTCCTCTTCGGGGTAGACGCGGATCTGGGCCAGATAAACCCCCATGAGCATCACGGACAGGGCCAGGGGGATGATGACCCCCGGCGAGGTGAGGGTGTCGCTCCGGTCCACAAAAACGGCGGAAAGTCCGGACACGGCGCCGATGCCGTAAAGAAACAGGGCGGCCCCCCGCTCGGAAAGCCCCATGAGGACGAGCCGGTGGGACGTATGGTCCTTTCCCCCCACCGACGCCTTCCGGCCGCTCAAAATCCGGATCAGCGTCACCAGGGTGGTGTCCAAAATCGGGACCATGAGGACCATCACCGGAACGGCGTAGGCCGAGATCCGGTTCCCGGTGCCGTTTTGGGTGTACAGCATGGCCAGCATGGAAAGGAAAAACCCGATGGAAAGGCTCCCGCTGTCGCCCATGAAGATGGAGGCCGGATTGAAGTTATACACCAAAAAGGCGGTCAGGGATCCGGCCAGGATCAGGGCCATGAAAAAAAGCGGCTCGGAATGATTAAAAAAAAGGACGGCCAGGATCAGGGCCGCCACGAGTCCCACCCCGGCGCAGAGGCCGTCCATGTTGTCCAGCAGGTTGAAGGCGTTGGTGATCCCCACGATCCACACGATGGTCACCATGGTATCCAGGGTCAAGGAGACGAACCAGTGGAGCCGAAACCCCAGAAAGGCGATGAATGAGGCCACCACGATCTGCCCCATCAATTTGGTGTGGGGCTTGATCTTGATGAAATCGTCCAGAAGGCCCAGCAGGAACAGCCCGGTGATCCCGAGCCACACCGCGGCCTCCGGAGAGGCGGGGAGCCTGACCACCGCGGTCCGGTCCATGTGGGAAAAAATGGAATAAAAATCGGAGAGGACAAAAAGGGGGATGGAAATTCCGGCATAGATGGCGATCCCGCCGAGCAAGGCGGTGGGGTTTTTATGCCAGCGCTCCTCGGAAGGCTGCGCCACCCAGCCCTTTTCCAGGGCCGCCTTACGGACCAGGGGGGTCAGGACCAGGCAGGTGAAAAAGGCCGCCGCAAATAAACCGTACGCCATGATATTCTGTTGTCCGACGCTCCAGGATGATAAACTTGTAAAAAGTCGAAATTGGGACGGCAAAGTAAAAAGCTCCAGATGCAAGGCGCGCAAATTCTGAGGAATGAGGCGTA
>CAZQUR010000098.1:0-2861 GCA_964596535.1 uncultured Desulfobacteraceae bacterium
AATTCGATAATACGCGCTTGCTTGTCAATTCATTCTGAAAATACGGGCGGGGTACCGCTGATTATAAAAGGGAGCCCACAAATGGCTCGACCTGAAAAAACTTACATCTAATGTTCTCCAACAACACCATCAAATAACTGGAATTAAATATTTTACCGCAATTGTTTCCGGGATCATCGACCCGGATCAGCCCATCCGTCAAAAAACATACCTAAGGGCCTTACAAAAATATATCCCTGAAATAACAATCTTTTTTGACACTTTTTAAGCCATAAGGTTTCCCTGCCAAATTATCCTTTGGTCCCACCGCTTAAATTCTCAGACGTATTAAAAACCGAAGAAAAAGGTTCTGATGTGAATTTGGCTGTCCATGTTCTAAATGACGCATGGCTTGACCAATACGATTGTGCTGTAATCCTTTCAAATGACAGGGACCTATCTGAAGCTCTGCGGCTTATTCGTATTCAAACCAATAAAAAAATCGGGCTCATCTACCCTGGTGTCTATGGTCATCCTTTTTAAGGGAAAAACCGAATAACGGGATTCAAAAATGTGCAAAACGGTCCGGGCCTTGGGGTGAAAAACAAGGTAATTCTTGAACCGTCATCTCTTTTGTTTTAGAAACTCATTGGTATTTCAAAATTTGTTTACTCCCTTTGCCATGAAAATTCACCAGGGTGTTCCGGATATTTTATGAATGACACAAATTTTCACGCCACCGTTACGGCGCTGGTGTTTTATCTTTTGTTTTTCCTTTCACCGGCGGCAGCGACCGGCGTTGCAATGCACCACGAGCTTTACGTCCGCCTCCAGCCGGAAACGCACACCCTTTTCGGGGTCGATGCCATCACCTTTAAACCGGCGGTGAACAAAAATCCCTTGACTCTGTGGTTGTCTCCCCGGGCCTCCATTTTGGAGGTGACCGTGAACGGCACCGCCGCGGCGCATCAATTTTTAGAAGGCCGGTTGACCGTACCGATGATGCCCGGGAACGGCGGACAGGCCCGGGTGTCGGTGCGGTATTCCGCCGTTTTCGATGATCCCTTTCCCGAGACGCCGGCGAACACCGAGAACCCGGGATACGGCGTCACCGGCATCGTGGGACCGCGGGGGACCTTTCTTCTTCCCGGCGCCGGGTGGTACCCCCGAAGCCGGGGGGAAAGCTCCCGGTTCGACATCACGGTGGATGCCCCGGAAAACGGGATCGCTGTGACGGCCGGAAGATCCGGGGGCACAAAAATAATGGGCGGACGCACACGATCTTTTTGGAGGGTGGATCGGGCCACGGAGGGACTCTCCCTCAGCGCCGGCCCGTATATCGTGACGGAAACCGAGTGGGACGGCATTCAGGTGGCGACCTACTTTCTCCCGGAAACCCAGCCGCTTTCGAAGCGCTATATCGCGGCGACAACCCGCTACCTTCAACTCTACAACGCGCTTTTCGGCCCCTATCCCTTTGAGAAGTTCGCCGTGGTGGAAAACTTTTTCCCCACGGGCTACGGGTTCCCTTCATACACGGTCATGGGGGGCACCGTGCTCCGGCTTCCCTTTATTGTGAACGTCTCCCTCGGACACGAAATCGCCCACTCCTGGTGGGGAAACGGCGTGCAGGTCGACGATAACGGGGGAAACTGGGCCGAAGGGCTGACGACCTACGTGGCCGATCACCTTTTCAAGGAACGGGAATCGGCGGAAGCCGCCCGCCGGCACCGGCTCCAATGGCTTCGAAACTACGCCGTCCTCGTCGACCCGGAAACGGATTTCCCCCTTTCACAGTTCACCGCCCGGGTGGATCCTGCAACCCGGGTCATCGGCTATGAAAAGTCGGCCATGGTCTTTCACATGCTCCGAAAGATACTGGGTGAAACCGTTTTCTGGGGGGGCCTTAAGGATCTGTATTCGGAAAAGCGGTTTCAATCTGCGTCGTGGGAGGACTTTCGCGCTGTATTCGAACGCCGCGCCGGAAAGGGTCCGTGCTGTACTCTCGAAGGCTTCTTTTCCCAGTGGATCCTCAAAAAAGGTGCCCCGAACCTGGCGCTGGAAAACGTGTCCCGGGAACCGGCCGGGACCTTTTGGCGGGTTTCCGGGCAGGTCCGCCAGAGCGCTCCGGTTTTCGACATCCCGGTGAAGTTGCGAATCGAAACTGCTTCCGGGCCGGTGCAGCACATGCTTTCGCTGCATGACCCTGACACGGATTTCTCGCTTTTCGTACCGGGGAAACCTTCCGCCGTACACCTGGATCCGGACGTGGACGTGTTCCGGAGGCTTCACCCGAAAGAAATTCCGCCCACGATCAACTTCTTGAAGGGCGCCGAAGCCGTAACGGTGGTAATCGCCGACGGCGCCGGGAAGCCCGGCATGGATACGGCGGAGATGCTCGTGGCCGCGTTAGGGCTCTCCCGGATAGAAATCATCCAAGAAAACGACCTTCACAAAACGGATACGGGAAGCAGGCACCGGGTCTTTATCGGGGTTCCCCGAAACCGGGATCTCATTCCGGCGCCGCCCGCACCCCTTCGGATCACGCCCGAGGGGGTGGCTTTGGGGAAGCGCACCTACCGGGAGGCCACGGATACGTTTTTCGGCGTCCTCGCCGATCCCCGTTTCCCCGGACACGTCGTGGCGGTTCTCACGCCGGTCCATCCGGAACTGGGGCCTCTGGCGGCGCGGAAGGCGGCCCATTACGGAAAATACAGCTACCTGGTTTTCCGGCAGGGGAGAAACGCGGAAAAAGGCACCTGGCCCGTGACCGAGTCTCCCCTGGAGGTGCGATGGGAACAGCGCCCGGACGATCGATAAAAAAGCAAGGCGCCTTTGGCCGGAGAAAAATCGATAGTGATGAATCGGATAGGAATTTTACT
>CAZQUR010000098.1:2961-10091 GCA_964596535.1 uncultured Desulfobacteraceae bacterium
ACATGTCCCGATCTTTTCTAACGAAACCCCATCGCTTATTCGTGGCCATCCTTTCTTTGTTCTTTTTGACCGGTTGCGCCACCATACCCGTTCCAACCCGTTCCGCCCGTGTAGGGGAAAGCGGCCGACCGGGAGAGTGCGCGGATTTCTTTTTGCTTCTTGATCAAGCCGTTGCGGACGCGCATGCGATAGACGCGGGTTCCTTCAGAATAAAGGGCTATCCCTATTTACGGGTCAATCGGTTTTTGGCCTCTTTTCGCGAGGAGGTCGAGGATGAAGCGGCATTCGCCGCCTGGCTGGACCGGATGCAGGCATTGGATCAGGATGCCCGCAAATATGAAATTGCCAACCTGCCCCTCACCGCCGACGTGGCCGGCGGTTCAATGGATGACAAAGATGAAATCTACAGCAAAATCCGTACTTGCAGCAATGTATTGCGGATTGCGGATTTCCGGGATGGAAAGCGGCGGAAAACATTGCGGAAAAAAGCCTCCGCGCCCAGTGAATATATATGGCCCCGGCGGGTTTTCGGTCTTTATCCTCTCACCCGGTGGTTTGTCTCTTGCGGGGTATCGAATTGGCAGACCGAAGCAAAAAACACCTTTTCCACTCAATCTCCGGTAGAATGGCAATCCATTCGTTACGCGGCGGGCAAAAGCAATGCGTTGCCTTCCGTCCGTCAAATCGTTGAATCAACCCGACGCGATGCCCTGGGAATCCCCCTGTATTCCACGGAAGACCGTGAAGCCCTTTTCCGGTTTTATGCACCGGCATGGGAAATCCAAACCGTCACAGACCATGATCGCATCGGAACGCCGTTCTGGGACGAAAACGGGCAACTTGACGTCAACATCGATCCGCCTGTCATTTACACACGCCTTTCTTTTACGCGTTTTGAAAAAGAGATACTGACTCAACTCAATTATATCGTTTGGTTTCCCGCCCGGCCCAAAAAAGGTGTTTTCGATTTGTATGGAGGCGTACTTGACGGGGTGAATTATCGGATGACATTGGGAATAGACGGTGAGCCGCTGCTTTACGAGACGATACATAACTGTGGATGCTATTACAAAGCCTATCCAACGCGCAGGCTCAAGGCGCGTGAAAAAATCGACTATGCCGAACCCCCCTTGATTCTGAGAGCACCTGAAATCACCCATTCAAAAGAATTGATGAATCTGGCCATGGAGAGTCGCACGCATTATGTTCAGAATCTCTATCCCTTGGATCGTGAATCACAGTCTGAATCGGTCGTCTATTCCCTGGTGGACTATGACCGGCTGCGGAGCCTCCCGGATACAAAAGGGGGACACCGGAGCATGTTCAACGAAAACAGCATTGCGTTTGGAAGCGAAAGACTCGAACGCTTCATTCTCTGGCCTACGGGTGTTGTTTCGCCTGGCGCCATGCGGCAGTGGGGCCGCCACGCCGTGGCCTTTGTGGGGAAACGTCATTTCGATGATCCATTTGCTCTGGAGAAAATGTTCAGATACGATGATTCCGAGTAAAAATTCACGCGTGGTGCTGCGTATTGCCCCGGCTTGTCTGCGAAACTGTCCGGCAAGGTCCTTTAAAAACATCGTGCTTTAATCGGTTTCTCTTCAGACACAGACCTCTCCATTCAAAAATGCCGGGTCATTTCATCAGTTTGGTTTCCGGGTATCTCTTTTTCCATTTCGACCATTGCGTATCCGTCGATGTCAGTTCCGGAAGCCGTCTTTGAAAATACACGCCCTGAATTCCCATTAAGCCGCCCTTTCGGGGATACCAAAGGGAGCCGGTTTCTTTATCAAACAATACAAAGGTTCTTTTATACGTCCACCCCGAGGGGGAAATCGTGAGTGTTTTCCCGTCAACTTCGCGACTGTACACAGCCGCCAAATCGACCAGCGGTCAGTAACCGGTGACGATGGCATGTTCCCCGAGAAACGTGTTGGCGGTTTCGTGGTACCGCAGCTTTTCCACTGCATATGCGTGGGCATCCTGGTCTCCGGCAATGCCGATAACGCGCGTTCTCGGGGAAGGCTCTTTTCTTTCGGGATTCCAATCCTTGTCGCTTAAGGGCGTAAACGCATGGCGGCCGATTCCAAATTCAAATTGATACGGATCATACCCGATGGACACGGCCTGGGAGATGTCCCACCGTTCACCGGTCAGGTCTACCAGATAAGTCTTGCCGTTTTCGCGAACCACCTTCCCTGCCGCCGGAAACGACAGAAGGATTAGAGAAAAAAAGACAACCCAAAAAATATGCACGGAACGTATCGGTTTTGATTCCATTTCATCCTCCTTCGGTGCGGGGGGAGTAAAAACTGTTCGTCCAGTTTGTCTTGTATAGGGTCTTTTCCTTACACTATAAAGGCAGCGATGGGTCCTGCCGTAAAGATAAAACGCAGAAAAAGACGGAACAACGGCAGAAATGAAAGAATGCTCGGCCGGTAAAAAAAGCGGCCGTGATTAAAGAAATGGGCGGAGCTTTTCCTTGATGCGTGTTTTGGTTTCTTCAGAAAGCGTTTCCGGCGTTTTGCCGGCCGGCGGATCGAAATCCTCGGCAGTAATCATTTTTCTGAGTATCCTCAACTGCCGGTAGAACCGCATACAGTAACGGCACATCATCAGATGAATCCGAATCGCCAGGCGCTGGCGCAATGGTAGAGATGTATCCATCATTTGAGATACTTTTCGGGAAACTTCCTGACAGCGGAACATCCAGTGTTTCATGTTTCATATCCTTGCACCTGCGGATTGTAACCGACCAGTTCAAGGCACTTGCGCAGCAGCATGCGGGCGCGATACAAAATCACCCAGCAGTTGTTTTCCGTAATGTCGAAACGCCGGCAAATTTCTTCAGTGCTCAACCCGTCAATTTCCCTGTGAACAAAAACATCCGCAGTCCGCCGGGGCAACCCTGACAGGCATCGATAAAGATGGTCGAAGAATTCTTTGGCCTCATGGGCCTTTCCGGGATTCACTCGCCAGTGGGCCGGACGCATCCGCCAGCCCCCCTTAGCGTTGAAAAAAGTTTCCACATGGTCGGGATCCTCGATGAAGTCCCGAACATTCACAATATTTTTCTTGTTGCGATAATGATCAACGATCTTGTGTTTCAAGATGCCGAACAGCCACGTTTTCTCGGAAGATTGCCCCCGGTACCGGGCCTTGGATCGGACCGCCGCCAAAAATGTGTCCTGGACGAGATCCTCGGCAACGGCCTTGTCTTTGACACGGGCCCTGGCGAAACGAAAAAGCGCGTCACCGTATCGATCCACCCATGCGTCGGCATCAAGCTGGGGCGGTCTATCCATGGCGCCTGGCACCCTTTCTCAATCGATTTCGAAAACCCGGAGGCTTTATGATACCAAACCGGATTGAATTTTCAAACGGGAATCTGAAAAGACCGCCATGGGGAACTTCCGGAAACCCTACACCCACCGTTTTCGGGTTTGATAGCAGCGCCTGCTCCCGGTTTGGACCGGACTACAGGCGCCGCATCAATTCTACAGGCCTGCCTTCAAGGCCCCCACCATGTGCTTCATGTCCTTCGGATCCCCGTTGGGGTGCTGCACCACCATGATCATCGCCCATTTTCCGAATGGCGTCTCGTCCAGCGGTGCGCTGTAGCTGCCATTGCCCCACGGATCTGTTCGAAACATGTACGGGGCCGTACCCGCGCCCGTTTCACTTTTCTTGGGTTTCATCTTCACGAACCAAACGGTGTACACCGCCTCGGGTTTGAGGCCGCGGGCCTGAAGGCTGATATGGTTTTTGTCGATGACGACGGTTCCGTTGGCTTCAGGGTGTTCCGCCGTCGGCTCAAGAGCGATCGTCCGGCCGCTGCCGGCGGCCCCGCTGAAAGAGAAGAAAAAAAGGCTCGCCATGGCGATCAGAGCGATTTGAAAGCGTCGTTTTGTATTCATGACAACCTCCTCTTGCGATGATGGATTCGATTTCATGTGATCCATGCCTCAAAACATCCGGGATGTCGGCAATGTCGAAAAGCGTTTTCTCTTTTTGTCCGCTTTCCTTTTGGTACATTTGTCGCCTTGACGCACAAATCCTTACAGCGTTATTGATTGTGTGCGGAAAAAAAACAGAAGCAACGCGCCGGGAGGAGGCAACCGTCATGCTGAAGGCACGATATTCACGTCGCCAAGGCCCCCTGGCAGGAGGACCCGGCGCCGGCCGTACACGCGAAACAATGGCTTCGCACCACGATTTCACGCTCCGCCAGCCGGGTGAAATCAAAATCCTTGATATGATCGGGGGCGCCGTTGTCCACCACCAGATTCAGCATCTGATTGAAATCGCAGTCATACAGCCGCCCGTCCCAGCCCACCGAAAGAGTCGTTTTGCACATGACGCTGTCCACGGTTTGGGGATTGAAGGCGCATTGCAGGGCGCGCATGTAATCCGACAGGTTTCCGCTGCACTTCAAATACTCCCGATACCGGCCGATGGGGCTGTTGACCAGGCAGAAAAGGGTGTTGAACTGCAGGCCGTGCACATCCTGCAGGACACGGCGATATTCCGCTTCCAGCGCGCGTTGGGGCCCCGGCAGATACGCGCCCACCGGGTTGTGCACGAGGTGCAGCAGCAGGCCGCTTTCGGGAGCACCGAATCTCTTTTGGTTCAACGCGCGGATGGCTTCGATCACCGCTTCGAAGGCGCCGGATCCGCGCTGCCGATCGGTTCTTTCGGCATGATAATCGGGCAGGGAACCGACGAGTTCGACCTTATGCGCGGCGAAGACATCCATGTAGCGCCGGTAGTCCGGTTCAAGCATCACCAGCAAGTTGCTGCGCACGATCAACCGCTTTCCCAGAACAGCAAGGGATTCGATCAGCCACTCCAGGTCCGGATTCAGTTCGGGAGCCCCGCCGGTGATGTCGATGGTTGTAATGGCTTCACATTCCGCCGCCCGGACACAGTGTCGCATCGTTTCCCGGGTCATGACCTCCGTGCGATGGGGGCCGGCCTGGACATGGCAGTGCTTGCAAGACAGGTTGCACCGCCGGGTGATATTCATCTGGAGAATATCGATGCCCGCGGCCCGCAACGGAAACGCCCCACAATGATTCAACTGCTCGATGAACGGATCCGGTGGATTTTTCTGCGTTGCGTTGTGCATCTGTTACATCTCCTTTTTTTTGATGATTTTGCGCATCTGGGTAGCGTGGGCCAGGGTGTCCCCGGCGACCATGGCCGCGCCCACATGAACCGCCTCCATCATTTCATCATTGCCCACACCCAGTGAAAGACATTTGTTCGTATAGGCGTCGATGCAGTAGGGGCAGTGCCTTACGGTGGCCACCGCCAGCGCGATCAACGCTTTTTCGCGTTCGGTCAGTTTTCCGGCACTGGTGGCGGCGGCGTAGTATTGGAAAAATTTAGCACCGGGCTCAGAGGCGTACTCGCCGATATTGGAAAAATCTTCCAGGTCCCGCGGTTCGTAATAGATTTCGTTCATGTCCCGTTTCCTTTCTCTTTGGCAGTGATACGCAATACGGTATTTTCGGCTTTTGATATTACCGGCGCCAGGCCATCAATTTCGAAAAAAGCGATCGGGTAAAAGGCGTCAATCGGGTGCGGTTGTGGGCGTCGCCGATTTGCCGGACGGCCTCCGCCTGGGTCGGATAGGGATGAATGGTATCGGCGATCTGCTTGAGCCCCAGCTTGTGTGTCATGGCCAGGGTGATCTCCGAGATCATGTCGCCGGCGTTGGACGCCACGATGGTGGCGCCGACGATTTTATCGGTTCCTTTACGCACATGCACGCGCACCAATCCGTTGGTATGCCCTTCAAGGATCGCGCGGTCGACGTCGCTCAATTCCCGCGTGAAGGTATCGATCTCGATATTCTGCTCCTGCGCCTGTTTTTCGTAAAGCCCCACATGGGCGATTTCCGGCTCCGTGTAGGTGCACCAGGGTATGGTCAATGCATCCACTTTGGCGCGGCCGAAAAACAGGGCGTTGCGGATGACGATGCGCGCCATAAAGTCGGCCGCATGGGTGAACTGGTAGGGCGAACAGATATCCCCGGCCGCGTAAATGTCCGGATTGGCGGTCTGCAGCCGATCGTTGACCTCGACGCCTTTTTTGGTGAACGCCACGCCCGCCGCTTCCAGACCCAGATTCTCCACATTCGGTGCACGCCCCACAGCCACCAGCAGTTGGTCGGCTACTTCATCGTAGCCGTTGCCGTGGGATTCCACGGTGAGGCGGACTTTGCCGCCGTCAGCGGCGGCCAGTTTCAGCTCCTTGCCGCAGCACAAAAGCGTCACGCCGTCTTTTTTCATGGATTCCAAAACGATGCCGGAAGCATCGGCGTCTTCCCGGGGAAGAATGCCATGCATGGTTTCCACCAGGAAGACTTCCGCGCCGAAGCGGGCAAAGGCCTGGGCCATTTCGCACCCGATGGGACCGGCGCCGATGACGGCCAGCCGCTTGGGCAATTCGGTGAGGGAGAAAACGGTCTCGTTGGTCAGATAGGAAATCTGCTCCAATCCCGGGATGGGCGGCGCCGCGGCCCGCGCGCCGGTGGCAATGACCGCTTTTTTGAAGGCCAGGCGCTCGCCGGCGACTTCCACCGTGTGGGCATCAACAAACCGGCCTTCACCGATGAAGACATCGATCCCCAAATCACTGAACCGCTGGACCGAGTCGTGGGGCGCAATGGACGCCCGCAGCCGGCGCATGCGTTCCATGGCTTGACCGAAATCGATGGTCACGCCCGCCGGGACATGCACGCCGAACGCGCCGGCGTCGCGCACGGCGGCGGCGGCCCGTGCGGCCCGGATCACGGCCTTGGAGGGCACGCAGCCCACGTTGAGGCAGTCCCCGCCCATCAGGTGGCGCTCGATCAGGGCCACTTTTGCCCCCAGCCCGGCCGCCCCCGCGGCACAAACCAGTCCTGCGGTGCCGGCCCCGATGACGACCATGTTGTAGCGCGGAGCGGGTTTCGGATTCTTCCAGTCCGGGGGATGGACGTGGGACACCAGTTGGCGGTTATGGGTATCCCACGGGCGGACAAGCATTTTGTCTTTTTCATTATCGGGCATCTATCGCCTCCTGTCTTCTTTGATGGCTTCGTAAAAAGTCCACCTGCGGCGTTGCGCGGCATTCTTCGCCTG
>CAZQUR010000099.1:0-1382 GCA_964596535.1 uncultured Desulfobacteraceae bacterium
CCGTCAAACAGGCGGTCATCATCGGGATGGGATACGTTGCCCTGGAGATGGTGGAGGCCCTCTGCGAGCGTGGAATCGCCGTGGAGATGATCAAACCCCGGCCGGTCTTCCTCCCCTGGATGCCGCCGGAACTCTCCGATCGCATCCGGAAAGAAGTGGAAAATCATGGCGTGCGCCTGCATCCGGGGAAAGCCGTCGAGGGCATCGAAACCGGCGGTAACGGGTTGCGCGTGGCGACGCCGGAGGGGCGCCTGGAAGGGGAGATGGTCCTGGTGGCCGTGGGGGTATCCCCCAACAGCGGGTTGGCCGCAGACGCCGGACTCGACCTGGGTTCCCGGAAGGCCGTTGCCGTGGATCGGTCCCTTTGCACTTCGGACCCCCATATCTTTGCCGCCGGCGACTGCGCCGATGCCTTCCATATCGTCACCGGGCAGCGGGTCTACATTCCCCTGGCCTTGCGGGCCAATCGGGCCGGATGGGCGGTGGCGGACAACGTCTGCGGTGTGGAAACGACCCTTCCGGGGGTGGCCGGCACCGCCGTCTTCAAGGTCTTCGATCTGCAGGTGGCCCGGACCGGTTTGACCGTCCAGGAAGCCGAAGCCGCCGGGTTCCAGCCGGCGGCGGTGACCATCAAGGCCCGTTCCCGGGCCCATGCCCATCCCGGGGCGTCCGACCTCTGGGTGCATATGGTGGGGGACAACGTCTCGGGCCGCCTTTTGGGGGTGCAGATGGTGGGAAAAGAAGGGGCCGCCCACCGCATCAATGCGCCGGCCGTGGCGCTTTATGCGAAGATGACGGTGGCCGATTTCTACCAGTGCGACCTGGCGTATGCGCCGCCCTTCAGCCCGGTCTGGGATCCCATGCTCACCGCCGCCAACCAACTGCTCAAGGAGTTGTCATGAAATCGTATCGAAAGGAGCTGTGGTTTGAAGTCCCCGATCGGAGAGGCTTCATCAATATTACCCCGGAAGTGAACCGGTGCCTGAAGGAAAGCGGAATCCGGGAAGGCCTGGTCCTCGTGAACGCCATGCATATCACGGCGTCTGTTTTCGTCAACGACGACGAATCCGGGCTGCACCACGATTACGAGGTCTGGCTGGAGCGGCTCGCCCCCCATGAACCCGTCTCCCAGTACCGGCACAACGTGGGAGAAGACAACGCCGACGCCCACATGAAACGCCAGATCATGGGCCGGGAAGCGGTGGTGGCCGTCACCGGCGGCCGCCTCGACTTCGGTCCCTGGGAACAGATTTTTTATGGCGAATTCGACGGTCGCCGGAAAAAACGCGTCTTGGTGAAAATCATCGGGGAATAAAGGGTTGATGGCTTCGTAAAAATCCGTTTTTCCCCTCCCCTGGCGGGAGGGGATTCGGGGGAGGGGG
>CAZQUR010000099.1:1482-10071 GCA_964596535.1 uncultured Desulfobacteraceae bacterium
GGGGGGGTGGAAAGAGACAAGATGCCGGAAAGAAAACGGGTGGGCCTGGCGTTGGGATGCGGCGCATCCAAGGGGTGGGCCCACATCGGGGCCATTGAGGCCCTGGAAGAAGCGGGCATCCCCATCGACTGCGTGGCAGGGTCCAGCATCGGCGGTTATGTGGGGGTCCTCTACGCCGCCGGGGCACTGAAAAGCCTCAAGGACTTTGTTCTCCGGATGGACGGGAAAAAGGTTTTTTCCTATTTCGACGTGGTTTTTCCCCGGTCGGGGCTTCTCGACGGCACCAGAAAGCTCAAAGAGCTTTTTTCCATGCACACGGACATGGAAACCTTTTCTCAACTGCAGATTCCCCTGGCCATGGTGGCGGCGGATCTGGAAACCGGCGCCCGGGTCATTTTGGACTCCGGAAATCTTCTCGAGGCGCTTCGGGCCACCATGTCCCTTCCCGGACTCTTTGCGCCGGCCCGGATCCGGGACCGCTGGCTCGTGGACGGCGGCATCCTCGACCCCGTACCGGTGGGGGTTTGCCGGGGACTCGGCGCGGACGTCGTCATCGCCGTGGACCTGACCAGCCAACGCATTGCCCAGTTCAAGAAAAGAACGAAAGAAAATGAAAGATTCGAGGAACACCGGGAATTCAAAAACGAGTTGCTGAAAAAGCTGTCCGTTTATTACGAAAGCGCCGGAACCGGCGTCAAAGCCCGGATCAACGAGTTTTTGAAATGGGATACGGATACGCCGGACATCCTGGATACCGTACTGGCCTCCGTGACCCTGGTGCAGCGCCGGATCACGCGCATCAATCTTGCCGTGGATCCGCCGGATGCCCTCATTCAGCCGCGCCTGGGGGAGATCAAAATGCTCGAATTCGACCATGTGGCCCAGGTGATTGAAGAAGGGTATATATGCGCACAGGCAAAAATCGAAGCGATCCGTGAGCGTTTGGAATCTCCTTAATCCCCCATCTTCGCCATATAGTCGTCGTAGAGCGTCTCCAGGGCCAGCTTGTGCTTGGCCTCTTCCTGGCACAGAATCTTGAAAACCTTTTTTGCGGCCTCGGTCTCGGTCTGTTGCAAAAGGGTGTTGTAAAGGGCCAGGGCTTTTTCCTCCCGTTTCATGGCCAGCATGAGGATTTCATTATACCCCATCCCCTCGTGGTAGTCTGTTTCCACCACGTAATCGCTTCTTTTGATATCCGGAATCCACTTGAATTGATACTCGGAGACCGCTTTGTCCGGAGCACCGCTCTTGATGTTGGAAAGCATGTCAAAGTGTTTCTGTTCTTCCTTGGCGAAATCGGTGAACATTTCCCGGGATCCGGACAGGGATTCCTTCTCGGACAAAAAGCGGTAAAAATCCACCGCCTCTTTTTCCTTTTCCATGGCGAAATTCAGAATCGCTTCCACATTTTCAAAATACATGGGGGCTTCCTTTCTTGATAAGGAAATAAGTGAAATCCGAAACGACACTTTTATAAAGGAAGCCGTTCAGAATGTCAAGGTTTGCGTCTACAAAATCCTTGACAGGGAACCGGGATTCATGGCAGTTTACCCTCTTCGTCTTTTTTGCCGAAGCGTTTTAATCTTTGGGAATAAGGAGTGCTCGATGACAATCCCGGCCCATGCGTATGATCCGGAAGCCGCCCGATCCCTCATCGTCGAGGTGAGCGAACGTTCCGGGCAGAATCTTCTGGCCTGCTACCAGTGCCGGCGGTGCGCCGCGGGGTGCCCGGTGGGGGAGGAGACGGGTTATGTCACCCCGGACCGGTTGATCCGGATGATCGCCCTGGGGGATCGCCAGGCGGCCCTGGAAAATGAACTGGTATGGCGCTGTGTCTCCTGTTACACCTGCGGGACCCGGTGTCCCAATGACATCCAGACGGCCCGCATCACCGAAACCCTCAAAAAGATGGCCAAAGAGGCCCACCTGGAGCCCTTGCGCCCCAAAATCGCCGATTTTCACAGCGCCTTCATCGAATCCGGTGTCCGCTGGGGCCGGGTCAACGAAATGGAGTTCATGGGGATCTATGAGATGAAGGGCGCACTGCGGGGCATGAAGAAAAAGGACTTCAAATCCATCGCCGAAGAGCTCAAGACCCAGGCCGATTTGGGCCTTTCCATGTTCAAACGCAAACGGATGCACATGGGGCTCCAGGTTTCCACGGGGCGCAAGGAGATTCAGCGCCTCCAAAAGAAGGCCAGCCAGAAAAAGAGGTAACGAATGGATATCGCCTACTATCCCGGTTGTTCGCTGAAAGCCTCATCCGCCCTTTATGACGTCCAGAGCCGGCGGGTCTTCGAGGGGCTGGGGATTTATTTAAAGGAAATACCGGATTGGAATTGCTGCGGCGCCACTTCCGCCGGCAAAGTGGATGATTTTCTGGCCATGGCCATGCCGGCGCGGAACCTGGGCATCGCCGAAGCCACGGGGCTGGCCGAAATGGTGATCCCCTGTTCGGCCTGCTACTCCCGGACCCTGGTGGCCCAGAACCGGCTGGAAAAGGATCCGGTCCTGAAAGACACCATCAATGCCGAGCTTTCCCGAAAGGTCGCCGGTTACATCAAGGTGTCGTCCATCCTGGAGGTGCTGCTCACCGCGGTGGCATCGGGGGACGTGGCCAAAAGCATCCGGGTGGACAAGAAGACGCTGAAAGGAATCAAACCCGTCTGTTATTACGGATGCCTCCAGACCCGATTCCCCGAAGCGGTGCCGGTTCCCGACGATGTGGAAAACCCCCAGGGCATGGAAAAAGTGCTCAAGGCCCTCGGCATCCAGGCCCTGGATTGGAGCTACAAGACGGATTGCTGCGGCGCCTCCGCCGCCGTCACGGACGGGGATGCCGCCGACGCCCTCATGGCCCGGATCGTGAAAGACGCCGTGGCCCGGGGCGCCAACTGTTTCGTGGTCACCTGCCCCATGTGCCAGCTGAATCTGGATGCTTATCAGGACCGGCTCGGTCCCAGGCACGGCATCCGGCAGCGGCTTCCGGTCTATTTCATTACCGAGATCCTGGGCCTGGCCATGGGAATGGGCGTCGAGGAGCTTCAAATCGACCGGCACCTCACGGATGCCACCACGCTTTTGAAGGAGTTGGAGCTGATATGAACCAGGAGAACACCAGCCAGGCCGTCAAGCGCGGATCGGTTTTGATCGTGGGCGGCGGCATCGGCGGCATGCAGGCCGGACTCGATCTGGCCGACAGCGGATTCAAGGTCCACATGATCCAGAAGGATTCCTCCATCGGCGGGACCATGGTCATGCTGGACAAGACCTTCCCCACCGGGGATTGTTCCATGTGCATGATCTCCCCCAAGATGGTGGAGCTGGGACGGCACATGAACGTGGATATTCACACCCTGGCCACGGTGACCTCCGTGGAAGGGGTTCCGGGGGATTTTACCGTGAAGATCCGGGAGCAGGCCCGATACGTGGACCCGGAACTGTGCACCGGGTGCGGGATCTGCGAGGAAAAATGCCCCAAGAAGGTCACCAGTGAATACGAACAGGCCCTGACGACGCGAAAGGCCGTCTTTTCCCTGTTTCCCCAGGCATTGCCCAACACCCGGGTCATCGACCGGGACACCTGCATCTATTTCCAAAAAGGCAAATGCCGGGCCTGCGAAAAGTTTTGTCCCTCCAAGGCCATCAAGTTTGATGACACGGACAAGGAATACGAACTCCATGTGGGGGCCATCATCCTGGGCCCGGGTCTTGACCGGTACAACCCCCGGGTGCGCCAGGAGTTGGGATTCGAGCGCTGGCCCAACGTGGTAACCTCCATCCAGTTCGAACGGATCCTGTCGGCCTCCGGCCCGTATAAGGGGGAGGTCAAGCGTCCCGGGGACGGGAAACACCCCCACCGGGTGGCCTGGATCCAGTGCGTGGGATCCCGGGATTCCCACAACGCCAATCCCTGGTGTTCCTCTGTCTGCTGCATGTACGCCACGAAACAGGCCATCATTGCCAAGGAACATGACGCAGGCATCGAACCCACCGTTTTCTATATGGAGATGCGCGCCTTCGGCAAGGACTTCGACAAATACGTGGACCGGGCCCAAAAGGAATTCGGGGTGACCTACCGCCGGGCCATGGTCTCCATGGTGCGGGAGGAACCCGGCACGGGAAACCTCCTGCTGCGATACGCCCAGGAGGACGGCGTCCTGAAAGACGAACGGTTCGATCTGGTGGTGCTGTCCATCGGATTTCAACCCCATGCCGATGCCCTGGAGTTTGCCAAAATCTTCGGCATCGAGCCCAATGAATACCGGTTCGCCAAGACCGGCACGTTCAATCCCGTGGAAACCACCCGGCCCGGGGTTTATGTGACCGGAATCTACCAGGGTCCCAAGGACATCCCGGAAACCGTCATGCAGGGAAGCGCGGTGGCCGGTCGGGCCATGGCGATGCTCGGAGAGGCCCGGGGCACCGAAGTGACGGTAAAAGAGCTTCCGCCCGAGCGGGATGTCCGGGAGGAAGAACCCCGCATCGGGCTTTTCGTCTGCCACTGCGGCATCAACATCTCCCAGACCGTGGATGTCAAAAAAGTGGCCGAAGTGGGCGAAACCCTTCCCGGTGTGGCCCATTCCGAAGACATGCTCTATGCCTGCGCCCAGGACAGCCAGGACAAAATCAAAAAACTCGTCAAGGAAAAGAACCTCAACCGCGTGGTGGTGGCTTCCTGCACCCCCCGGACCCACGAGCCCTTGTTCCAGGAGACCATCCGGGATGCCGGGCTGAACAAATACCTCTTCGAGCTGGCCGACATCCGGGAGCAGTGTTCCTGGTGCCACATGGGGCAACGGGAAGTGGCCACGAAAAAAGCCATGGACATCGTGCGGATGAACGTGGCCAAGGCCAAACTCCTCCAGCCCGTGGAAACCGGTTCGGTGGGGGTGACGCCGGCGGCGCTGGTCATCGGCGGCGGCATCGCCGGAATGACGGCGGCCCTGTCCCTGGCCGACCAGGGGTACCATGCCCACATCGTGGAGAAGGAAGACCGGCTCGGCGGACTCCTCAACAGTCTGTACCGGACCCTGGACGGGGGCAATGTCCAGGCCTATCTCAAAGAGACCATCGCCAAGGTCACGGCCCATCCCAACATCACGGTGCATATGGGGACCCGGGTGAAAAAAACCGACGGATTCGTGGGCAACTTCAAGACCATCCTGGCCGACGACACCCACGTGGACCACGGCGCCATTGTCATCACCACGGGGGGCATGGAATATCCCCCCACGGAATATCTCTTCGGCGAAACCGACCGGGTCATCACCCAGCGCCGGCTCGAACGGCGGCTGGCCGTGGCCGGTCCCCGGGCCAAAGAACGCTACGTCATGATCCAGTGTGTGGGTTCTCGGGAGGAACCCCACAACTATTGTTCCCGGATCTGCTGCCAGGATGCCGTGAAAAACGCCATTGCCATTAAAGAACGGGCGCCCGATGCCCAGGTGACCATTCTGTACCGCGATATCCGCACCTACGGGCTCCGGGAGGATTACTATAAGAGAGCCCGGGACCTGGGTGTCCTTTTCGTTTTGTACAAGGTGGATCAAAAGCCGATGGTGGAAAAGAGCGGTTACGGTCTCAAGGTGACGGCATTCGACTATCTTCTGCAAAAAGAAATCACGCTTTCCACCGACTACGTGGTCCTTTCCACCGGGTTGAGACCCCATCCCACCACGGACAAGGTGGGGGAGATGTACAAGCTGACCCGGAACCCGGACGGGTATTTCCTGGAAGCCCATGTGAAGCTCAGGCCCGTGGATTTTCCCAGTGAAGGGATCTTCGTGGCCGGGCTGGCCCATGCCCCCAAAAATCTGGACGAGACCATCAGCCAGGCCATGGCGGCGGCCGGGCGTGCCGGGGTGCTGCTGTCCCACGACCGGCTGAGCGTTTCCGGGATCATCTCCAAACATGATCGGGACCTGTGCATGTCCTGCCTGACCTGCTTCCGGGTGTGCCCTTTTGATTCCCCCTTTATCGATGAAGACGGGAAGGTCAGCCATAACGAGGTCAAATGCGTGGGGTGCGGCATCTGCGCGTCCGTTTGCCCCATGAAGGCCTTTCAGGTCAATAATTTCAGGGACGATCAGATCGTGGCCATGATCGACGCCCTGACCGAGAGCGCGTCCTAAGGAGGATTGTCTGATGGGAAACCAAGCCCAAGCGGCCGCTTTGGAAGCGGATCCGGCCGTGGAAAAACCGGCCGAAATCCCTGAAGGGTGGCAACCCACCATCGTGGCCTTTGCCTGTCACTACTGCGCCTTTGCCGCGGCCGACCTGGCCGGGGTCATGCGGCTCTCCTACCCGCCCAACGTCAAAGTGATCCGGCTCCCCTGCACGGGAAAGCTGGATGAATATTATGTGTTACGGGCGTTTGTGCGGGGCGTGGACGGCGTCTTCGTGGCCGGCTGACTGGAAGGGCAATGTCATTTCCTGGAAGGAAATGTAAACGCCAAGAAAAAGGTCGACCGGATCAAGCACTTGTTGCAGGAGGTGGGGATCGATCCCCGGAGGGTGGAGATGTACAACCTCTCGGCGGCCATGGGTCCCCGCTGGGCCGAAATTTGCACCACGTTTACGAAAACCGTCAAAGACCTGGGACCTTCCCCGGTGTGGCTGGCAGATCAAAAGCGCAAGGAAAAATAGCGGAGGAGATATGATCGTTGCAAAAAGAAAACCCATCGAAGAGATCAAGGAACTGCTTTCGGGGTATCAAAAGGTCCTGAACGTGGGTTGCGGGACGTGTGTCTCCGTCTGTCTGGTGGGCGGGGAAAAGGAGGTCAGCATCCTTAACGCCGAAATCGAGATGTCCCGTAAAATGGAGGACAACCCCATCGTGATGGGGACCGCCTGCGTGGAGCGGCAGTGCGACCGGGAATTTTTGGCCGCTCTGGACGATAAGGTGGAGGAATACGAGGCCCTCATGTCCATGGCCTGCGGCGTGGGCATCCAGTTTCTGGCGGAACGGTTTCCGGACAAGCCGGTCTTTCCGGCGGTGAATACCACGGGTCTGGCCGTGAATCAGGACATCGGATGGTATGAAGAGCGTTGCCGCTCCTGCGGGAACTGTGTCCTGGGCTGGACCGCGGGCATCTGCCCGGTCACCATGTGTGCCAAGAGCCTTTACAACGGCCCCTGCGGCGGGACCAACAAGGGGAGCTGCGAGATCCACACGGATCAACCCTGTGCCTGGCACATGATTTATGAGCGGCTCTCCGGACAGGGGCGCCTTGACCTGCTCATGAAGGTCCATCCCGCCAATGACTGGCAGGATATCGGACCCCGAACCCTGATTCAACCGGGATACGAAAAGGCCGTGGAAGAAGGACAGAAAAAATAGCCTAGGGGAAAGCGAACATGAAATCAGAAAGCAATTTGGAAAAGATTTTGGAAGCAGGACATTTTGCGTTTACGGGGGAACTGGGCCCCCCCCGGGGCGCCAACGCCAAGGAAGTGCGGAAAAAGGCCGCTTTTTTAAAGGGAAACGTGGATTCGGTGAACATCACGGACAATCAGACCGCCATGGTCCGCATGTCCAGTTGGGCGTCCTGTATTCTTTTGCTTCAAGAAGGGATCGAACCCAACTATCAAATGGTCTGCCGGGACCGGAACCGCTTGGCGATGCAGTCGGATATTTTGGGTGCCTATGCCCACGGCATCCGGAACATCCTGTGCCTTTCCGGCGACCATTGCAAGTTCGGAGACCACCCCCAGGCCAAGGGTGTCTTCGATGTGGATTCCATGCAGTTGATCGCCATGGTCAAACAGATGCGGGACGAAGAAAAGTTTTTAAGCGGCGGTGAACTGGACGGGGCCCCCAAGATGTTTATCGGCGCGGCGGCGAACCCCTTCGCCGATCCCTTTGAATGGCGGGTGCACCGCCTGGCGAAAAAGATTGCGGCGGGTGTCGATTTCATTCAGACCCAGTGCATCTACAATATGGAAAAGTTTCGGGAATACATCAAGCAGGCCAACGACATGGGACTCACGGAAAAGGTCTACATCCTGGCCGGGGTCACCCCCATGAAGAGCGTCGGCATGGCCAAGTATATGAAGAACAAGGTCCCCGGAATGGATGTCCCCGATGACATCATCCAGCGCCTCCAGGGCGTGGACAAGAAAAAACAAGGGGAAGAGGGGATCAAGATCGCCGTGGAGCAGATCGAAGAGTTCAAGGAAATGAAAGGGGTGGCCGGTGTACATCTCATGGCCATCGAATGGGAGCACAAGGTTCCGGAAATCGCCGAGATGGCCAAGGTCCTCCCCCGCCCCAAGGTGGACTAAAAAACGCCCTTTTTTCCAGACGCGGATGTCCTCAACCGCCCGATGCCCTAACCGGATCGGGCGGTTCCGTTTTCCGGCCGTCTCCCGGCGCTCTTGATATCCCTCCCCCCGACCCCGTCAACGATTCACCCTTTCCGAACTCGAAAAAAGCAAACTACATACCGGCTGAAGCCGGTCGCTTTAGGGTTCCAGGAGCCGAGGGTTCAAGGGTTCAAGTGAATACCATGTTGATGACCTCTATTCAATATCCCTTGACCCCTTGACCCCTTGACCCCTTGAATCCTTGACCCCTTGACCCCTTGA
>CAZQUR010000100.1:0-9644 GCA_964596535.1 uncultured Desulfobacteraceae bacterium
TTCCGATTATTGATTCCTTTCCTTGAATCGCATCTTTGATGCGCTAACGACATCTTATTGTTCCGAAACCAGATGCTCCATCCCTTCAATGGCCGTGGCAAACGTCGTGGATGCCAAGGCGAAACGCGTTGCCAAAATCGCCTCTGCGATTTCTTCCTTGGTCACCCCGGACCGACGGGCCAGCTTGATGAAGGTTTCGGTGCACAGGTGACACCCCACGGCGGCCGCGGTGGCGATCATGATCAGGTGCTTGTACTTGTGTGGAATGTTTGTCAACTCCTCCATGACGAATTTTTTCTCTTGCGCCTGCCGGGGGATCCATTGGGGGATGAGTTTCGACATCAACACCATGGGTCGCGGTTCTTCTCCCAGTCCCTTTTCCATCATTTTCAGGATCTCTTCCACACTCATTTGCTTTTCCATCACTGCTCTCCTTTCCTCTCGGTTTTGATTGTTTATCAACATTCACCTTTCCTCTCTTCTCAATACGTCCCCTCGATTTTCAGACACATGGAACGAAATTCGGCCTTTCCTTTTATTCGGTTGATTCAGTTCGCTGCGCAGATGGAACATGGCCGGTTTCCGTTTGTTTTCCGTCCTGAACCTTCCATTTAATGTACGCTTGCTGATATTGTTTGAAAAGTGTTCTTGTGCTCCTATTTTGCTCGTCGATGATCCGCACGCCTTTGCTTTCAAACCAGTCCCGAAAATAATCCGGAACCGTCTTGCACACCAGTTGATCGATATCCAGCAAGACCAGGGTTCGTGCCATGTCCCATGGATCGGCATACGGGATCGTCCGCATTTCCCGCTTCAAAACCCTTTCTCCAAGCGTGGTGACAAGAAGAACATGGGTACACCACGCAAAATGGAAGGCGATACAGTCCCGACTCAATGGAATGGCGGTCACGACAGGCCGGGATAGATTGCGTGTTTCGCTCATCGGATTTCCTTCATCGGCGGCAGTTCGTTTTAAAAGTTTAAATGCAAAGAAAATGCCGGATTTCGATAACAGGGAAAAAAAATGAAACGGGCGGATATTAAAGAATATTTCCGCCTAATAAAATTTCGGGGGGCAAGATCAACAGAAAGGATGGTTTCAGTATGTGAAACTGTTTCATTATTTGTTTCGTTTAATGTTTCAAATGGGTTTCAGAGGATACGCGCCGTGACGGAGCCTTAACTCTGTTGTAGATTATATTTTTTCATTTTCCGCCACAATGTGGACCGGCTGATACCGAGCGATTTCGCAGCACGGATGCGATTTTTACGGCATCGATCCAGGACACTTTGGATTTTTACGGCCTCATCCACTTCATGGGGAAGCAGGTCGGCGCCCCATTTTTTTGAACCGGAGTGCCGGATCGCCCTCAATTCATCGGGGAGGTGCTTCACTTCAATCCAGTCGCCTTTACAGCGGATAAACGCGAATTCGATGATGTTTTCCAGTTCCCGAATGTTGCCGGGAAAGGAATAATCAAAAAGGAACGCAATGGTTTCGGGAGCCGCCCCTTGAATCGTTCGTCCCTTGATCAGGTTGAATTTATGGACAAAATGATCAACCAAAATGGGTATATCTTCTTTCCGCCGGCTTAACGGCGGCAATTGCACTTTGACAACGCCCACCCGGTAATACAGATCGGCCCGAAAGCGATCCTGATGAATCAATTCCAGCAGGTTATCATTGGCGGCGGCGATCATGCGAAAATCGGCGTGACGAACGTTGGTGGCGCCTAAGGGTGTAAATTGCCCGTCTTCCAGCACGCGCAATAAATCAGATTGAAACGCCATGGAAGTGGACCCGATTTCGTCCAGAAAAAGCGTTCCGCCGTCGGCCAGTTCGATACGCCCTCTCCGATCCTTGAACGCGCCGGTGAAAGCACCCTTCGTATGTCCGAAAAGTTCCGATTCGAGCAACGTATCGGGAAGCGCGGCGCAGTTTACGGCGATGAAGGGGCCCTCCTTCCGCGCACTCAGCCGATGAATGGCTTTGGCCACCATCTCTTTTCCGGTACCGGTGGCGCCCTCGATGAGCACCGAACTGTCACTTGCGGCGATGTCGGGCAAAAAGGAAAGGAGCTTCCGCATGACCGGCGAACGTCCGATGATATCCTCGATGGCGTAATCCTGGGCGACATGTTTTCGGAGTTTTTCCAGGTCGGACAGATCGCGCAACGTCTCCACGATACCGGTGACCTCACCGTCTTCCCCGTACAACGGATCGCAATTCAAAGCCACGCCTTTCACCGTGCCGAATTGATCGATAATCCGTGTTTGAAGCTCGGCGTGTGCGCCATTGCCTGAAAGCAGGAGATCCGCCGGGCACTCTCGGTGGCACCGTTCGCTTCGGAGCACATCGTAGCATTTTCGACCGATCATGGCCCTTGCGTCGAGCCCGGTGATTGTCCCGGCGGCCGGATTGGCATAAGTGACGGTTTTATTCAAATCCAGGGTGATCACGCCTTCCCGAACGCTTTCCACGATGGTACAACAATGCGCCGGCGGCAGTTCGAGAAAGCGGCAGGATGGGCCCCGGTGTGATCGATCGAATGCCCTCATCGTCGTAAAGGATGTCCCTTTCATTCCTTGCGGGGGATCGGATGATGCGCGCGTACCGTTCGTTGCTTTTTAACCGCTTCTGATATGATTATATTAGTAACATAGCGGGGTTATGTCAAGCTGAAACGCGGTTCCGGATATTCTGCCGAGGATGGTTTGGATAATTCTATTTTGTCCGCACAGTTGCCGCCGCGGCGATTTTTTTCGCCCCCGGCGGTCCGTCATCCTTTCGGTCTTGACCAAAACGTTTCCAATCGGGGCGCAACCCGGTAAAACCCGGCCATGAAAAGCACCTGGATAAGGGGTTTGACGGCGATGATCATGACGGTCAACGGGGAAAAGAACAGGACCGCCAGCGCCAGTGCGATGGAAATGTTTTTTCCGCCCACGCTGTAGGTCATCGCCACCATATCCGGATAGTTCATTCCGGCAAGTCGCGCGTAAACGATCGCGGCGGCAAACAGTACGGCATACAAGAGGATCAGCGGCAAGGCGATAATCAGCAGGTACTCCGGGTGACGCATCAAGGTTTTCGCTTCCGCGCTCATGGAGATGAAAAAAACACTGTACATCCCCAAGGCGGAAGCCGCCGGAAATACGGGCCGCAATTCCATAAAGGCCTTCTGTCCTTTCCATTTCACCAGCCCGATACGCGTCAGGTTTCCCAGAATCAACGGGATGACAAGGGCCAGGAAAATCGTTTTCAACATCCCGACAGCATCGACCGGCACATAGACGTTCGCCAGGACCAGCATCCAAATCGGGATCAACACGATCCCGGCCAGCAGGCTGAAAACGGTGACCACCAGTGCCAGGGGCATATTCCCTTTGGTCATCCCGGTCCAGGCCACCACCATTCCCGCACAGGGAACCACCCCCGTCAAAATGAGTCCGACGGCAAAATCGGGATGGGCCTGCAGGAAGATGCGGGCGAGCCCCGCAGCCGCCAGCGGGGAAAGCAGGTAATTGAACACCATGGCGCCGGCCATGAATCCGAGCCGGCGCAAGGCGCCGGCGACTTCTCCCAGTTTGATTCCCACCATCATGGGGAAAAGCATGACAAAAAGACATACGGGATAAAAGGGCTGCAGTTTCGGACCCACCTGCGGGAACACCGCACCGAAAATCAACCCGAAAAGGATCGTTGCCATTAAAATTTGGATCAAAAAACGATTGATGAAGCGAACAACCCGCATGGCGTTTCCTTCTTACGGTTCATTCAGATCGTAAACAAACACCGAATCCTTTATCACCTCAGCTTGAATCAGCGGGTGGAATACACCCTGAATACGCTGAGTATCACTGTTGACGAGGCCCGTAACTGACCTCGAAGACCGGGGCTCAGCGACGCTGGAGCGCCTTGTCGATCCGCCGGAAAAGAACCGTCTTGACGAAATCGAGGGCGGCATCGGCGTCGTCGTCCAGTGCAATCTTCAAAATTTCCTTGACCTGGTCGGCTTCCAGATGAATTTGCACGGGTTTTAAATTCATGGACATCCTCCATCGGTCACCGGGTTTCATTTGCGGCCGGAGGCGCCGGTGTCATCGCTTCGATCAGCCGATCGATTCCCGCGGGGATTTCCCCGCTGCCCTTGAATACCTGGGGTTCCTGCCCGGGGCGCGTGACAATGCAAACGGGTGTACTGCTGACCGAAAACCGTTGGATCAATGCGGTCCACGCCTCGAACACGGGCCGAAGATTGATCAACGCAAAGGAGATCTTTTTTTCCTTGAAATGCCGGATCATCTCCGCATCCGAATTGACGGCGTCGGTCCGGGCCAGTTCGAACAAGGTCTTCCGGATACGCAAGGCGTCGTTAAACCCGCCCGCGGCCCTGGCGCCGTATAAGAAGTAGGCGGCGTAAAAACCGCTCTTTTGATGAAACGGCATATCGACAAAGGTGATCCTGACCCCCAGATGGTACAGTTTTTTCAGGGCCGTTTCCAGGTAACCCTCGATGGATCGACACGGCGGGCAGAAGTAATCCGTGAAAACAAAGAGTTCCACCGGACCGGCACCGTAGGAAAAAAGGGAGTCGAGTTCCGGAGATACTTCCGGCGCGGCGCCGGCCACGCCGGGCTGCACACCCGAAAGGCCGAAAAGCAGCAGACACGCCAGAACCGCTCTCCACGGACCGTGGAACATCTTCACCTTTCTCCGCGTCTTATTCGGCATTCGCTTCCGCCTCCTTTGCGTCACTCCTGTGGACGCCTCCGGGCCCGATGAAAAAGACCAAAACCGCCAGATAGACGGCGATCAGGAAAAAGGCCAGATCCCGGGCCACGGTCCACACATCGGCCGGTCCTTCTTCGATTCCGGCCGAAAAACAGCCGCAGTGGATATCAAGTCCGCGAATTTGGTTGAAGACCAGGGCGCCCATAAAAATCGCCAACAGAACGGTTCCCGTGAGGAGGGCACCCGGCAGCCAAAAGTTGAAAACCAGACAAAGTCCAAGCAACAGTTCCAGCCATGGCAGTACCAGCGAGGCAAGATTGACGGCGGCATCCGGGAGGATCTGGTAATTGTAAACCGCCTGGGAAAACGCTTCCGGGTGGAGGATCTTGTCGTAACTGGCATACAGAAATACCGCACCCAAAAAGACACGCAACGCGTGAAAGACAACCCTTCCCGTCTTTGAATACTTTTTTTTCTCCATTGCTTTCAACTTGTTCCATCCACCGGCAACCCGGCTTCTTTCCATACGGTCCAGCCGTTGACGAGCACGCGGACGCTTTCGAATCCCATCTCCTGCAAAAACAAAGCCAATTCATGGCTCAATTCACAGGTTTCGCCGTCACAATAAGTGATGATGGTCTTTTCAGGATCAAGCCGTTCCATCACCTCGACGAAATACCGGTCCACCTCCTGCCAGGGGATATTCATCGCCCCTTGGATGTGCCCTTCCCGGTAAAGGGATTCGGAACGGGCATCTGCGAAAATCGCCTCACGGGATTCAAAGAGTTTCCGGGCCTGATCCAGATCGATGACCAGGCTTTGTCCGGCGACATCGGAAAACCGCGCCTCCACCGACCAGTTCCCCACAAGGGGAATGCCGTCGCTGCGCCAGTGGTTGACGCCCACGGCGATCAGGGTCGCCAGGAAAAGAAGCGCGGGCACCTGCCACCGTGCTTTCTTCAATGCAGATATCGTCGATGGATTCATCTCGAGTTTCCCCACCCGGACCGGGTTACGCGCCGGCGAAAAACGGCCCGGACATAAAATACACCCCCAACAGCGCGATCACCACGCCGGCCCCCCGCTGAAACCACATGCCCACCCCCTGATACGTCTTGTTTTCCGTCAATCGCCTCACCCAGGCGGTGGAGCTTCCGGCGACCACGATGGGAAGACAATGCCCGAGGGCGAAAAAAAGCATCATGACCGTCCCGGCGACAATTTTCTGTTGAACGGTGACGATGGCCAAAATCGGGGCGATGAATCCGAAGGTGCACGAACCGGAGAGGATGCCGTACGCCAGCCCCAACCCGAAGGCCCCGTGAATGCCGCGAAGTTTCAGGCGATACAGCAGGGAGCCCGACATGGAGCAGGCCTGAACCCCCAGCATCCCCAGGGCCACCCAGATCAGCACCGCCCCCACCAGAACCTGCCACCAGGTCCCCACGTCTCCCAGCATGCGGCCCAGCAGCGCGCACACAATCCCCACGGCCGCAATGGTGATGAAAAGCCCCAATGTGAAGGCGCCCGCATACCATCCGGCTTTCCGGGGGTTGACGGTGCTCTGCTGCCCCCCCACGTAGGCCACGATCAACGGGATGGACGCCAGGTGGCAGGGGCTGAACAAAACGCTCACCATCCCCCACAAAAACGCCCCCGTCACCGCCACAACGGCGCCTTGAGCCATCCATTGATTCACCGTAATGAAAAGTGTATCCAGCATATCGTGAAGCACTCCTTATCGCATCAAACCTGCTTTTTTCAACTGTTTGAGAACTTCCTTTTCCGGATAAAATCCCACGTGCCGGAAGACTTCTTTTCCCTTAGCATCATAAAAGACCTGGACCGGGATGGATCGAATTCCATAGCGCGACGCCAAAATCTGCTCTTCGCCCACGTGGACAAAGACGACGTTTAATTTCTGGGGGTAATTCTTTCTCAACTTGTCCAGTATGGGCTGCATCATGTCGCACGGGACACACCCCGTGGCCCCGAATTCCACCATGGTCGGTTTTCCCGAACGGCGGGCGTGTTCCACGGGATTGTCCAGGGCAAGGCGGATTTGTTCCTTTGCCCATTCTTCGTTGATCTGCAGCCTGACGGAAGCCGCCAGTTCCTCGATATATTCTGAAATCGCTTCTTGCGTTTTTTCCTGGAGAAGGTACTGCCGGATCCCGTCTTGAACCTGGTCTAACGGCGCATTTCCCACCATCTCCTTATTGGCCGCATAAAAAGACGCGATTTCCGCTTCGGACACCGCCACGTCTTCGACCTTTCGCTGAAAAAGGGCCTGGATGGCCCCGTCGTCGTTTCCCTTCCCCACGACAATCCCGGCCTTTTGGGCTTCGTGGAGCAAAATGCGCCGGGTGGCTTCCGCTTCCACGACATAAAGCAGATTCTTTTCAAGCTGGGCACGGATCTTGGGTTCCTGGCGGCGGACCGCATTCAGAATCTCTGAAAGCCGGATCCGGATGTCTTCCGACTGCAGTACCACGTCCGATTCCATGGGCGCCAACTCGGCGAATCTCAATATGCCGCCGGTTATACCGGGAAGATCGGTTTCCAGCGTGGCCGCCCCGATGGACGGCGGCAGTGATCCGGCTGCAATAATGACCATCAACAGGGAAAGAAATGCCATGCCGGCGGGGATTCGGATCCGGGTCTTTCCGGTTTTGTTTTCGCGTCTGTCCGGTTTTCGTGTGTCCGAAACCGGAACCATTTCCATCGTCATTAAAAACCTCCAAAAATCAAACGAAGCGTTTCGCTGAGACTGAAAGCGAAACCATTGGATATCGCAATGCTCGGGCCGGGTGGAATGGAAGGAAACGGAATCTTAACAGATCATGGAACAATGAAGATAAAACAGGGAGGGGCGCAACGGCGCCGACAGAAACTCCTTGACGCTGCGATTCGACTGCAAGGCGCCGGATTCGGCAATGCGGTTCGGTATCGGAACCGGACCGGCCCACTGGAAAAAACCGTCTTGCTGAATCCGGGGTTTCCGGTGTTGCGGATCCGGCATCAGAAAAAAGTGTAATTGATCGGACCGGCAGGGGAACAACTTGCACATCCCCGGCGTCCGGACGGAAAGGCCATGATCCTCCGAGCCGGGATCTTCACACTGCGGTACTGCAAAGGGCATAGACGCATTCACACACGACCCGATGCCCGCCAGGCCCCACATGAGGGCGATGCTCATCACAATGTGAAAATACTTGGTCATCACCGAATCCTGTTTTACCTTTACCTCAATTCGGAAAGATCCGTGACAAAGAGGATCGTCTGTATCCTGGGTTTAAAAAAGAGCGTATTCCCCGGTTCCGCCATCGGGTCTTCCAATCCTCCGCCCAGGCCCTCCGGGCCTTTCACCGGATCGAACCGGTGATGAAAATGGGTATTTTGGGTTGTATGGGGCTGTCGGTTTCGATAAAAAGAATATCGGCAAATCCGCTCGATTCCGATCCTTTGGCCTCGACTTTAATGACACACCGATCCCGCCTTTCCCCGCATTGTTCTTCCAGTTCCCACTGAATAAAGCGGCCGTCCCGGGCACGGATGTTCTGGATGGTAAAGGGATATTCCTTGCGGGGAATGATTTCCACCCGGGCCCACGCATCCTTTCTCTCGCCGGACAGGCGCACCCGCTTTGGGCGTATCTCGGCGAACTTTTCCACCCGACCCATCACGGTGACCACCATCATCCTGCGCTTGGGATCATCGGTATGGATGCGCACGGTTTCCCGGATATCTCTTCCCCCGTATCCTCTTGTGGATACCGTGACCTTGATCCGTCCCTCCTCCCCGGGGGGGATCCGCCGCGTGCTGGTTGCGGCCGTGCACCCTCACCCGGATTCCGTTTTTAAAATCCGCAATGGGGCATCCCCCTGGTTCCGGATGGTAAATTCGTGGATCACAAGCTTTCCTTCCACCACCGGATCGAATCGATGGACGGGATCGGAAATCACCGCCGCCGGTTTCCCGGAATCCGCATGGGTGAATGAAACGGCTATCACAAATAAAAATAAAAGACAAACCAGGCCCGCCGGCTTCATCTTCTTGATGTGCATACACCCTCCTTTAAAGCGCTTTGTCGATCCGTGACGTTTTGGCGTTATTCGACGCCCATTTCCCGGAGTTTTGAGACAATATCCTTTTCGCTCATGAACCCCATGTGGCGAAAGACTTCATCACCGTTTTCATCAAAAAAGATCTGGGTGGGAATCGCCCGGATTTTAAATCGTTTTGCCTGATCCCGGTGTTTGTAGACGTCGATGACGACGATTTCCGCCTTATCCTGATATCTTTCTTTGAGCTTTTCCAGAATCGGCGCCATCATTTTGCAGGGAATACAGCTGTCGGACCCCAGATCGATGAGGGTCACTTTTCCTTTTTCCGGGAATCGATTCATATCCGTTGCGCCTTCCGTTCCCCCGATGACGGAAGGCGTACCCAGCCATCCGGAAATCACAATCAAAAGACACACGCCAAAAACGCGGATTGCCGGAAGTATTTTTAAATCAAGCGCCACTCGACACCCCTTACTTTCCGATCCAGGATTGCACTTCGTCTTTGGACGGGATCTTTCCAACGCTTTTCACCTCCCCGTCGATGACCACCGCCGGTGTCCCGAAAACCCCGTATTCCGCGATCTCCAGGGTATTGGTGACCTTTTCCACGGAAGCGTCGATTCCGGCTTCGTCCACGACGTCCTTGACCGTTTTTTCGGTCTGCTGGCACTTTGGGCAACCGGGCCCTAAAATTTTGATTTCCATGTTTTTCCTCCTTTACTGTTGTTAAAATCGAAAACACCCCATTGATTACCCGCGCTTCCCCTCCCCGGGGCTGTTCTTGACCCCTACACTCCCTCTCCCGCAAACATGGGGAAATGCTCCTTTAATACTCCCTCTCC
>CAZQUR010000101.1:0-9350 GCA_964596535.1 uncultured Desulfobacteraceae bacterium
TTTTTTAAATTCATGGATAATTTTTGACATATCCAGTTTTCTGTGCAAAACTGATTCTAGACGAAAATCAGTAAAGGGAAAAGGGTGGGACGGATGGAAAAGCTGTCAGAAAGTTTGGAGGATTATCTGGAAACCATTTTGATTTTACAGAATAAAAACACCGTTGCACGGGTGAAAGAGATCGCTGAAAGGATGGGTGTGCTCAGCGGCACCGTCACTGCGGCGCTGCGGACGCTTTCCGAGAAAAAACTGATCAACTACAAGCCATATGGTTTTATCACCCTCACCTCCCGTGGGAAGACAATCGCCCAGGAAATTTTACGCAGACACACGGTCCTTAAGAACTTTTTACAATCCGTGCTGTTGCTGGACGCACCCACCGCCGAGGAAAACGCCTGCCGGATAGAACACTCAATGGATAAAATCGCCATTAATCGTCTGGTTCAATTCATTGAATATATCGATCAATGCCCGCGCGCCGGAAAAGATTGGATCGATAATTTTCATACATTTTTCACCCGGAATAAAATCGCTGAAGCAAATTGCCCTGAATGCCTCGATGCCTGTGTCAGGCGGTTCCGGACGGCTTCCAAAAAGCAGATATAGGAACAATTGCCGGGCGTTTTCTTTCTTCCGAAACGCTTCGGGTGTCCAGTAGGGGGGCTCGCGGCAGACACACGTTTGTTTCAGGCGGAATGCCGTTCAAAGGGCTTCCAGTAAAACGCCCGGATCTTGGAACCGATTTCCGCCGTGCGGGTTTTCAGGGAAGCGAACAACGCATACAGGACAGGGACGACCACAAGCGTGAGGACCGTGGCGATCCCCAGGCCGAAAATCACCACGATGGCCATGGACTGCCACCACTGGGTCGACTCACTCACATAGGTCATGCTGAAGGTGTGAAAGTCAAAGGAGACCCCGGTCACCATGGGCAACAGCCCGAGGATGGTGGTGACGGCCGTCAGGAGCACCGGCCGCAGGCGGGTGGCGCCGGCGGCGACCACCGCATCCTTCAGCGCCATGCCCCGCTCCCGGAGCTTGTTGGTGTAGTCGATGAGGACGATGGCGTTGTTCACCACCACGCCGGCCAGGGAAATGACCCCCACCCCCGACATGATGATCCCGAAGGGCAGCTCCAAAAATATCAGGCCCAAAAACGCCCCGCCCAGGGAAAGGACCACGGAGGTCAGGATGATGGCCGGCTGGATCACGGAGTTAAACAGGGTCACCAGGATTAAAAAGATCAAAAAGACCGCCACGACAAAGGCTTTGGACAAAAAAGCCTCGGCTTCTTTTTGAAACTCGAATTCCCCGGTGAATTCGAGCGTATATCCCGCCGGCAGGGGGAACTTTTCCAACAACGCTTCCGCCTGCTGCCGGGCCACGGGTCCGGGAATGCGGGTGGTGTCCACGTCCGCTTTCACCGTGACGACCCGGTCGTGGTCGATCCGCGTGATATCCCCGATGCTCCCCGACACATCGATTTGGGCCAGCGTCGTCAGGGGAACCAGCTGCCCCGACGGCGTGGGCACCATCAGTTTGAAAAGGACATCCAGGACCGTCCGGTTTTTCCGGTCCAGGATCACGGTGATGTCGTAGTCTTCGTCTTTTTCCCGGAACGTGGAGACGGTCAGGCCGTTGTAGGCGGTTTTAAGGGCGAACCCGAGGGTTTCTGTGGTCAACCCGAAAAGGGCGGCCTTCTGCTTGTCGATCCGGACCCGGACCGTGGGAATCCCTTCCGTGAAATCGTCCCGCACGTCTTTTACATGGGGAATCTGGGAAACAACGGTTCGCACCTTCTTGGCCAAATCCCCCAGGACCCGGAAGTCATCCCCCGAGATCTCGACATTGATGGGGGCGCCGGTGGGAGGGCCTTCTTCCGCCTTGGCCACGGTAATCTTGGCCCCTGGAATCCCCTGGACGCGCCTTCGGATCTCTTCCACGCTTTCGCTGGTGGGTGTGTTCCGATCCTTGAAATCCAAGAACTGCACCCCGATATGATTGGGCAGGTTGGGGCTGAAGGCGGCGCCGGCCTCGGCCACTTCCACCGCACGGGCATATACATGGTCCACGTTTTCCAGATCCCCGGGACCGAAAAAGACCCGGCCGTCGGCCCTGTGGTGCTCCCTGGGCGCATAGGCGTTTTTGTAAGCCTCCGGAGCAGGCGTTGAAAACGACGTTTTATTGGAATCCCACGCCCCGATCGCGGCCATCTCCGCCTGCTTGACGATCCGGTCGATGTATTCCAGGTCCGCCCCCTCGGGGGGATCGATATTCACGTACACGCTCTTGGGGTCCACGTCCGGAAAAAACTCCACGGGCTTTTCCAGACCCACCGTTAACAGCCAGACCTGAAAAAACAGGATCAAGACCGCAAACGAAATCAAGGCCACGCTGAATTGATGATTCAACGCCCCTTTCAAGAGACGGGAATACCCGTTGAGTATCCGTCCCCGAATGGCCACCGGCTGTTCCCCCGACGCAAGGACCCGGTCGGCTTCCGCGGCGGATTGCGAGGATTTTCCTTTCACCCGGATGAAGATGGACGTCAGCGCCGGGTTGATCACCAGTGCCACGAAAAGGCTCGAAGAAAGGGTGACCACCAGGGTGATGGGAAGGTATTTCATGAACTCCCCCATGATCCCGGGCCAAAAGATCATGGGAAAAAAGGCCGCCAGGGTGGTCAGCGTGGAGCCGATGACCGGATACGCCACTTCACCGGTGGCGCGCATGGCCGCCTCGATGCGGGGAACCCCTTGTTCCATGTACCGGTAGATATTTTCGATGATGACAATGGCGTTGTCCACCAGCATTCCAAGCGCCAGGGTCAAGGAGAAAAGCACCACCATATTCAAGGTGATCCCCAAGGCGTACAGGATGATGAAGGAAAGGAGCATGGAAAAGGGGATGGCCAGGCTCACCAACACGGCGTTTCGGAATCCCAGGGCCAAAAACAGGACGGCAATGACCAGGATCAACCCGGACAGGATGTTGTTCTCCAGGTCCGCCACCATCAGCCGGATGTCCTTGGCCTGGTCCATGAGTTTGGTGATCCGGGTCCCTTCGGGCCATGTGCGCTGCTGCTTTTGGATGAGGGCTTCGATCTGATCCGTAATGGCGATGATGTTTTCGCCCACCCGCTTTTTCACCGTGATGCTCACCGCTTCCACACCGTCCAGCCGGGACCGGCTGTTTTCATCCTTAAATCCGTCCCGGACCCGGGCCAGGTCTTTGAGGTAGATGGGCCGCCCGTCCGGGGCGTTGATGACCAGCCCCAGGATTTCTTCCGGCTGGGTGAACTCCCCGGGAACCCGCAACTGGTAGCGGCCGTCTCCCAGGGTGATGGCGCCCCCGGAGGTGTTCTGGTTTTCCCGGGGAACCACGCTCTGGAACACGGTGATGGGAATGCGGTAGTAGGCCAGCCGGTCCGGGTCTACCTCGATTTTGATCTCCCGTTCCCGCCCCCCTGTGACTTCGGCCTCCAACACCCCGGGGATCGATTCGATGTCATCTTCCAGGTCGTCGGCGATTTTTTTCAGGCACGCCAGACCGCACGTACCCGAAAGGGAATACACGATGATGGGCATTTCAGAGAAATTGACCTCGAAGACGGCGGGATCGTCTTCCAAATCCGTGGGCAGATCCCGCTTGGCTTCGTCCACCTTGTCTTTGACTTTTTGGAGGACTGCGTCGATGTCGGTGCCGGGGATGAATTCCACATTGATCATGGAGCGGCCTTCGGCGCTGATGGAATGAATCTTTTTCACCCGGTCGAGGCCCTTGAGCTTCTTTTCAATGGGAATGGTGATGGACGTTTCGATATCCGACGACGAAACCCCCTTGTAGTCGGTCGAGACGAAGACGTTGGGGATGGTGATATCCGGAGTGGATTCCCGGGGGAGTTCGAAATAGCAATAGACCCCGAAGACCAAAAGGATCACCGACAAAACCACCACGCTGATCCGGTTCTTGATGGCGGTATCCGATACGATCACGACGACAGGTCCTCGATGCGCTCCACGGTTTTCACCACGGTCACCCGTTGCCCCGGGTTCACGTCCCGGTGCCCTACAACGATCACCCGGTCCCCCGGTTCCAGGCCCGATTGGATCTGGATCTTCCAGCCCTCCATGAGACCGAGTGCTACGTTACGGGCATGCACCTGGTCGTCGTTCACCACGTACACCACGTTTTCTTCGTTCCGGTTGATGACCGCATACAAGGGGACCGAAACGGCGTTTAGAACCTCCTTTCGGATGATCTCCACCTTGGCGAACATATCCGGGAAGATTTCGTGAGCGGGGTTATCCAGGATCAGGTTCAGGTTATACAGCCGCGCCATGGGATCCGCCGTCTTGGACAAGAAATCTTTTCTCGCCGTAAATGTCTTCCCGCCCAATGCATCGATGATCACGGTAAAGGTGTCCCGCTGCCGCACGGCCTCCACGTCCGATTCCGGGATCCCCACCTGGATCTTTACCGGATTGATCTGGATGATCTCGGCCACCGGATCTCCTACCCCCACGAAATCTCCTTCTTCCACATAAATCCGGTTCACCGCCCCGGAAAGGGGTGCATGGAGGGTGCACCGCTGAAGCACCAGAGCTGCGTTGTCACGGTTCGCCTTCAGGCTTTGAACCCGGGCGGCGGCATCGTCGAGTTGCGCTTTGGCCACGGCCTTTTGCTGAAAAAGGGATTCGATCCGTTTCAGATCGGCCCGGGCCGCCGCGTAGGAAGCCTCTGCCGCAGACAGGGCGTTTTCGTAGTCCCGGGCATCGAGGGCGGCAATCATCTCTCCCGTCTTGATGTCAGACCCTTCCTCCACGCCTTTCCGGACCACTTTTCCTTTCACTTCGGCAAGGAGTCTTACCTGCTTGGAGGCTGTCGTGACCCCCGGAAACCGGATGCGGTCTCGAATCGGTTTCGGGACGATCTTTAATGCCACCACATGGGCCCGGGCTTCTTCCCGTTGAAGTTCAGAAACGGCCTTTTCCTTCAGGTGCGCCTGCTTGGCCTCGATTCTTGAAAAAAGAACCCAGATGCCGAAAACCATCAGCACCAGTACCACAAACGGGAGCAACCCCCAGATCCGCTTCAGCCATCGAGTCGTCTTCTTTTTATCCGGTGTTGTCTTTGATGTGTTTTCCATGATGTTCCTGCTCTATATCTATATTTAAAAATAGACGCGTTTCCCGCGGTCATCCCACGGAGGGACCCGAAATGGAATGGATGAGGGTATGGATGTGAAACGCCACATGCTCCTTGAGATCGAAATCTCTTTTTGTCACAACGGCATGGAGCAGGATCCCGTCCAGGTACCCGAGCAGGTTGACGGCGATTTTTCCCACATGCCGGGCGGTTTCCGGGGTGAACATGCTCTTGGAGATGCCGTCAAGGAGGATCTGTTCCACCAGCTTCCGGGTGCCGGCCATCATTTCCCGCATTTCATGGGGTCGGTGAAAGAGGACCCCGTCCTCAAGGATCCCCTGCTGAATGACCTCCACCGACATCCGGGCATCCATGGGATCCAGCGGGTCCACCAGTTCCACGAAAGCCTGGGCCAGGGCCGCCAATTTTTGGGCCGGATCATCGATTTCCTCCAGCCGGGAGAAAAAACGGGTTTCAAATTGATCCAACCAACATTTGGTAGCGGCCAGAAACATATCGGCTTTGGTCCGGAAATATTCGTATAGGGTTCCTTTCCCCACTCCCGCGACCGCGGCGATTTCACGGACGCTGGTGGCGGTATACCCTTTTTTGGAAAAGGCGTTCAGGGCCGCCTGGGCAATCTGTTCTCTTTTGGCGTTCCTGTCCACCACCACCGGACACATGAGCCGACTCCTTTGGCTTTTTCGAAGACACGCCGGTTGTTTTTTCGCCATATGGATCCGGCATCTTGTCTTCGAAACCGTTTTCCGACCGATCGGTACTTATAATGCCTTCTTTCATGCGTGTCAACAGCGAGACCCAAATTTAATTAAAATATAATTAAATAATATATTTAGAAAATAATTAAACGTTTTTAGAATTACATAATTGACCGACCGGTCGGTCATAGTGTGCGGATTTCGCTTTTTCAAACGGGTGAACAGGGTTTGTTTTCGGCCGGAAGCTTTTGACAGGAACGCAACCTTTTTTTACAATCCCCCATCATCAAAACGGCGAGGAAATGCTTTAAATCCTTTTTCAACCTTCCGGAACCCAAAGGATGAAAACATCCCTTCTCAAGCTTTATCCGCAAAAGGCCGTGGATGCCTTCACGGAAGATCTCGAAAAATTCGTGGCGCGTCTTTCCGGATTCCGTTCGGATGGACGTCCCCAAAAAACAGTTGCACCCGACTCCAGGGACCGGGTCATCCATGATGCGGTACTGATTTGTTACGCAGACACCGTCGTGGATCACACCTCGGACAAAAAGCCGCTGATCCTTCTGAGGGATTTTTTACATCGGTACCGGATACCGGATCGGCTCAATATCGTGCACATCCTCCCCTTTTTTCCCTGGGATACGGACCGGGGGTTTTCGGTGACGGATTATTACCGGGTCCACCCGGATTACGGATCCTGGACGGACATCGCCGATCTGCGTCCGCACGTATCCTTGATGTTCGATTTTGTGATCAACCATGCCTCCATTCAAAACCCGCTGGTGCATTCCGCCCTCATCGAAAGACACCTGGCATCGAATGATCCGCGGTACGTCCGGTTTGCACCCTACAAGGATTTCGTCATCGCGTTTTCAGATGAAGAAAAGCCCTCGGAGGAAAGCCTGAAAAGACTTGTCCGGCCCCGGGCCACGCCGGTTCTGACCCCCTACGCCGTATTCGAAAAAACGGACGGATCCCTTTTTGCGACCCTGGGCTTTTCCGGAAAAACGCCCCCCGGAAAAGACGCCGGAAAACGCGGTACAGGATGGGTCTGGACCACCTTTTCCCGCCCTTTCCTTCCGGACGGATCCATAGCCACCCGGCAGGTGGATCTCAATTTCAGGAATCCCGCTGTCCTCCTGGAGGCCGTCAAAATCCTGTTCCATTACGTGAACAAGGGTGCCTCCCTGATCCGCCTGGATGCCGTGGCCTATATCTGGAAAAATATCGCCTCCACGTCCATCCACGAGCCCCAAGCCCATATCCTCATCCGGGTCCTCCGGCGGATTTTAAAACGCGTTTTTCCGGAAACGCGCCTGGTGGCCGAAGTCAACGAACCCCAGGACCAAATCCTTGCGTACCTGGGCACAAAAGAGCGCCGGGAATGCGACCTGGTCTACCAGTTCTCCCATTTTCCCCTGGCTCTCTACAGCGTGCTGACCGGCGATGGAAGCCCCTATATCCGCTGGTTGAAGTCCCTGGGACCCTTTGGGGGCCGCCAATTCATCACCGTTTTAGGAAGCCACGACGGCATGGGGCTCAAACCGGCACACGGTTGGCTCACCCCGGATCAGATCGATGCCCTCGTGGACATTCTCGTGCTCGAACACGGGGCGCTCCCCAACTATGCGGCGCTGCCCGGGGGGAAAAAGATCGTCTATGAAGTCTGCGCCACCCCGTGGAATCTCATCAACAACCCAAAGAACAACGATTCGGAAAGGCTTTGCCGTTCCCGATATCTTGCCGTGGTGGCGCTGGGTTTCCTCGTGCGGGGGGTTCCGGCGTTTTACATCAACGGATTGATCGGCGCTGAAAACGCCCCGGTCGACACCCTGGATGAAAACCGCTCCATCAACCGCCAGCGCTTCGATACGGGATGGCTTTTCAAGCAACTGGACGGCGGATCCAGGCGGATGAAAGGCGTTATGGAAGGGATTTTGCATCTTCTGGAAATCCGGCGGAAAGAACCGGCCTTCGATCCCCGGGCGCCCGCGGCGGCGCCGGTTTCCACAAAAAACCCAGGGGTGGTCTGCGCCTGGATGCACACGCGGTCGAAACGAAGCGGTATCCTGGCCTGCATCAGCGTCTCCAAAAGAATCGAATCGGTGCGGCTGCCGCCGGATGCCGTTGCCGCCGGGACCCGTTGGAAAGACCTTCTGAGCGGCAGGACGTTTTCCGTGAATGAAAAGGGGAGGCTCTCGTTGGAACTGGCCCCCTACCAGATCCTGTGGCTCAAGCCCCTTCGAATGCGAACAGGAAAATCCCGTCCGTAAAACACGGGATCAAATCAGGAGGTGCTGAATTTCTTTCGGGGGAACCGGGGCCGCCCGGAGGGTAAATTCTTTTTCGGGTGTGATGACCCGGACGGCCACCTCGGGAGGGGTGCCTTTACAATACCCCGCGCAAACGGCGGCGGCGTTCAACATCACCTCCTCGGACCCGCCGCGGGGGATCAGGACGATGGGCCCGGGAAGTCCCGGCTTTAAAAGAATATCGCTTTCAGGGGCGTAGTAATCCAGGAGTTGTTCATTGTCTTTCCGGGTGCGGCCCACGATGATCTTGGTCCGGGGGTCCAACCGGATATGCCGCCCGTACTTTAACAGGTGAAACTCCCGGATTTCGTGGCGGTCCTGGTGATCGAACAGGTCCTTCAGGCGTCGGGAGTACCCCACGTCGGTGAGAAGGCACCCGCCGGCGGGTGCAGGGTATTCGGAGATGCCGAAGTGTGCGACCAGTTCCATTTGCCGCTTCCGGGATCGCCCGGATATGTCCAGAAGCCGCGATCGATCCACCCGTCCCTCTTTTTCCGGCACGGTCTCCGGAAGCTTCCGGGCGCTCAACGGCCGGAGAATGAAACCATCGAACCCGGAATGCTTTTCCACGTACCGAAGGGAAGGACGGGACTGGGACATGGGCCGTTGCCCGAGGACTTCGCCGGAAAATAAAAAATCAAACCCGTCCTTTTTCATCTTCCGGCCCGCGATCCGAAACATCATGGCATGGCAGTCCAGGCAGGGATTCATGTACCGGCCGTATCCGCACGGGGGGTTTTTGAGCATCTCCAGGTATTCTTTCGTGATATCCTGGATCGTCAGCGGAATCCCCGTGATACGGGACGCTTTTTCGGCCTTGGCGGCGGAAAAAAAGGGGGTGACGAAGGTGATCCATTCCACATGAATCCCCTGGTGTTTCAGCACCATGCCCGAAAGCATGCTGTCCAGCCCGCCCGAACAGATCCCCAGGGCGCGGACGTCTTTTCTTGGTTTTTCCATGAAATCGGTTTTCCCGGTTGACGGCTTTCCGCCGACCCGTTAAAAAGGGCCGATTTAAAACTTTTCAATAATGACAAATTCGTAAAAGTCGAATTTGGGATGGCAAAGTAAAAAGTTCCAGATGCAAGGCGCGCAAATTCTGAGGAACGAGGCGTGCTTACAGGTACGCCGCAATGACCTGTCTGCGTGCAACGCACAGGCAGGCGAAGAA
>CAZQUR010000102.1:0-9242 GCA_964596535.1 uncultured Desulfobacteraceae bacterium
TTTGCATGCCCAAGGGTGCTTTTGTTGATCACCAGGGCATAGCGTTTTTGAATCCACTCATGCCGGCTTTCTCCGAAGGGCAAGTATACCAGGCGGTAGCTTTTGGGCCGGATGCGCACCGCATCAATGCGCTCCAAAAATTCCCGCTGGGGCCTGACAAAGGAGATGAGGCCGGGCATAAGGGCTTCTGCGGCTTCCTTGACGGAAAGGGTCACCGGAAACGCGTTCCCCTTGGGGATCCGGGGAATCGCGGGATCCATGGGGGCCGTCAGGGTCATGTGGGCCGTGAACCGCAGGAACCGCGCCGGCCGGATTTTAAAGGCCGGTGTCCAAAAATACGCCGGGACCGCATCCCATTTCTTACGGATGACTTTCGGGAGATTGGCCGCCCGGACCAGATCCGCGTAGGCGGCCAGGCGCATTCCTTCCACATCCGCCCGGATCCGCCAGAAGGGAAGAAACGTATCCGCCTTCCGGGATTCGGGAAAATGCTCCACCCGAATTTTTTTGAAACCATTCCCCGCGGCTTGCCACGCGGTTTCGCAATTGGGGCAATGGAGCACCAGGGAGTCCCGCCGGCCTTCCATGTCCCAGCCGCAATCGGGACAAAGACAGGCCAAAAACCGGATTCGCCAGCGGGGACGGCCTCCGGGAAGGGCGGCGGCGTCGACGTCTTCGGACAAGGCCCCGGGAACAGGGGTGTTCAAGACGGCGTCATACAGGCCCTTTTTCAAGTAAAAGGGGGCGTAGATCAGACTCACGCTTTCCCCGATCCGGGACCGGTGACACACCGGGGCGGAAAGCTTCACGTCCAGACGCCGGAAGATTTTTTCCATCGCTTCGTCGAGCATACGCCGGGGCGTCACAAAATGCCCGGCGGCGTCCGGAGACACGAATTTAAGCTTCAGGGCCTGACTCCGGAATCCCAGTGACGGCGGGAAGGCGGGCAGATCCACCGCCGGCGCGCTCACGTCGAGAAAATCATGCCGGATCCCCTGGAAACCGGAAGAAAAGACCATGCCCTTGAAACGCCAGTAGGGGATAAAAAACAAAGACGTCCCCTCGGGGGCCCGGTCCGGAAGCCGAAAGCGGAAAAAATCCCGTACGGCCAGGTACGACCGGACCCGGCAGAAGTTACAGGAAAAGAGGCGATCCGTCTCTTCCAGGGTCGCCGGCGCCCCGCACTGGGGGCACTGGTGTTCGATGGTCAGGTTATAGTTTTTCACCGCACTGGTTGCAGAACACCGACTCCGGGAGGTTTTCCGCCTTGCACCGGGCGCATACCCTGGGTGCCGGCGCGGCTTCCACCGCCTGGCCGCATCGGGGGCAAAATTTGGCGTTGGGAGTTACATTTTTGCCGCAGCTCTTGCACTTTTCAAAGACCACCTGCTGGTGCCCGCAAAGAGGACAGAACCGCGCCTCCGCAGGGATGGAACGGGAACATTCCGGACACCGGGCGGATGCGGCATCCGTGGCTTTTTCGGTACGGCCTTCCATAAAGTACCGGCCGAACATGGCCGGCATCATCATCCCCATGCCCATGCCGATCCCGGACCCGGCCGCCCCTTCGGCCTCCGCGGCTTTTTCCACCGCCATGGCGGCCTTTACCTGAAGGAGCTTGTTGACGTCCGTGAAAAGCGCCATCCGGCTCCGGTCATCGATGGCGGCCTGGACTTCCGGCGGAGGCGTGATGGCGTTGATGTAGAGACGGTCCAGGGCCAGGCCGAAGCGGCTGAAATCCTCCGCAAGCCGCCGGGAAAGCCCCTCGGAAAGGGCGTCGTAACGGGACGGGAGACTCAAGACGGAATCGATGGTCTCTCCCATGAGGTCGTTGAACCGGGAAACGATGACCCGGTTCAGGTACTCCTCGATTTCTTCGGTGGTATACATCCCCTGGGTCCCCACCAGGCGGTTGATAAACAGGACCGGCTGGACCACCTGAAGGTTGAAAACCCCGAAGGCGCGCAGCCGGATGAGCCCCAGTTCGTTGTCTTTGAAGGCCACCGGGTCCCGGGTGCCCCACTTGAGATTATTGAAGACCTTCATGTTGACCAGGTACACCTCGGCCCGCAGCGGACTCGTCATTCCCCATGGAAGCGCGGCGATCTTGGTCAAGATGGGGATGTTGGCGGTGATCAATGTGTGCCGGCCGGGTCCGAACGCCTCCACGGCCTTCCCCTTGTAAAAAAAGACACCGGCCTGGCTCTCCCGGACGGTGAGCTGGGCCCCGAACTTGATGTCCCCGGATCCTTTTTCCGGGATCCGATGGACCAATTCCTTACCGGTATCGTCGAACCATTCGATGATCTCAAGGAAAACAGTGTTGTCGGTGCCCATCTTTTTCTCCTTTCTCCGTGTTTTCCCGGGAGCCGTCTCGTTTGCCGGGGGCCCGGCGATTATATCGCCGGGGTACCGGGTGTCAATGATCCACGAGACGCTTTTTCATGGCCGCGATGGCGGCACCGTAATCGGGGCGTTGAAAGATCGCCGATCCGGCAACGAAAATATCGGCCCCCGCCCGGGAGGCTTCGGCGATGTTCTCTTCCTTGATCCCGCCGTCCACCTCGATCTGCACGTTGAGTCCGGCATCGGTAATCCTTCGATGCAGCCGACGGATCTTTTCCAGGCTGTTTTCGATGAAATGCTGTCCGCCGAATCCCGGGTTGACGCTCATGATCAGGACAAAATCGACGGCGTCGAGGACCCACTCGATGGTCTCCAGCCCGGTGGCGGGATTCAACACCACGCCGGGACGGGCGCCGGCCTCCCGGATTCGATGCAGTGTGCGGTTCAGGTGCACGCAAGCTTCCACCTGGACCGAGACCAGGTCGGCGCCGGCCCGGACAAAGGCCGGGATGTAGGCGTCCGGATTTTCGATCATGAGATGCACGTCGATGGGAAGAAGGGTCACCGGCCGGAGGGCTTCCACCACCAAGGGGCCCAGGGTGATATTGGGGACAAAATGCCCATCCATGACATCCACGTGAATCCAGTCCGCGCCCGCCTTCTCCACGGCCCGGACCTCTTCGGCCAGGCGGGAAAAATCGGCGGAAAGGATGGAAGGGGCGATCAATTTCATAGACGGAATCTCCTTTCTGCCCGCATCAGTCGATTATTGCACCCCCTCTTATCAGGGTTTGAATCGCCGGAAAACCTTTAATGTGTCGTCCTCATACAGGCGAAGGGATCCCTCTACGCCTTCCGGAATGAAAAAAAGGATTTCGTCCCCGGGATTCATGTAGGCGTCGATCACGTCACCGGAAAGTCCATATCCATTAAATTTCAAACGAATTCGGGTATTTAAAAAACCATCCCCAAGGCGATGCCTGAATAAAAAACCGTTGTTTTGATCCGGTTGCACACCGCCGTTTTCCAGCGGTTGCTTCCGATTTTGCACCAGGTTCACGGGTTGGCCTTCAAAAACAGGATGGCCGGCCGGCGGATCCTGTTCCAGAATCACATCCTCGGGCCGGTACGGATCACGCCCCGCGGATATCGGCCCGAGGGCAAGATTCATCCGCTGGACTTCCAATTGCGCCTCAGGGGCAAAGCGCCCTGTCAGATCCGGCATTTTCAGGACCCGGACTCCCGGTCCCAGGCTCACCAAAAGGTCCACGCACCTTCCCTGGGGAATCTCCGTCCCTTTTTCAGGATGCTGTGCCAGGATCGTTTCGCGTTCGGTGCGGCCCTGTGAAACCCGTGATACCACACCGGCGCAAAGCCCGTTTTGTTCCAGGATAATCCGGGCCTGAGGGTAAGAAAGACCGGTCAGATGGGGCGCCGGGAGGACCCTGGGCCCTTTGGACAAAACGATCCGCACATCACGGCCCTTCTTGATTTCACTTCCCGGCGGCGGATCCTGAAACAAGACATGATTTCCCGGGACCTGATCCGAATACTCGGAACCCTTCACCTTGGTATTGAGCTCCAAACCGCTTAACATTTCCAGGGCGGCCGCCACATCCTTTCCCGCAAGGACCGGCACGATCACCCGGTCTTCTTTTTTCACGACAAAAGAGACGGTGAGATAGGCACTGGCCCCGGCGATCAGGACAAAGACAACACCCAGGACAACCCATTTCAACAATCGTTGAATCAAGACCGCCTCTCCAGGCGGGCGGCAAAAAAGCCGTCCATTCCATGATCCAGGGGGCTGGTTTTCAGGTAAGGCCCCCTTTGCAGCAAGAGCCGAAGCGCATCGGGGAGGGAAACTTCATCCGCGCACAAAGAAAAATCCGGGTGTGCCTTTAAAAACGCCTCCACCACCGCCTCGGTTTCTTCGGGCTCCGTACTGCAGACGGCGTAAACCAAAACCCCGGAGGGTTTGACCAGGGTGCTCGAATGGGAAAGGAGCCGCAACTGTTTTTCCCGATGGCGGGAAAGGTCGGTCTCCCTCACACGCCACCGGGCATCCGGATTCCGCCGCAGGACCCCCAGCCCGGAACACGGCGCATCCAGCAAGACCCGGTCGACGCGCAGCTTCGGATCGAACCCTCCGGGGGATTGGAGGTTTCTTTTTTCCACCCTCACCCGGGTGACCCCAAGGCGCTGCATCTCCGATACCAGGTTTGAAAGCTTTTTTGCATCCACATCCCATGCAACGATCCGCCCCTTGTTTTCCATCTGCTGGGCCATGTGGCCGGTTTTCCCCCCCCGGCCGGCACAGGCATCCAGGACCGTTTCTCCGGGGCGGGGATCCAGCAAAAGGGTGACGAGCTGAGCGGCTTCATCCTGGACCTGAAACCATCCCCGTTTAAACGGGATCATTTCCGGAACCGGTCTCCGGGGGTTGAAAAAGGAAACACCGTCCGGCGCATAACGACACGGCCGGATATTTTCGGATTCCTCCTTCAACGCCGCCAGGAGGCGCGCCCGGGAAACCTTCAATCGATTGGCCCGCACCGTGATGGGCGGAATTTCGTTTTGCGCATCGCAAAAGGCCGCCGCCTTTTCAAGTCCCATCCGCGCCGCCCAGCGGGAGACGAGCCAAACCGGAAAAGAACGGCTTTGGGCCAGCCGTTTCAAAGGATCTTTTTCCGGATCCGGGAAGGTGTCCCCGGAAGGGGGTTTTGCCGCGGCCCGAAGCACGGCGTTGACGAATCCGGCCGCCCGGGGTCTTGAAATCCGCCGGGTCAACTCCACGGCCGTATCCACGGCCGCCGAAACCGGGATTTTGTCCAGATACCGGATTTGAAACAGGGCGATCCTCAAAACGGTCAAGACGTCGGGTCCCATGCGATCCAGGGGCCGGCGGGAAAAAGGAACGATGGCGGCATCCAGGCTTTGCCGCCACCGGAGCACCCCGTGGCAGATGGCATGGAAAAGGGCCTGGTCCCGGGGGGTCAGGCGGAACCGGTCCGAGAAGCGCTCCAGGGCGACATCGAGGGTCCAGGATTCCTTTTCCAGTGCGCTTAAGACCATCCACGCCGCAGTACGCGCATCAGAGGCCTGAACCGGATACTTCCCCTTGATCTTTTTGGGTTCCCGGGGTGCGGCGTCCCATTTTTTTCCCGCGCCTTCCACGCCGGTGTCCTTTTTACGGTCGGGCACGGCCGCTTTCCCGGCCGCTTTCCTCTGCATCATGACAGGCGGCTTCCTTCCGGAATCCGGTTTCCCCTGAGAAATGCGTCCACCGGCATCCGCCTTCCGGACGCGGCCTGCAGTTCCAAAAGACACAGGGATCCTTTCCCCGTGGCCACCCGGAGGGTCTCTTTCGATTCCAGGACCGTCCCCGGGAGTGCCGGCCCCCTTTCGGGCATTACCCGGGCCTTGAAAATACGGATCGGTTGATCCCCCCGGAGGGTGAACGCCCCGGGCCACGGCGTCAGCCCCCGGATCCGGCGTTCTATGGCGTCGGCCGGGGCGTTCCAGTCGATACGGCCGTCACTTTTTTTGAGCATGGGGGCATCGGTGGCGCGCTCATGATCCTGGGGCACGGGTGTTAGGGTTCCCGCCGCTTTTTTTTCCAATGTCTCCACCAGGAGGGCGGCCCCCATTTCCGACAACCGGTCATGCAGGGTTTCGGCCGTATCCTCCCCGAGGACGGGCGTCTCTGCCCTGGCCAGGATGTCTCCGGTATCCAGGCCCGCATCCATCTGCACGGCGGTGACCCCCGTTTTTTCTTCGCCGTTAATGACCGCCCATTGGATGGGGGCGGGCCCCCGGTATTCGGGAAGGAGAGAGGCGTGTATATTGACGGCACCCATGGGGGGGATCTCCAGGAGCGCTTTGGGAAGAAGGGCACCGAAGGCCACCACCACGATCACGTCCGGCTTGAGGTCGCGGATCCTTTCCAGGACGGCAGGCGTTCGAACCGAGCCGGTTTGCAGCAGAAGATACCCTTTTTCTTGGGCAAAGACTTTAATCGGCGGGGGCATGCGCCGCTGCCGGCGTCCCTTGGGCCGGTCCGGCTGCGTGACGACGCACAAGACCGGATATTCCCCTTCGCGCAACGCCCTCAAGGAAGGGACCGCAAAGGCCGGCGTCCCCATGAAAATGACACGAAGTCCTTCTTTCACGCTTTCTTGAGCTTCTTTCGCACCTGGCGCTTGTAAAGTTCCCGCTTCAGCGCACTGATATGGTCGATGAAGAGCCTGCCGTTGACATGATCGATCTCGTGCTGGAGGACCAGGGCGGGGTATCCTTCCGCTTCGAAACGCCGCGGGTTCCCTTCGGCATCCACCCCTTCCACGAGGACCCGGGCGAAACGCTTGACGTCGGCCCTGAAATCCGGGACACTGAGGCACCCTTCGTTTTCGGATAAAAATTCCCCTTCGCCTTCCACAATGCGGGGATTGATGAGTACCTGGGTGGATCCCTTTTCTTCCAAAGGGGCCAGATCGTAAACAATCAGCGCCTTGTCGATCCCCACCTGGATGGCGGCAAGCCCCACTCCCGGGACGTGATGCATGGTCTCCGTCATGTCTGCAATGAGATTTTGCAGGGATCCGTTGATGTTCTCGACGGGTTTGGAGACTTTGCGCAGCCGCTTGTCCGGATATGTCACGATTTCAAGACGGCTCATGGTACATTCTCGGACAATACATTCTTTTCCATACTTTTCGAATCCTTTTCCAAAGGATGCCCACGGCGCTCGCGGATCACCTCCAAGATGTTGACCCCGGTGACGGCCGCCGATATGAGGCCCACGAGGATCACCGGGAACATCTGGATGGCGTGATTGGCCAGCGTAAAGCCGGCCGCCTCGTGCTTGGCCACGCCGAAGAGGGCCAGGGCGAAGACCCCTCCCGCTTCCCACAATCCCCAGAATCCCGGGGCCGAAGGCAGCGCAATGAAAAAGCAGATGATGATCATCACCGCGGTCAGTTCAAAAAACGTCAGGTCGATCCCGGGGCATCCCACGGCGAAAACCGCCATGGATCCGGCCAGAAGGGCCCAGATAAAAAAAGAAAGGGCCAAACAGGCGACCACCCGCCGGGGACGGCGGACCAGGGAAAACCCCGAAGCCAGGTTTTCAATGATCCGGATCACGGGTTTACTCACTTTTTCACGGAGCTTTTCCTTGAACGTCCGGCCGGCCGGGAAAAAGAGCATGGGAAGGTTCCAGATCAGCCGGGTGATGAGGGCCCGGGTCCGGGACAGACTCACCAGGGCGATCCCCGCCATCAGTAGGACCATAAGCTTTACCATTTGGGCGTTCACGGTCACCAGGGCCTCCCGGTTCAATCGATACGCCCCGAAAGGAATACTCAAATCCGGGTCGATTTTCACAAAAGCCATGATCACGGCAAAAAGACCCATCAGCAATGTGATGTCAAAGACGCGCTCCGCGGCCACCGTCGCCAATCCGCTGGAAAAGGGGACCCGATCCCGCTTCTGGAGCAGCGCGGGCCGAACCACCTCCCCCACCCGGCCCGGCAGGATGCAGTTGACCATAAAGCCGATCATCAACGGGTGAAACGCGTTCCAAAAACCGATCCGGTGGAAGGTGGCCAATATGATCTGCCAGCGGACCACGCGCAGGGCAAAGGATGCCAGCACCAGCAGGGTCGACGGAAAGACCCATGCATACTGGATGGAAGAAAGATACACCGTGAGATCCTGAAACGGAACATTGCGGAAGGCAAAATACAACGCCACGGCGGAAAGGGCGATTCCGACGAAAAGGGAAATGAAAAGCTTTTGTTTCATGGTTTTGAAAACCCCTTACGCAAGAATCTCCCGGGCCTTTAGGATGTCTTTTCGGATTTGATCGGAAAGTTCCCGGATTCCGGAAAATCGGATTTCATCCCGGATTCGGCGCACGAAATTGACGCGGATCTTTTCATTATAAAGCGTTCCGTTAAAATCCAAAAGATGGACTTCCACGGTGAAAAGAAGGTCGTCGAAGGTGGGACTGTACCCGATATTGGCCACACCCCAAAAGCGTTTTCCCAGGCACTCCGCGGTGACCGCATAGACGCCGGCCTTGGGGCACAGCTCGTCCATGAGATGAATATTGGCCGTGGGGAATCCCAAAAGCTTCCCTCCCCGGTCCCTTCCTTTGACCACTGTCCCGCGCACCTGATAATTCCGCCCCAAAAGCTTCTTTGCTTCTTCCATCCGGCCGTCCAGGATCAGTTCCCGGATGCGGGTACTGCTGACCCTCTCGATCCCCGGAATCGGCAGGGTGATCCAATCCGTTACGAGGATTTCGAAACCGAATCGGTCCGAGAGCCGATACAGCATATCCAAATCCCCTTCCCGGTTTTTCCCGAACGCATAATCTTTTCCCACCACGACGGCTTTCATCCCGATGCGTTCCAGCAGGATCTTTTCAATGAAATCCGTGGCGGATATTTCGGCGAACTGCCGGGTAAACGGAATCACCACGAGCACATCGATCCCGGAACGCCCAATGAGTTCCACCTTTTGTTCGTAAAGGGTGATCAACGGCGGCGGGTTGTCTCCATTGAGGACCCGGGCGGGATGGGGCTCGAAGGTCATGGCCACCGATGTCCCTTTCAGTGCGTCCGCCGTGGCGATGACCTGGTGAAAGAGGGCCTGGTGCCCGATGTGCACCCCGTCGAAATTACCGATGGTCACCACCGCATTGGGATACGGCTGTTCAATTTTTTCCAGGCGTTCGATCAAATCCATTTTAGGAATCCCTTGACAAATTCTCAAACCTAGTATTATATATACACGTTCTTGTAAAAATCAATAAATTTCCCCGCCTGATGTGCCGAAGTGGCGGAACTGGTAGACGCGCTAGGTTCAGGGTCTAGTGGGCGTAGGCCTGT
>CAZQUR010000103.1:0-9190 GCA_964596535.1 uncultured Desulfobacteraceae bacterium
TGGAAAGGAAACAAACGGTATGGAAAGAACCCTTTCAATCATCAAACCCGACGGCGTTGCCCGCGGGTTGATCGGCGAAGTGATCCGGCGGTTTGAGAAAAACGGCATCCGGATCGTCGGCATGAAAATGCTGTGGATGACCCGGGAGCAAGCCCGGGGGTTTTACGCCGTCCACCGGGAACGCCCCTTTTTCGACAGCCTCACGACATTCATGTCTTCCGGCCCCGTGGTGGTCATGGTGCTGGAGGGTGAAAACATCATCGAAAGAAACCGGACCCTCATGGGCGCCACCGATCCGTCCAAGGCCGCCGAAGGGACCATCCGCCGGGATTTTGCCACGGAAATCGAGAAAAACGTGGTTCACGGCTCGGACGCCCCGGAAACCGCCGCCTTCGAGATCGGGTATTTCTTCAACCGGTTCGAAATCGCCGCCTGATGCCCGACAAGGTCAACCTGGAGCATGTGGGAATCATTTTGCACCGGCCCCGGCTCCCGGAAAATATCGGGGCCGCGGCCCGGGCCATGCAAAACATGGGAATCCGGCGGCTGGGCGTGGTGGATCCCCAGGACTGCGACCTGACGCGGATCCTCAAACTGGCCACCCACTCCGCCGTGGAAATCATCGAGGAAATGGAGGTCTTTGAAACCCTGGAAGACGCCCTCGGGCCTTACGGATACGTGGCGGGGACCACCGCCCGCACCGGCGGCACCCGCCATGGGGTCTTTTCGCCTTCCAGGATGGCCCAAACATTAATTCCCATCTCCAGGGAAAACCGGATCGCCGTGGTCTTCGGTCCGGAGGATCGGGGGTTGACCAATGCCGAACTGCGGTTGTGCCACATGCTGGTCACCATCCCCACCGCCCGCTTCAATTCCCTGAATCTGGCCCAGGCCGTCATGATCATCTGCTACGAATTGCATCGGGCCGGCACAGCGAATCCCCCCGCACCCGTGGGCCGGCTCGCCACCCGGCATGAGCTGGACGGCATGTATGATCAGGTCAAGGATCTCCTCGTGCGGATCAACTATATCAACCCGGAAAACCCGGACTATTGGATGGGCAAGATCCGCCGGTTTTTCACGCGCATGCAGCTGAGGGCCGGGGAAGTCTCCATCATCCGCGGGATCTGCCGGCAGGTGGACTGGTACAGCCGGAAATGTTACCGGGACGGCACCCGGCACAAGGAAAAGCAAAAACGCGGCTGATTCGACAGCCGCTTCAGTCTTTCCCGGATTTCAAAACCGACAGGAAGGCGGACTGGGGAATCATGACCTGGCCCACCATCTTCATCCGCTTTTTGCCTTTTTTTTGTTTTTCCAGAAGCTTTCGTTTGCGCGTGATGTCCCCGCCGTAGCATTTGGCCGTGACGTCCTTGCGGAACGGGGAAAGGGTGGTCCGGGCGATGATCTTGGCTCCGATGGCCCCCTGGATTGCCACCTTGAACATCTGCCGGGGGATCTCTTCCTTGAGGCGCTCGCAGGCGTACCGGGCCCGCTCTTCGGCCCGGTCCCGATGGACCAGCTGGGAAAGGGCGTCCACCCGTTCGCCGTTGATGAGGATATCCACTTTCACCAGGTCCGTTTCCCGGCGGTCGAGGATGTCGTAATCGAAGGATCCGTATCCCTGGGTGACGGATTTGAGCTTGTCATAAAAGTCGTAGATGACTTCCGCCAGGGGAAGCTCGAAAATCATCTCCAGGCGGTCGCTGGTGAGATACTGGTAGTTGAGACTCGTTCCCCGGCGGTCCATGCACAACTTCATGATGGCGCCCATGTACCGGTCGGGGGTGATGATGCTGGCCCGGATAAAGGGTTCCTTGGTTTTTTCGATCTGGGTGGGGTCCGGGTACAGGGCGGGATTGTCGATCATCAGCGTCTCGCCGTTGCGCAGGGTGATCTCGTAGCGGACCGTGGGGGCGGTGAGGATGAGGGAAAGCCCGTACTCCCGCTCCAGGCGCTCCTGGACCACCTCCAGATGAAGGAGACCGAGGAACCCGCATCGAAATCCGAATCCCAATGCGGCCGACGTGTCCTTTTCATAGGTCAATGACGCATCGTTGAGCTTGAGCTTTTCCAGGGCCACGGCGAGTTCTTCGTAGTCGTCGGACTGGATGGGATAAATGGAGGAAAAGACCACGGGTTTGGCGGTCTTGAACCCGGGCAGGGCCTTTTGGCAGGGCCGATCCCGGTGGGTGACCGTATCCCCGGACCGGGTATCGCTCACCGTCTTGATTCCCGCGATGAAATACCCCACCTGGCCGGCCGTCAATGCAGAGGCCGGAACCCGAACAAGCTGAAAAATCCCGGCTTCTTCCACACGATAAACAGCCTGGTTCGACATGAAGCGGATGGGATCTCCCGGTTTCAGAATCCCTTCGAAAATGCGGACATAGACGATGGTGCCGCGATAGGGGTCGTAATTGGAGTCGAAAATCAGCGCCTTCAACGGCGCCTCGGAATCCCTCGCCGGCGGCGGAATTTTTTCAACAATCCGCTCGAAAACCGCTTCGATGCCGGTGCCTTCCTTGGCGGAAATGAGCAGGGCGCTCTCGGAATCGAGTCCGAGATCGTCTTCGATCTGCCGTTTCGTCCGTTCGATATCCGCGGAAGGCAGATCGATTTTGTTGATGACCGGGACCACCTCCAGGTCGTGCTCCAGGGCCAGGTAGAGGTTGGCCAGGGTCTGGGCTTCCACCCCCTGGCTGGCGTCGATGAGCAACAGCGCCCCCTCGCAGGCGGCCAGGGCCCGGGACACCTCGTAGCTGAAATCCACGTGTCCCGGCGTATCGATGAGGTTGAGGGTGTACAATTTTCCGTCTTGGGCCGTGTACGGGAGGCAAATGGTCTGGCTCTTGATGGTGATCCCCCGCTCCCTTTCGATGTCCATGGTATCCAGGAGCTGATCGTAAAATTCCCGGTCCGGAATGATATGGGACTGTTGGATCAGGCGATCCGAAAGGGTGGACTTTCCGTGATCGATATGGGCGATGATACTGAAGTTGCGGATGTTTTTCATGGTTTCCGTTGCCGGCGGTTCAAATCCGTTTGACAGGGTCTGGGCTTTGGAGTATCAGTCGGGGAGCCTTTCCTATCAGAGGCATAGATATTCTGTCAAATCAAAGCCGGGAGCCGGATCAATCGTTGGAACCGCAAATCCTCATTGTCGACGATGATACGCTGTTGTTGGACTCGCTGGGCGATTTTCTCGAAATCTCCGGATTCCGCAGCGTCGGCGTGAGCAGTGCGGAAACCGCCCTTGAACTGATCCGACAAAACGGCTTTGAAATCGTCCTCATCGACATCGTCCTTCCCGGGATGAGCGGGTTGGAACTCACGGCGGTCGTCAAAAAAAAAACCGACACGGACGTCATCCTCATGACCGGGTACCAGGACGAACATTCCTATGAGATGGCCATCGAGAGCGGCGCCAGCGACTTTGTCATCAAACCGTTTCGTTACGAAGAACTCCTGCTGCGCATCCGGCGGGTCCTACGGGAGCGGGAACTCAACCGGGAACGCAACCGCATCATGGAAAAGATGAAAAAGCTGGCCACCACCGACGGTCTGACCAAGCTTTTTAATTCCCGGCACTTTTATAACCAGCTCCAACTGGAAGTGGATCGGACCCTCCGATACGCCCACTACCTATCCCTGTTGTTCGTCGATATCGACAACTTCAAGGTTTACAACGATCGGCACGGACACCTGGAAGGGGACAAGGTCCTTGCCCGGATCGGTGAAATCATCAAATCGTGCCTTCGCAAAATGGACTCCGCCTACCGATACGGCGGAGAAGAATTTACGGTGATTCTCCCGGAAACCGGGGCCGCGGAAGCCCGGGTGGTGGCCGAGCGGATCCGCGCCGCCATTGAAAAGGAAACGTTTATGGTGGAAAACACGCCGGCCGATAAAATTACGGTGAGTGTCGGGGTGACGGAATACCGTTCTCCGGAATCCATCACCGAGTTCATCAAACGCTCCGATCGCGCCATGTACGATGCCAAGGATCAAGGCCGCAACCGGGTCTCGATCCACACGCCCCCCACCCTTTGAAATGCGGAGACCTTCTTAGAAGTCCTTTCAAAACCCCGGATCAGGTCCAAGGGCAAGGCGTCAGGCCGATCGGGAAAGCGCAGCATACACTGGAGTATGTGAGCATTTACCGGAGGCCTGCAACGCAGCCATTGGGCCTCAGATGGGGTTTTGAAATGACTTCTCATCTTCCAGCTCCACCGTTAATATAATATCCCCGCGGGTGTCGTCCGGAAGTTGTTTTCCCATCCCTTTGAGCTTCAGCCGGCTACCCGGTCGGGTATCGGCGGGCACCGATACCCGGAACACCCGGTTGTGAAATCCCCAGGGGACATTGACCACTTTCCGGGTTCCCACCAGGGCTTCGAAAGGGGTGACTCGGATCGTGCCGTAGAGATTGGGATCCTCCCCATCCCCCCTGGCCCGGACCACCTGAAGCCGGTGGCTTGTCTTTTTCTCCGTCATTCGGTTCACCGCCCGGCTGATACCGGTGGACGGCACGGCACCGAAGAGCTTTAAAAACAGCATCCCGAAAATAAACCCGCCGATATGCGCCCACCAGGCGATCCCGCCCCCCATCCCGTAACTCCCGGCAGCACTTAGAAACTGGAAGAGAAACCATATTCCCAAAAAGACAAATGCGGGCAACTCGATAAAATACGGGATGAAAAAGATGGGGATCAGCGTCAGGATCCTGGATGCGGGATAGGCCAGAAAATAGGCGCCCATGACACCGGCGATGGCGCCGCTGGCCCCGATGGTCGGGACATTGGAATGGGCGTTGAGGGCCAGATGGGAAATTCCCGAGGCCAGGCCGCAGAAAAGATAGAACGCCAGGTAGCGCACATGCCCGAGCCGGTCTTCCACGTTGTCCCCAAAGATGTACAAGGACCACATGTTCCCCAAAAGATGGAAGAAACCGCCGTGGAGAAACATGAAGGAAAGCAGGGAAAACAGCTGCTGGCCCGTGGAAAAGTAGGCGGAAATGGGTTCCACGGTATACCGGGCCGGCACCAGGCCGTAGTAATAGATGAAGCGTTCCAGGCCGGGCCCCTGGCCCATCTGGATCAGATAGACCAGGGCGTTGAGGACGATGAGCCCGTGGGTCACGACAGGGTATCGCCTGGTGGGGACGGTGTCTCGGATGGGAATCATGGATCTTGCATCCGGTTCACATCAGTCGATGGGCCGGATATCCATGCTCAAATCCACGGACCGGGCGGAATGGGTCAACGCGCCGATGGAAATCAGGTCCACTCCGCATTCGGCAAGGCGGCCGAGATCCTTTTTTTTCACCCTTCCGGAGACCTCCACCAGGGCACGCCCCCGGATATATTCGACAGCCGCTTTGATCTGGTCCATGTCCATGTTGTCGAGCATGATCACGTCGGCCCCGGCCTCAAGGGCTTCCCGAACCTGCTGAAGATCGGCGGCTTCCACTTCGATTTTGTGCAGGTGGCACGCACAGGCTTTCATCCGGGTCACGGCTTCCCGGACCCCGTCGCACGCCTGGATATGGTTGTCCTTGATCAGGACCCCGTCATAAAGCCCCATGCGGTGGTTTTGGGCCCCGCCCATACGGACGGCGTATTTTTCCAGGGACCGCCATCCCGGTGTCGTCTTGCGGGTGTCCACAATCCCGGCTTTTTTTCCCTTCACGGCCTTGACATACCCGGCCGTTTGGGTGGCGATGCCGCACAAACGCTGGAGGAAGTTGAGCGCCGTGCGCTCTCCCATGAGCAGGGCGCGCAGGTTCCCCTCCGCCTCGAAAACAACGGCGCCCGCATCGATGGATTCCCCTTCCGTGGAGGCGGCGAGAATCGTCAGATGGGCATCCAGGAGCAAAAAGACCTTTCGAACCACGTCGAGTCCGGCCAAAATCATCGGCTCCTTGGCGATAATCCTGGCGCGCCCCTTGCGGTGGGAAGGGACCAGGGGAAGCGTGGTGACATCCCCCGGCCCGATGTCTTCTTCCAGGGCCTGCTCGAGCAACCGCCGCAGTTGCGCATCGGCCATTTTAATGCCCCATCTCCTGGAGGCGTTTCAGATTCGTTTCGAGCTTCGTCCGCCTGAAAGCCAACAGCTCCCGCTTTGCCTCCGCTTTTTTCACGACGTCGGACGGCGCCTTCCTGAGAAAGTCTTCGTTGTTGAGCTTGGAGGAAACGGCGTTCAATTCATCGGCAAGCTTTCCGATCTCCTTTTTCAGCCGCTTTTCCTCCTTGGAAAAATCCACGACGCCTTCGAGAAGGGTGTAGATCGTGGCACCGTCCACCACCGTGGTGGCCGCTTTTTTGGGTTTGGCGCCGTCGGCGGGAAGAGACAGCCCTTTCAGCTTGGCCAGGTGGATGAGAATTTCCTCGTGTTCCATGAGAGACTCCTTCAAATCGGCGTCCTGGACCAGGATCACCACGTCCAGGGGCACGGAAGGGGGAAGTCCCATCTCCCCGCGCACGTTGCGGATCCCGGAAACGATCTCCATGAGGCGCGTCATCCGCCTTTCCGATACGGGATCGGAAAACGGGTCCTCGGGGAACCGGGCCGTCATGATGGAATGGTCGGTCCCGGGGAGTTTGTGCCATACTTCTTCCGAAATAAACGGCGCAAAGGGATGCAGCAGGATCAACAGATCCTGCAGCACGCGGCCCAGGACGGCCAAAGTGTTTTCCTTTTTGCTGTCGTGGGTCTTGCCGTAGAGGATGGGTTTCACGATTTCGATGTACCAGTCACAGAATTCATGCCAGGCAAACTGGTAAAGGATGCCTGCCGCGTCATTGTATCGATAGGACTCCAGGGCCTCGGCTATTTCTTTTGCCACCGTATTTTTACGGGAGAGAATCCACCGGTCGTAAAGGTCCAGGGATTCCGGATCCGGCACCGCCGATTCCTTTTGAAGGTGCATCCGGCAGAAACGGGCGGCGTTCCAGAGTTTGTTCATGAAATGCCGGTATCCTTCCACGCGCTTTTCGGACATCTTGACGTCCCTTCCCTGGGCGGCAAAGGCCGCCAGGGTGAACCGAAAGGCGTCGGTGCCGTATCTATCGATGATCTCGATGGGATCAATGACGTTCCCGGAAGATTTGCTCATCTTCTTCCCGGCCTCATCCCGCACCAGGGCATGCACATAAACATCGTGAAACGGCACGTCCTTCATGAAATGGATCCCCATCATCATCATCCGCGCCACCCAGAAGAAAAGAATGTCAAATCCGGTGACAAGGACGGAGGTGGGATAAAAGGTCTTCAACAGCGGGGTTTCTTCGGGCCATCCCATGGTGGAAAAGGGCCACAGGGCGGAAGAAAACCATGTATCCAGGACATCGGTTTCCTGGACGATCTGATCCGATCCGCAGGCCGGGCACCCATCGGGGGGGTCCACGGCCACGGAGACGGTATCGCAGGCGGCGCAGGTCCAGGCCGGAATCTGATGCCCCCACCAGATCTGGCGGGAAATGCACCAGTCCCTGATTTTGTGCATCCAGTCGTAATAGGTCTTGGTCCAGACCTCCGGGATGATACGGGTCTTTCCGGTTTCCACCGCTTCGATGGCCTTTTCGGCCAAAGGCTTTGTCCGGACAAACCACTGCCGGGATAGATTGGGCTCCACAAGGGTTTGGCACCGGTAACAATGGCCGATGGCGTGTTGGTAAGGCGCCACCTTTTTCAGGAACCCCTCCTTTTTCAGGGCCTCCACCACGGCTTTCCGGCAGGCGAAGCGTTCCATCCCGGCAAACCGGCCCGCCTCGGAATTCATGGTGCCGTCGTCCGCGATGACCTTGACGGAAGGCAGGTGGTGCCGAAGCCCGATTTCAAAGTCGTTGGGATCGTGGGCCGGCGTGATTTTCAATGCCCCGGTTCCGAAGGATTGATCCACGTAACTCTCTTTGATCACGGGCAATACCCTTCCGACCAGGGGGAGGACGACGGCCGTAAACGGCAGATCCCGATAGCGTTCGTCCTCGGGGTTGACGGCCACGGCCGTATCCCCCAGCATCGTCTCCGGCCGTGTCGTGGCGATCACCAGTCCCCCTTGTCCGGTCTCGGCCGGATACCGGATGTGATACAGATGTCCATCATGGGCTTCGTGTTCCACTTCCAGATCCGCCAGGGCCGTGCGGCACCGGGGACACCAATTGATGATGTAATCCCCCCGATAGATGAGCCCTTCATGATATAGCGTGACAAAGACCTTGCGCACCGCCCGGGAGAGTCCTTCGTCCATGGTGAAGCGCTCCCGCTTCCAGTCGCAGGACGCCCCCAGGCGCTTGAGCTGGTGGATGATGGCGCCCCCGTATTTTTCCCGCCATTCCCACACCGCCTCGATGAACTTTTCTCTTCCCAGGCGGTGGCGGTCCATCCCCTGTTCGGCGAGTTTTTTCTCCACCACGTTCTGGGTGGCGATCCCCGCGTGATCCGTGCCGGGCATCCAGAGCACGTTGTCTCCGCGCAACCGGCGGTACCGGCACAGGATATCCTGCAGCGTATTGTTCAGGGCATGCCCCATGTGGAGCACGCCGGTGACGTTGGGCGGGGGAATGACGATGGAATAGGAAGGGGCGGAGGATGTTTCTTCGGCCTCGAACAATCCCTGTTCTTCCCAAAACGCGTACCAGCGTTTTTCCACGGCATGCGGATCATAACTTTTATCGAGCATATCGGCACTCATGAAAGAAGACTCCTGTTCATTCGGAACGTTTCATTGATGGATTCCCCGGGGATTTGGTCTATCCAGGGCGTTTAAGGGTTTTCTTCCTTGGGGGGCGTTTCGGAAAGGACCAGGGACCGGATGCGATCCATCTCCCGGGTCACGGCCTGATCCATGATCTCCATGAGCATTTTTTCGATTTTTCTGGAAAACACTTTTCGGACCACCTGCTCCAGGGCCGCTTCCAGTGTCTCCCGGGAAACGGCGCCATGCTTTTCCAAAGCCGCTTCCAGGGTCCGGGTCAAAACGATGACGTCTTCGGAGGCGCCCGGCGGGACCCTGGAGGAAAGAGCGCTCCCCTCGTCTTTATTTTCCGGATCCTTTGTCGGATCCTGTTGATCTTTTGTCATTTCAAAATTGATGGCTTCGTAAAAAGTCCACCTGCAGCGTTGCGCGGCATCCTTCGTCATTGCGGCGTACCTGTAAGTACGCCTCATTCCTCAGAATTTGCGCGCC
>CAZQUR010000104.1:0-9097 GCA_964596535.1 uncultured Desulfobacteraceae bacterium
CTCCTCATTCCTCAGAATTTGCGCGCCTTGCATCTGGAACTTTTTACTTTGCCATACCAATTTCGACTTTTTACGAGTTCATCAAGAGTGACGGGCAAAGGCGGCGGCGATCGATGGAAGGCGTTTGCATTATTCTGAAAAGGCGCATTGGGTCACCGCTTTAACCGGGAGTGAGATTCAGTTTCGAACCCTTGGGGTACCGGGCGTTTTTTTTGAGAACCGTTCTTCGATGAATCGGACAACCCGTTCCAGTTCCCGTTCCAGCCGCCCTAAAAGGGGCTCCGTGGCGGTCTTTTCGTTTCCGATGACCGCCTTTTCCAGATCCGCGGCCGCGGCATGCACTTTCTTGGCCGAAATGGTTCCGGCGGCACCTTTGATGGAATGACATAGATTGGCGGCCTGTTGATGCCTTTCTTCCGCGAACATCTCCCTGAGGGCCTTCGCGGCATCACGATATGACTCGACGAACATCTTGAGCATCCTGTCGATCAGGTCCTGTTTTCCGCTCATTCGGAAAAGCGCCTCCTGCAGATCCACCGCCGCCGGAAGGTTTTCCGAAAACGCCGATACGGCAGGGAGATAATTCATCGCCTCTTTGCTCAAGGATCTTTGGGTCCACCGGGCGATGGTGCGAAACAGGATATCCGGATCCACAGGTTTTGCCAAATAATCGTTCATTCCCGCCGCCATACACCGTTCCCGTTCTCCCGCAAACGTATGGGCCGTCATGGCGATGATGGGAAGATACGAACAGTTCGGCAATTCCCGTATTTTTTCGGCGGCCTGGATACCATCCATGATCGGCATCTGGACATCCATCAGCACCAGATCGTACGGCATTTGCCGGACGGCGGAAACGGCCGCTTCACCATTTTTGGCCACATCCACCCGGATTCCCGCATCCATCAGGATCTCCCGTTGCACTTCCCGGTTGATGAGATTGTCTTCCACCAGCAAGAGACGAAGGCTTTTCAGGGAATGAAGCGGGCGGGTCCGATCCGGTGCCCCCGCTTTCGGAGGTGTTCCCGGCATCTGGAAAAGCCTGCACAGTAAATCTCCGAGGTTCCGGCACCGCACCGGCTTTTCCAGGTGGGCGTCCACGGCATAGGCGTCCGCCGCATTCACGGCGCCCTGGATGCCGGAGGGAAGCATCAGGACCGTTGCCATTTCATTTACATATCCCGCCGATTTGATCTTTTTGGCCGCCTCAATCCCCATCGCATCCGCCAGGGTCACGTTGATGAAAACCATACGGATGGGATTTTTTCCGGTATCCGGGGCCTTCAAGAGGGCGATGGCGTCACGCAGGGTGCGGGCCGAACGCATCCGGATATGATAGCGCGATAGAAACCGGTCCATCATCTCCTGGAAGGCATCGTTTCCGTGGAGGACCAGGGCGGTTTTCCCCGTCCACGGCCCGTCCGGGTGCGGAATCCGGGCAGGCGGTTCCGGGCAGGCTTTGAGGGCCACGGTAAAGACAAATTCGGAACCGACACCCTGGCGGCTCTCGGCCCGGATATCGCCTCCCATCATGTCGACGATGCGTCTGGAGATGGCCAGTCCCAGGCCGGTACCGCCGTATTTCCGCGTGAAGGAGGCATCGGCCTGGGTAAAGGGCGAAAACAAATGCGAGAGGTCTTCTTCGGCGATGCCGATCCCTGTGTCCCGAACGGAAAAACGCAGGCGGATCGTGTCATCCCGGCACTCCTGGACGGAAGTCCGAAGGAGGATCTCTCCGGCTTCCGTGAATTTCACGGCGTTGCCGAGAAGGTTGATCAGGACCTGTTCCAGGCGTAAGGGGTCTCCGATGACCATCCTGGGAATATCGGGGGAGAAAAAGGTCATCAGCTCCAATCCCTTTTCCGACACGGGTCCTGAAAACATGCCCACCACATGATCCGTCAATGCTGCCGGGTCGAATTCCGTTTCTTCCAAATGCAATTTTCCCTCCTCTATTTTGGAAAAATCCAGAATATCGTTGATGATCCCCAAAAGGATCTTTGCCGACCGGTGCATGGCGGTTAAATAGTCCCTTTGTTTCTGGGTCAGATCCGTTTTCAGCATCAAATGAATCAACCCCACGATGGCGTTCATGGGGGTTCGGATCTCATGGCTCATGTTGGCCAAAAATTCGCTTTTGGCGCGATTGGCGGCCTCTGCGGCCATTTTTGCCTGTTGCAAGCCCTCCATTTCCTTTTTTTCCGTGATATCCCGGGCATTGATAATGATCCCGGCAACGGCCGGATCCTTTAGCATGTTGTTGGCAATGGCTTCTACGTACCGCCCCTCGCCGTTTTTTCTTACAAGCCGGCAGGTGATCGGTGCGGTCATACCCGGGCGCTCCAGGCGGGCGTCGAAAGCCCGGCGCACCGAATCGAGGTCCTCGGGATGCACATGGTCGAACACGGATCCGCCGATGATCGCATCGGGGGAATGCCCCAAAACCCGTTGCACCGACGGACTGGCGTAGCGCAATGTTCCCCTGTCATCCAACAGGAGGATGATATCGCTGGCGTTTTCAATGAGCAGACGAAAGTGTTTTTCGCTGTTCTTCAGGGCGTCGAGGGTTCCCGACAGGCGCTGGGCCATTTGATTGAATACGATCACCAGCTTTCCCAGTTCATCCGAGCGCTGGATGGAAATCCGGGCGCTCAGATCGCCCTTTCCAATGCGCTCTGCGGCTTTTGCCAGTTGCCGGAGGGGATGGCTGATCCGCCGGGAAACGAACATGAGTGTGATGACCAGGCCCGTTCCTCCGAAGACGGAAATGAAAAAAACGTAGGGAAGGGTCCGGTGGAGGGCGCCGAGCAGTTCTTTTTCGGGGGCTGCCACCAGAATGTACCACTCCCACGGCGGGAAACGCCTGTACACGGCGAAATGGCGCCCGCCTTTTCCTGAGAAGGTCAACCGTCCTTTTTCCGTGCCCCGCATGGTTCCGAACCATCGGGCATTTTCGATTCGTTTTCGGACCTGTTCGGAATCCGGATGCGCCTCGATCACTCCCCGGCTGCTGACGGCAAAGGCATACCCGTTTTCTCCCACGTTTACGGATGCGATCATCTCCCCCGCATCCATCTGCGCCTTGAGGATACTTGCAGCGAATTGCTCCAGCTGGTATGTTTTGAGCATCTCTTCCTGCGCCACCGCGATCTGGAACGCTTCATTAAGGCGGATCTCAAGCCAGTTGACCGCCAGATCTTCGAGCGAATTCCGGAAAAAATAATAGGTCGTTCCCATAGCCCCGATAAAGGAAACGGCCAAAATGGGAAGTATGGAAAGCAGTATCCTGAGGTATACGGGCATCGACACGCCTTATTTTTCTTCTGCCACGGTTAAGTCCTTGAACCCAGCGGTTCCCGGCCGATTGGGAACCGGTGTGGACAACGGCCCCCTACTCCAGAATTCGGGTGGCTTCCGTAAATTGGGGGTACAGCGCCATACTCGATTTCAAGGGGTGTCCATAATCTACATGGTGGCCCCGCAATTGACATTGAATTAAAGAAAAAAGGGGGTAGGCCACCGCATCGCTGAGAATTTTGATCTGGGCATGGACCCATAGCCGGATCTGTGATTCCGGGTCGATCTCGGCCCGGGCGGCCTCAATGAGCGCATCGGCGCCGGCGTAATGGGAGAAGTTGGCGTCCGGGGTCCGACCCGACACCACGATGGAGTCCGAGTGGAAAAACTGTGTTAGATACGCATCGGCGTTGGGGCGGAACGCGCCGTAAACCACGATGTCCGATTCGTCGGCCCGGATCCGCCGGTGCATTTCAGCATGGGGAACGACTTCAACCCGGCAATGCACGCCGATTTCCTCCAACTGGCTGGCGAGAAGACCGTAAACGAAACGGTAGCTCCGTTTTTCCGAGCAAATGGCTTTCAAGGAAAACCCGTCGGGGAAACCGGCTTCGGCCAACATGCGCCTGGCCTTAGGGATATCCACCGCATAGTCCAGACCCAGTGTTTTAACCTCTTGATCGCTGACGCCGCCGGGCATGAGTTGCGGGGGCACCGGGGAATAAACGCCTTCCGTCACGAGTTTTCCCGACGCCCGTATAAAGGCCTCCCTGTCCAGGGCGTATAATATCGCTTTTCGGATGCGATGGTCATTCAGGGGTTTTTTTGTGGTATTCAAATGGACCGTCATGACCTCCCCCACCCCGTGCAGATCCAGCACCACTCCAGAGTCGTTTCCGATCCGCTCCAGCCAGTCGGGATTTCCGGATCCCACCACGACATCGAGTAATCCCGCCCGGAGCGATGCCTCCCGTTTCTCGGTTTCGGGTATCAGTGCAACTTCGACGCCCGAAAGACGCGGTTTTCCCCGAAAATAAAGGTCATGGGCCGAAAGGATCACTTTCTCGCCGGGAATATACCCTTTGAACGCAAAGGGACCGGTTCCGGCGGGATGCGCCCTGAAACGGCCGTATCCTTTGGACTCGATGGCGCGCTTGCTGACGATGAACCCGCCCGAATAGTTGGCCACCTTGGGAAAAAAAAGAATGGAAGACAACGGTTTTTCCAAGACGATGCGCACGGTGTGGTCACCGGCCCTTTCAAAGGTCATGCCGGCATATTCGCTCGCATATGCGGAAAACGCGGGATTCGATGCCTTCTTGAAAGAAAATATCACATCATCCGCTGTTAAGGGATATGGATCCGTGTCCGTTCCCGGGTGAAACAGGACACCTTTTTTCAGATTGAACGTCCAGACCTGCTTCCCGTTGATCATTCGCATGTCCGGCATGGTGACCGCCAGGTCGGGTTCGATCTCCGGAGCCATGCCGGGGCGGTAGCGAAGGAGTCCGTTGAAGAGCATATCGGCAATCGCACGATCCGAAGAGGCGGATGCCAAGTGCGGGTCAAATGACCCGATTCGGCTCACATGCGCCCCGTAACGCAGTATTTTCCGAACATTCGAGTGTTCCGGCGGCTCCGAGGCGGATGTCGTGCAGACAACGAAAAGGACCAAAAGGCAGGCGTAAACGGCGGCATGAAAAAGGCGGATCATCCTCATCGACAACCTCCCGGCGGCGGGTCCGCAGATTTATGGTGAACTGCCGCACGGCCAATGGTGCAGACCGCGGTTTTTCGTTGTCCTGGCGTATATTAGATAAATGAGATGGGAATCGGACGCAAGTTTAAAATCGAAGTATGATGGCTTCGTAAAAAGATCGGCGTTTCTTTTACGGATCCTCTGCGGATTCCGGTTGCAAGGCGTATCTTTTCTCAAGGACTTCCTTTTCAAGGTACAGCCTTTCCAGGACATCGAACTGGTTATCGATTTCCTGACGATACCGGTTGACCTCGATGGATCGAGCCGCGATGCGCATCCCGTCTTTTTCTTCAGAGGCGCGGATGAGATCAGCCTGGATGTTTTCCAATTCCCGTTCGAGGGTCTCGATGCGGCGTTCCACGCCGGCGATGGTGTGCAACAAGGGGTTGAGGTGCCGCGAGCGTTCTTTGATGATTTCGGATCGTTCTTTTCGCAGGGCTTTTTTGTTCTTCCGTTCTTCGGCGGGATCCTGCCCAGGGGCGGGATCGGCATCCGAAGCGGCGGAGGCTTCGGCAGCGTCGTCTTCCCATCCTCCGGCATCCAGAAAATCCGGATAGCCGCCTTCGAAGATTTCCACGCGATCCCTTTGAAAAACGATGAGGCGGTTTGCCAATGCATGCAGATACATTTCATTGTGGGTCACCAGGATCACCGCACCTTCAAAGGCATCGAGGGCCGCCAACAGGGCATCGGCGGACTCCATGTCGAGGTGGTTGGTGGGTTCATCCAAAAGGAGCAGATTCACGGGTGTGGCAATGACTTTCCCCAAAAGGACCCGGGCCTTTTCACCGCCGGACAACACCGTGATTCTCTTCAAGGCATCATCGCCTTCAAAGAGCATGGTCCCGCAGATGTTTCGGGCCGTGGCATAATCCCCATCGGCAAGGCTCGACTGGATCTCCTGGACCACCGTAAACGAATCCCTCAGGCGATGGACGTGGGTTTGCTCGTAGAATCCCACGAGGGTATCCGGATGATATCCGATACTCCCGGCCCCCGGCGCCAGGGATCCCGCCAGCACGTTCAGGAGAGTGGTTTTGCCCTTTCCGTTGGGGCCCACCACCCCGATCCGATCCGTGGAATGAACGGTCAATCGAAGGTCGGAAAACAAGGGTTCATGACGCGGATAGGCAAAGGACAGGCCGTCGACGCTCAACAGTTGCTTCCCCTCGAACGGCCGATAGCTGAAACGGATTTCCAGGTCGCGGATTTTCTCCAGTTTCTCCGCCTTTTGTTTTTTCGCCATTGTCTTGATCCGGCTTTGGACCAGGCCGGCAAGGCGGGCCTTGGCGCGAAAACGAGTGATGAACTGTTCGATCTCCTGTCTTTTCCGTTCGTCCTTTAAGCGCGTCTTCTCGTAGATTTCTTCTTCCTGCGCGATCTGGGTGTAGTATTTTTCCGTGTTCCCGGTGATCTTTTTTACCTTTTTCCGATGGATGCCCATGGTATGGGTCACCACGCTGTCCATGAAAGAACGGTCATGGGTGATGAGAACGAGCTCCCGGGACCATCCCGACAAATACCGCTCGACCCATCGAATGGAGGTGATATCCAGGTAGTTGGTGGGCTCGTCCAAAAGGAGGAGGTCGGGCTCCGAAACCAGGGTTTTGGCCAGGTTCAAGCGCACCTGGAACCCCCCGGAAAGGGTCTCCGGACGGCCCCGCATCTGGCTTTGGGAAAAGCCCAGGCCCGCCAGGATCTTTTCCACTTTCCAGTGGTGACCTTTTTCGACGGCCGGAAGCCCCCGCATCCCCTCTTCCAAGACTGTTTTTTCGGTAAACGTCAGGTGCTGTGCCAAATAACCGAGGCGGTAATTTTTGGGGATCGAAAGGGCCCCGGAGTCGTAGTCTTCCTCCCCGAGGAGGATCTTCAACAAGGTGGTTTTTCCGTGTCCGTTTCTTCCCACCAACCCCACGCGTTCCTTGGGATTGATCTTGAAGCTGATGCGGTCAAACAAAATCCGGGACCCGTAGCTTTTGGTCAACTGATCCACGGCGATCATGGCCGTTTCTCCGGATGCCGGTTTCCTGTTTCAGGGTATGGGTGCAGATGCATATTCATTGGGGTTCAACGTCCTTTTTTTCTTCCGGAACCAGGTCGATCACCGTCACCTCCGGGGGAGCAAATAGCCGTATGGGCGGCCCCCAGGTCCCGGAACCCCGGCTCACGTAAAGATGACCGCCGCCGGCAAGAGGGAGCAGCCCGGCATCAATGGGATACAGGGCCTTGATGATCAGGGAAAAGGGGAAAATCTGTCCCTTGTGGGCATGGCCCGAAAGCTGGAGATCAAAGCGCCCCCGGCTCTTTGGATCCAATACGGGACGATGCTTCAACAGTAATACAAAAGAACCCGCCGGGGATGCGGGCAAAAGGGCGTCCTCCGAAGGCCCCTTCGATCCGGGATATCGTTGGGCCGTCGGATCTTCCACGCCCACCACCCGGAGAACCCCACCCACCTCCCGGGTCTCTCCTCTTAAAAGGGAGAAACCGGCGTGTTGAATAAACGCCGCCGCGCGGTGGATCCCGGCGTAATACTCGTGGTTTCCGGTGACCGCAATCTTTCCGTATGGGGTGTGGACGGCGCGAAAGTCAGCGGCCATTCCGGAGATGTCATCAATCTGGCCGTCCACCAGATCCCCGGTGGAAACCAGGATGTCGGGTTTTGCCGCGGCGGCTTTTTGCAGAATTTTCCGCAACCGGAAATGCCGGACCACAAGCCCCAGGTGCACATCGGAAATCTGAACGATGCGAATCTTTCCCGCCGAAGGGGAAAGTTTTCGGGTGTGAAGAGTGACATATTCCGTGCGGATACGAAGGGCGTCAAAATATCCATAAAGGGCCGCAAGGACCGACGCCGCGGTGCAGACCCAAAGCACCCGGCGGCGGAAAGAAACGCCTTTGTTTCGGGTGCCCTTTCGAAAAATAAAACGGCCCGCAAAGAATCCAACCCCGTCCCAGGCCGCGTGAATGCAGACGAAAATAAACAACAGTCCCATCCAGGTATAACCCGCATATGCCAGGCCCCTGGAGAATGCCTCCGGCGCCCATCCTTCGGACCATCGGATAAGGATGGGACAAAAGACCATGAAAACCATAAAACCGACAAGCCCGAGGCCCGTTTTTCGGCCCGGTTCCAAAGCCTTTTTCATCTTTAAAAACGCATAGGCGTGAAGGAGTCCGTACACGGACAAAAAGATCGAAAGAAAAACCGCCAGCCGCATCCTCATCCCTCTATAAAAACATGAACACCGACGCGATTCATCCTTGAACCGCAACGGCGGGCGAATCCCCCCCGGTTCGTCGGGGGGGGGAGTTCGAGGCCGAATCTTTTATATCGTCAACTTGACAAAATCGTAAAAAGCAGGGAGAAACATTTTTAAAAAAAACCTTGACATACCGGATATTGTATATTAACAGCCGGTCAACCACAAAATAGCGCCTAGAAGGTGCACACTTCTTTACTTAAGGGCACGGTCGTAAAGTTCCATCCGTTAACCCATTATGGAGGATGCCATGGCAACAGCAAAAAAAACCACGACCGCTAAAAAAACCACGGCTGCTAAAAAACCCGCCGCGGGAAAAAAGACCACAGCCGCAAAGAAAACCACAGCAACAAAAAAACCAACCGCCGCAAAGAAAAAGAAATAGCGCTCAACAGGCCCTTAAGTAAGGAACGGGGAGGCACACCGCCGCCCCGTTTTTTTTACCGCCTTTATAAAGGAAAGGGTCTTTAAACCGCCGCTTTTTTCCCTTGCCACCGCCCGCTCGTTAATACTAAGTTTAAAGGTTACAGACAAGGCGTTTTTTCCGGGTATTGACGGCATAAGTGCCGCTCAAGGAAATCACCATGATACTCACGGAAAGAAGGGCCGTGGGAACCCGGACGATCATGACTCCGGCCGGAACCGCGTTTTTTCCGGCTTCCGCGGCCATACATCCTTCCGGGACCCCCTTCCCGAAGGCCTCCGGATGCCGGGATGTCCGCTTGTCGGTCTCATACGATAAAGCGGCGGCACCGGATCCGCATCGTAAAGGATCCAA
>CAZQUR010000105.1:0-8967 GCA_964596535.1 uncultured Desulfobacteraceae bacterium
GCCAACGGCGCCGGCAAGAGCACCATTTTAAAAGCCGTGTCCGGTCTTTTGAAGCACGAGGACGGACAGGTCACCGACGGTTCCATCGAGTTCGAGGGGAAACGGATCGACCGGATGCCGCCTGAAAAAATCGCCAAAACGGGGATCGTTCAGGTCATTGAAGGCCGCCGGGTTTTCGAGCATCTCACGGTGGAACAAAACCTCAAGGTGGGCGCCCACATGCGAAAATACGGCCGGTCCGTGAAGGAAGGCCTGGAAATGGTGTATCACTATTTCCCCAGGCTTCGGGAAAAGCGGTATGAAACGGCCGGGTTCATCAGCGGAGGAGAGCAACAAATGACCGTTGTGGGACGGGCCCTCATGACCCAACCCGAGTTGATTCTCCTGGATGAGCCGTCCATGGGATTGGCACCCCTTCTGATCCATGAGATCTTCAACATCATCACCCGGCTCCACCAGGAGGAGAAAATCTCCATCCTCCTTGTGGAACAAAACGCCAAGCTGGCGCTCAATGTGGCGCCCTATGCCTATGTGCTGGAAAACGGGCGCATCGTCATGAACGATTCCGCCGAAAGACTCCGGGAGAATCCCGACATCAAGGACTTCTACCTGGGCATGACCGATTTCGGGGGGAGAAAAAGCTTCCGTAATATCAAGCACTACAAACGGAGAAAGCGGTGGCTGACTTAATCCGTGACGACAAACAGGGAGGATGAGTATGCAGAAAAAATCAACGGTTCTGGCGGTTATCAGCATGTTGGCCGTCGTCGTGTTCATGGCGGGGTGCGCCGGCATGACGGCCAAACCCACCGAGAAAAATTTCAGCGCCCCCACAGTGACCTTGAGCCATGTGGAGGTACAAACCTATTGGGGCTGGTGGTTTTTCACCAAAAAAATCGAACCGGCCAAGGGGAAAGCCGGAAATTACGGCGCGCCCCTGGATCTGGCGTTTATCTTCGAAATTACAAACCCCAACGATTTCCCGGTGATGATGGAAAAATTTCAGTTCACGGTGGGATTCGAAGACTTCGATATCAACACCGTGCTCTCCAATGAAGCGATGTGGATCCCGGCCGGAAAGACCAACCAAATCCGCTTGCACTCCATCCAGGATGCGAGCCAGACCCAGTTAAGCCTTTTGGTCACCGGCGGTCTCAAGTTGAAAGAATCGGGAAAATCCGTATGGGACATGCTCGAAAAATGGTGGACGCAGGTTCCGGATTTTTCCTTCCCGGTGCATGTGCGGGGCGGGTCCGCGATCTTTAAGGCGGACGGTGTCATGAGAAGTGTTTCCTTCAACGCCGCGTTCCCTTAATCGGAACCCGACGGTCCGATAATGTATCGCCCGCTCCCGGGGTTGGGTCGTTCCCGATTCCGGGAGCGGAATCGCATCGGATGCGATCCGGTTTCGTGAAAAGATTTTTCATTCACAATCTCTTTTTTCGATGAGAAACCATCATGGGCATACACGATCTCACCTTTTACGACATCATCAATCGAAACGCCACCGCCTTCGGGAATCGACCGGCCTGGTACGAAGCCGACGATGGGCGGACGCTGACGTTCCGGGAAATCAAGGAACAGGTGGACCGCCTGGCCGCGGAGTTGAAAACAGTCGGACTTGAAAAAAAAGATCGGATCGGCGTTTACGGAAAAAACAGTCTTGAATATTTCCTCATTTACGGCGCCGCGGCCGCCATGGGTGCCGTCGTGCTTCCCATCAACTGGCGTCTGAGTCCCGAGGAAGCGGCCTTTAACCTCAACGACGGCACGCCGAAAATCCTTTTCGTGGACCCCGAGTTCGAGGGGCCCTTCCGGGAACATCCGGACCGGTTCCCTTCCATCGGCGCCGTTTATAATCTGCGGCCCGGCGGGGCTTTTCCCGATTTCAACGCTTTGATGACCGACCCGTCGGATTTTACGGATACGAATGTGGCTTCCGATGACGGGTTCGTGATCATTCACACCGCGGCCGTGGCCGGAAGACCCCGGGGTGCACTTTTAAGCCACGAAAACGTCCTTTGCGCCGACATCCATCTGAATCTTTGTTTCGGGCTGTCTTTTTCCGATGTGCACCTGAATCTTCTCCCTTTGTTCCATGTGGGGGGATTGTTCATGGCCACCAATACGTTCCACGCCGGCGCCTTGAACGTCAACATGAGCAAATTCGAAGCCGAAAAAGCGGTCTTTTTGATCGAGGAAAAGGGCGTCACGGTCTTTTTCGAGTTCCCGCCCATCCTTTCTTCCATTTTGGAAGCCGCCCGCAAAACGAAAAAAGAGATCCGGACCGTCCGGGCCGTTCTTGGACTGGGCGTCCCCGAAACCATCCGGGCTTTTCAAGAAACCACGGGGGGGACCTTTTATTGCATGTACGGGCAAACCGAAACATCGTGCCTGGCCACCCTGGGGCGCTGGAATGACCGGCCCGGCTCGGCCGGGAAGATCATCCCCCTGTCGGACGTCCGCCTCGTGGACGATGACGACCGTCCGGTGCCGGCGGGCCGGGTGGGGGAAATCGTCATGAAAGGCCCCATGGTATTTAAAGGATACTGGGGTCTTGAAGAAGATACGGCGCACACGTTTCGGGGGGGATGGCATCATACCGGGGATCTGGGCCGCTTCGACGAGGACGGTTTTCTTTTTTACGCGGGCCGAAAAGCCGAAAAGGAACTGATCAAGCCCGGCGGAGAAAATGTATACCCGGCCGAGGTGGAAAAGGCGATTCTCGAGCATCCCGATGTGGAAGCCGCCGTGGTCTTCGGCGTACCGGACCCCAAATGGAAAGAGGGGATCAAGGCCGTCTGCCGGCTCAAAGCCGGGGCCGAACCGGATCCAAAGGCCCTCATCCGGTTCGTGGGAGAGCGCATCGCCAGTTTTAAAAAACCCCAATACGTACAATTCATTTCCGAAATTCCGGAAAAAGCGGACGGCTCTCCGGATCGCGCCCGGACCAAAGAATTGTACGGCGGTCCCCAATAAATCCCCCATGTGCCGCCCGCGTCCATTTGCGCCGTCGCCGGGAATCGGGGAGGCAATGCATGCCCGCTGCATCAAGTCTTGAAAACCGGATTCGGATCATTGAAGAGGCTTTTTCCTCCGAGGATCTCACGGGATCCAAGGAAGAAATCCTTGCCGCCCTGAATCGATTCGAAGATAAAACCCGCGCATTCACCGACGTGCCGGAATCGGACGCCGTCATCCGGTGGCATAAAAACCTCTTTTTACAAAAAGCATACTTTTTCCCCAGAGCCGAGCAGCTCCTGGATGAGGCGCTGCACGTCCTCGAGGATGCCCCGGATCCCCTTCTGCAGCCCTGGAAGCTGCGCATTCTCATCTCCCTGGGTTATGTCCACCGGGCCCGGTGCAATTACATGGACGCCGACACCTATCTCCAGGAGGCCTTGGCCCTGGCCATGGCCGACCCCGCGTTATCCGGTTTTACGGGGGAGGTCTACTCCCTTTTGGGAAGCGTCAACCTCCTTTTGAATCGAAACGATCTGGCGCAACAATATGTATTGAAAGAAAAGGCGATCTCTGAGAATCGATATCAGGAGCAACCGGAGGAAAGATCACGGGCGCTGGCCTATGGATTCGCCCTTGTCAACGGGGCAAGCGTCCATCGAAAGATCGGGCTCATCGCCACCGTAAACCGCACCGACATCGAGGAGGCCCTGGCACTTTTTTCCCGATTCCACCACGATATCGGACAGGCCGCTGCCCGGCTGGAGCTGGCCGAATATTTATGCGAAACAAACGCCGTGGATGAAGCCCTTCGGATCGCCGGGTCCCTGGAGCCGATATTTGCATCGAACGGAATGCCTTCGGAATCCATCCTTGCCGGGTTGGTCGCCATGAACGCCTTTCATAAGATCTTTCAGTTTGAACGGGCCCGGACCAAAGGAGACGCGCTTTTGGCGCTGGCGGGCGCACACGGCATGGGGTCCGATCGGATCATGGCGGATGTTTATTACGCCATCGGGATCTGCCGGTATGAAATGAATGAAGAAGACGCCGCGATGGCCTGTTTCAGAAAATCCGCCCGATTGGGCATGGTGCATGGAACCAAAAGCGCCATTGTCCGCGCCTTTAATGCCGCGCGGAAGATCGACCGCCATCGGGCCGAAGCCCTTTTGACCTCGGACCTCGTCTACCAGGATGCCGAATTCGTTCGAAACCGGGTGGAACGGAGCATCAATCCCTTCAAAGAAACGCGTACAAAGTTGAAAATCCCCGCCTCCACGCTCTTTTTGGATATCGTGGATTTTTCCACCATCATGATGCGCTCCGACGAAGACCTGACGGTAAAAATGGTGGACGAGCTGATCGACCGGATATGCCTCATCGTGTATCTTTACGGGGGGTACATCGATAAGTTTCTCGGAGACGGCGTCATGGCCATCTTCGAGCACGGCGAGGCGCTTCGGTCGTCCGTGGCGTTGAATACGGTGAAATGCGGACTTGATATCCTCCGGGCACTCAAGCACAAAAACTACAAGTTGAAAAAACATTTCGAGAGCAAACAAAACATCGACGTGCGCATCGGCATCAGCACGGGCGAAATATATGCCATGTTGCTGGGGAACTACATCAAGACCGAATTCACCTACCTCGGAAACGCGGTGAATCTGGCCTCCAAGCTGGAAAAACAAGCCGCCAGCCGCATGGTCCTCATCGATGAAAAAACCCGGGAACTGGCCGAGGACGGCATCCTGTCGGAACCCCTGGCCGTGACGATCCCGGCGATCGGGGATACCACGGCCCATCGCGTGGTCCGGCTGAAACGCAAAAACGAAAGGAGCTGAAAGGAAATGGTCCGGACGGAGATTTCCCTTTTTTTAAAGAATGCACCCGGAGAACTGGGAAAACTCGCTTCCCTTTTCGCCGGGGAAAAGATCAACATCGATGCGCTCACCATCCAGGATGCGTCCGCCTATGTACGGGAACTGTTCAAAGCCCGAGGGAAATCCCTCAAACGGATCGCCTCGGTGGCCAGTTACAATTCCATGCGAAAGGATTCGGCCGAGTTCGCCCTGATCCGGCTTCTGGTGGACCAGACCGACAAGGCCATTGACCTGCTTTCCAAAAACGAATATATATTTGACATCATGCCGGTGATCGCCGTGGAGTTGGACAACCGCCCCGGCGCACTGGCCGAAGTGGCTTCCAAGTTCGGTGAGGAGGGCATCAACATCAATTACGTTTACGGATCCGTCTCCTCCCCGGAGGAAAAATGCCTGTTCGTTTTCTGTCCGGAGGACATCGAGCTGGCTTCCAAGTTTTTTCAGTAAGCGGCAACCGCCCGGATCGGCAAAGGAGTTCAGCCCCATCATGGATGCAAATGTGCAAATGACCATCTTGGCCATCGACGATGACCCGGTGAGCCTCCGGTTCATCGAAAAGCTCCTGGGTCAGGGAGGATACCGGAACATCCGGACCTGCGCCAACGCCGCGGAGGGATTCAAAGCGGTGGAAAACGCCCCTCCGGATCTGATCCTTCTGGATATCATCATGCCGGATATGGACGGATATGAGTTTTCCCGGCGTATCCGGGAAAAGGCATCCACAAAGGATATCCCCATCCTCGTGGTCACCGGCGGGGCGGCGGAAGCCAACGAAGCCATTGAAAGGAGCTTTCAGGCGGGCGCCACGGATTTCATCACCAAACCCATCAATACCACCGAATTTTTCGCCCGGATACGTTCCGCCTTATCCATCAAACAGGCTCATGACCGCTTGAAAAAAGAACTTTCCCGGCGGCAGCAGGCCGAGGCGGAAAAGGAAAACCTCATTTTGGAACTCAAGGACGCCCTGGCCAAGGTGAAAAAACTGTCCGGGATGCTTCCGATCTGTGCCTCCTGCAAAAAAATCCGGGACGACCAGGGATACTGGAATCAGATCGAAAATTACATCCGGGAGCACTCGGACGCCGAATTCAGCCACAGCCTTTGCCCCGAATGCGTGGAAAACATCTATCCGGGCCTGAAAAAAAGCGAGGAAAAGGCCATCTGAATATTCGGCGCCGCGGTTGACGGCGGGATGGCGTATCCGCCGCACATACCGTGCATCTAGAGACCTTTGAAAAAAGTTCATTTTTGTTCAAGTTCAAGGAAGGCGAAAATTTTAACCACAGGAATACACGGAGTATTTCGAGGATTAAAATTTGAGCCTGACGCAGAAATTGGGCAAAAAGGGGCGTTTTGCAAAGGTCTCATCTAAAGCACGCGCTTATCCTGCAGGATGTGGTTGGAAATGACGACACGCTGGATTTCGGACGTCCCCTCGTAGATGGTAAATACCCGGGCGTCCCGGTAGAAGCGTTCCACCGGATATTCCTTGATGAACCCGTACCCCCCGTGAATCTGAAGGGCCTTGCCCGTCACCCGGTTCACCATCTCCGAAGCGAAGAGTTTGGCCATGGACGCCTGGGCCGTGAAGTTTTCCTTCCGGTCCTTCATGGCGGCGGCGGAAAGCATTAATTGGCGGGCGGCTTCGATTTCCGTCGCCATGTCGGCGATCATCCACCGGATCCCCTGGAACTTGGAAATGGGCTGGCCGAACTGCTCCCGTTCCTTGGCATACTTCACCGAAGCGTCAAGGGCCGCCTGGGCCACCCCAACCGATTGGGCCGCGATGCCGATTCTGCCCGAATCCAGGGCCGTCATGGCAACGGTGAACCCCATCCCTTCCTCCCCCAGCCGGTCCTCCGCCGGGATGCGGCAGTCCTCGAAGACGAGATCCGTGGTGTCCGACGCGCAAAGTCCCATTTTTTCTTCCAGGGGTCCCGAAGAAAACCCCGGGGTCCCCTTCTCCACGATAAAGGCGCTGATCCCCCTGTGCCGCCCGGACGGATCGGTCTTGGCCGTGACAATAACCACGTCGGCGTTTTTCCCCGTGGTGATGAACCGTTTGGTTCCGTTGAGGACGTAATGATCCCCGTCTTTTTTGGCCGACGTCAATTGTCGCGACGGGTCCGAACCGGCCAGGGGTTCGGTGAGGGCAAAGGCGCCGATGAAATCCCCCCGGGCCAGAGGCTTGAGGTATTTCTCTTTCTGGGTCTCGGTGCCGTAGTGGAGGATGCTTTCGCATACGATGGAGTTGTGTACCGACATCACCACCGCCGTGGCCGCACAGGCGTAGGCCACTTCGGAAAGGGCCAATACATAGGCCACGGCATCGGCCCCGGAACCGTCGTACTCCGGGGGAACCATCATCCCCATGAGTCCCAGCTCGGCCAGCCGTTTCAGGTTGTCCGCCGGAAATTCCCGGGTCTTGTCCCGCTCCATGGCGGTGGGGAAGATCACCTCCCGGGAAAAATCCCTTACCATGGAATGGATCATGATCTGTTCGTCGGTCAGTTTGAATACCATCTCGCCTTCCTTTGCGTTTGCCGTCACCCCGGTGGACCGCTGTCCCGTCCGGAACCCAGCCCGTGAAACCCCTTACGGGTTATACACCACCACGATCAGTTCCGCCTGTTCTTCACCGATGTTCCTCAAATGGTGGCGGATGCCGGAATTGAAGTGAAGCGAATCATCCCTTTCCAGGATATTCACGTGCTCCCCCACGGTGATTTCCACCTTCCCGGATAAAACATAGGTAAATTCTTCTCCTTCATGCTGATACCCCACGCCTTTATGGGACTGCATGGGTTCGATGACGACCCGAAAGGCCTTGAGATGCTTGTTCTCGGCCCCCGGGGTCAGGGTGGTGTAGGCGTAGTTTTCCGTGCGGGTGGTGTAGGCCTTGATCCGTTTTTTCAGGGTCGATTCCTGTTGTCTCAACAAAAATCCGGAATCGACTTCCAGTGCCCGGGCGATGCTCAACAGGGTCCCCACCGGCGGCGTGACCTTGCCCGATTCCACCTTTTTGAGATAATCAACGGAAAAACCGGTTTCGTTCGCCATCCGATCATAGGACATCTTTTTTTTCGAGCGGATCGCCTTGATCTTTTCCCCGATACCGGCCGACGCGTCGGTTTTTTTCCTGGGCATCCCTCCTCCTTATTCCGCTTTAACGGGTTTGACTGCAGGGGCAACGCATTTTCGAATCACGCGTATTCGTAAAAGCCCCTGCCGCTTTTTCTTCCCAGCCACCCGGCCTCCACGTACTTGCGCAGCAACGGGCACGGCCGGTATTTGGAATCTTTGAATCCCGCGTAAAGGGTCTCCATGATGGCCAGGCACGTGTCCAGCCCGATCAGATCGGCCAGGGCCAGCGGCCCCATGGGATGATTCATCCCCAGCTTCATCACGGTGTCGATATCCTCCCGGGTCCCCACCCCGTGATACAGGCAGAAAACCGCCTCGTTGATCATGGGCATCAGGATCCGGTTGGCGATGAATCCGGCGTAATCCTCGGATTTGGCGGGCGTTTTCCCGAATTTGACCGCCAGTTCCCAGGTCGTTTTCAGGGTCTCTTCCGATGTCGTCAGAGCCGGGATGATCTCCACCAGTTTCATGAGGGGGACCGGATTCATGAAATGCATCCCGATGACCTTGTCGGGCCTTCGGGTCTTTGCGGCGATGCGGCCGATGGGAATCGACGAGGTATTGGTGGAAAGGACGGCGTGGGCGGGACACGCCGCATCCAGGTCTGAAAAGATCTTGAATTTGACGGACTCTTCCTCCGTGGCGGCTTCCACGACGAAATCGGCCTCGCCGGCGGCCTGGATGTCGGTGGCGGTGCGGATGCGGCCGAGGAGGGCGTCCATCTCCTCCTTGGAAAGCTTTCCTTTTTCCACGCCCTTGGAAAGAAAACGCCGGATCGCATCCAACCCCCGATCGATGAACGCTTGTTTGATGTCCGTCATGATCACCTGAAGCCCGGAGGCCGCCGCCACCTGGGCAATCCCGCTTCCCATCTGACCGGATCCCACCACGCAAAAGGTTTGAACTTCCATGATCCTCTCCTTCTGGATGGCTTCGTAAAAAGTCCACCTGCGGCGTTGCGCGGCATTCTTCGCCTGCC
>CAZQUR010000106.1:0-8941 GCA_964596535.1 uncultured Desulfobacteraceae bacterium
TGCATAGGGGACAAACAGGGCCATGCCGGCAAAGGCCGCGAGGGTGACGCCGGCGGTTGCGACCATGTTCCGGGCCGGAGAATACCGCCGGCTCATTCCCATGGCCAGCCGGGGAATGAAAAGCCCCAGGAGGCTCAGCGCGGATCCGATAAGGCCGAAGGAGGCCTCGGGGAGCCGGATCAATCGATAATACTGACTCGTCATGGTCACAACCATCCGGAGCATGCCGTCGAACAAAAAACCCGTGGCGATGACCACAAGAGCAAAAGGCGTTTTTAGAATCCACTTTCCGGCCTGGCCCGTGAGTCGAAAGGCCTCAAAAATGGATCGGGTGCATCCTTTTCCAGCCTCACACGCCTCTTTTTGGGGCGCCGTCTCCTCCATTCCGATGGTGGTCGCCAGGGCCAAAAGGGCCATGAAAAAGGTCAAGAGGATGGGGAAACGCAGCGTCATTTCCCCGGTGATCCGGATCTTCAGATCCAAAATATCGACGATCCACTGGACCAATTCCGGGTCATAGACCGCCGCACCGATGCTCATGGTCGCCATAAATCCGATGGACTGGAGACGCATGGCCGACTCCAGAACCCGGCCCCATTGGGATTCTTTTCCATGTGCCTTCAGGGCGTCGTACGCCAAAGCTTCATCCGCACCGCTGGCCGATGCCTCCGCCGTCCCGCTGAGGATACGATTGACGACAAAAAAAATGAACAGCCAATCCGGATTTCCCCTTGGGGCAATCAGGAGAACCCCCATCTCCGCCGCCATGATCCCTGCGGCGGCCACCAGGAGTTTCTTTCGTCCCAACGTGTCGGCCAGCGCACCGGAAGGCACCTCCAGGAGTACGATGGTACCCGCCCAAACCGCATTGAGGACGGCAAACTGGGAAAGGGTCAATCCGAAATCGAGAAACAGGATGGTGAATACCGGGTAGTAGAATCTGGCATTGAAAAAAAGGCGGAACCATATGAAACGCCGCACGTTGGGAATGGAAAAAAGGGAAGGCGTTTGGGCTTTCAAGGGGAATTTCAACCCGCCGGGCTACAAGATGCGGCCCAGTCGAGCGCCTTCCAGGATGGCGTCTTTGGCGGTACGGGGTTCGAGGGCGAAAAGAGTCTTTGCATGGCGTTTCTCCCCACCCGCCAAGGATTCGGTGTAACCCCACGGCCGTAAATGCTCCCAAGGGGGTCGGGGATGTCCTTTCAAAACACCGTCCAGGATCGGCAATGCGATGGCCGAAAAATGATGCGGCGTTGGATATTTTTTTATGCCATCTGTTGTTTTTTTTCAAGCATCAACGTAAAACCATGCATCCGGCGCGAACAAAATCGGCCTTTTTGCGATTCCATCATCTTTAAAAGGAAATCCTTTTGACTTTTCAACGGCTTTTTTTTAGTTTCAATCATCCCTGATAATGAGATCCATTGGAGCGAAAACCATAACACACTCTGAAAGGAGATCATTTCACCCCATGTCCCCCTTGAACATCCTCATCGAAGCCAGACCCTTTTGCATTTTTGACGATACCCCCATGCAGAAACTCGAATCCGCCGGGCTCCACCTTACGGACATGCGGGGGTCGGGTGTCGACGACCCCCGATTCATGACCGCGCTTCAAACCGCGGATATCGTCTTGTGCGGGAACGATCTGCGAGTGGATGACGCGCTTTTGAAGGCGTCTCCCCGGCTTTCGGCCGTGGCCAAACTGGGCGTGGGTCTCGACACCGTCGACATCCCCGCGGCAACCCAAAAGGACATCCTGGTCTTTCACACCCCCGGGACCAACACCCAGGCCGTTGCGGATCATACCTTTGCGCTCATCCTCAGCGTCGCCCGGAAGATTCTTTTCTGCGACCGGTCCTTGAGGGAAAACCGCTGGGAACATACCAAGATCATGGGGATGGAGATCTGGCAAAAGACCCTTGGACTCATCGGTCTGGGGGCCATCGGTCAAGGTGTGGCCCGGCGGGCCAAGGGCTTTGACATGAAAGTGACGGCCTACGACCCCTATTGGCCCGAGGCCTTTGCCACGGCCCACGGTATCGAAAAGATGGACGTGGAAACCCTTTTCCGCGTATCGGATATCGTCAGCATCCACTCCCCCCTCACCCCGGAAAACAAGGGAATGATCAACGCAAAAACCCTTTCCCTCATGAAACCGGGGGCCGTTCTCATCAATACGGCCCGGGGTGAACTCGTCAAAGAAGCCGATTTGTATCAGGCCCTCAAGGAAAAACGGATCGCCGGCGCCGGCCTCGATGTCTTCGAACACGAGCCGCCCGTGGGTTCCCCGCTTCTGACGCTGGAGAATGTGGTCCTGACCCCGCATACGGCGGCCTTCACCGAGGACGCCCTGAAGAACATGAGCCGCAGTATCGCCGCCCAGGTCCTCGATTACGTCCGGGGAAACCGCCCCCGCCACACGGTGAACACGGATGTCTGGGAGAAGTCCCGTGAGCGCCATGCGCCGTGAAGAGGCCCTCCGGCGGTTTTATCTCGAACACCTTCCGGACAACCGGTGGGAAGAAGACCATTTGGAGGCCCCCTGCCCATTCTGCGCCGCGGATGCATCCGGCGCAAAGGGGGTATTGCGCGTGGACATGCACCCGGAAAGCCCTTTCATGGGATACTATCGATGCACCCGGCGCTGTTCACCGGGGGGGTTTCCGCTTTTTTTCGCCAAGATGCGCGGCCTTACCCCCGCTTCGGTCCCCGGATTCGACCCGGATCGGGAACCCTTCGTGCGTGATACGATCCTGTCCACCAAAAACATCAATCTTGAAATCACCCGTTTTCAGACCCTCATGGGGGAAAGCCAGTACGCCCACTTTGAGCAATACGGCATTTCCCGGTCCCTCGTGAAGCAGATGGAAATCGGTTACAACGGGCGGTATCTGGTTTTTCCGTATTTCCTGGAAGACAACAACTGCTATGCCGCTCGATGCGTCCTCCCGGAACGGACAGAGGACGCTTTCTGGCACGGGGATGCGGCATATACAAAGGGGGATTTTCGGATCTACAATGCCCGGGAAATCGAACGCTGCGAAGGCGGAACCCTGTTCATCACCGACGGGGAAATCAACCTGTTGACGTTGATGCAGCTCGGGTATCCGGGGATCGCCGTCCCCCACGCCGGGGATCTGGAGGTCATTACCCCGGAGCGGCTGGCGCACATCGAGCGGATTTTTTTAATCGTCAACCACTCGCCCGAAGCCCATCAGGCCGCCCGCACCCTGGCCGTCCGCCTGGGATATAAATCACGGATCCTCGAATGGCCCTTCCACCGGAAAAGAGGCGACCATCTGACCCGTCTGGCCCAGGAAACCGGGATAAACTTCGGCCCTGCCGTGCAGGAAATGATCCGGGAATCCAGGGCGTTTTCACCGTTTTCATCCCCGGAAAAAGAATACCGTCTCCTGATTTCTCACCTGGAACGCGAAAAAGGAAAAACGCTTCTGGGAATCCCCACGGGGTTTGAAAAACTGGACCAAGCGCTCAACGGTCTCCGCGGGATCAATATCCTGGGCGGCCCCCCGAAGGCCGGAAAATCCTGTTTTTTCATGCAGATCTCCACGGAAGCGGCAAAAAACCGCATCCCGGTCATTTACTATGACTTTGAAAACGGAAGACAAAAGATCTACGCCCGGACCCTTTGCCGCCTGAGCCGGCTTTCGGAAAAAGAAATCCGGCTCGATCAATTGGACGATGCAACACAGTTGCAACTTGAAGCCGCAACGGAGCGGATGCGAAAAATCCTTCCATTTTTCCGGGTCGTGACGGACCGAAAGCTCGGTCCCGATTTGATGAAGCGGAAAATCGATTTTTTACAGCACGAAACCGGATGCGATTTCACCCTTGTGGTGATCGACAGTCTTCACAAACTCCCCTTTAAAAATCTCTCGGAGCGGCGGACGGGAATCGACGAATGGCTGAGGAATATGGAATCCATGCGGGATGAGCAGAACGTCACCTTTCTGGTCACCTCCGAACTCTCCCGGGGGGAAGGGGGACGCTACGATCGAACCCCCGACATGGCCGGCTTCAAAGAATCCGGGGATATCGAATACAGCGCCGATAACGCCATGATCCTCATGCCGGACTGGGACCCCCTGGATCCCATTGCCGAAACACAACGGCAAAACACGCTCTTCCTTGTGGCCAGCCGGGAAAACAATCCGGGGAAAGTGGCCGATTATATGCTGGAATATCCCTTATGGGGATTCCGGGAGGTCTAAAAAAAGATCGGGTGCCGCTTTTTTGGGATCACCGGGAAAAAACGCCTCGTTTCACCATGGCGTCCATGGTTTGGGCGGCCAGATCCGCAAACGCCGCCTCGTTGATGTGCAGATCCGCTTCCTGGATCTCGATGCGCGGATCCAGGGTTTCGCGCATTCGCTTGACAAACGCGGACGCAGCTTCGGGATCATGCAGGGGGGCGCCCTCCCCGTCCGCTTCGGACCATCCCCGGGACGGGATTAAAAGCAGGGTCCCGCGGGGGTTCAAGTTCATCTTTTCCGAAAGCTGATCCGCAATCAAACGGGTTTCCTCCCGGGACAGCCGAACCGCACTCCTGAAGTCATAGTAAAAAATCTTCCGGTCCCGGTAGATCTCGGGGACCGATTCCCGGGTGAATTCCAGGACCGCGCAGTCGAGGCCCCCCGGCACCACAAGGCGGGGCACGTCCCTTCCGGGAGGCGGCGTCAGGCGTTCCGGACCGATTCCGCGGCAGTACCCGTTTTTCAGCGCATCCGCAAACTCATGGGTCGCCAGATCCAGGATCCCTTCGAAAACACCTTCGCCGGCCAGTTCTTCCATGGCCATGCCGCCGGTGCCGTTGGCATGAAAGGGAATGACTTCATACCCCAATTTTTCGAGACGGTCCTTGAGATGTTCCGCCGCCTCGGTGATGAATCCGAAAAAGGTCAAGGCGATCCGTTTCGGAATGCGCTCGGGTTTCCATCGGGCCCTGGCCATGCCGCAGACCGCTCCGGCCGCCCGGTCGAGAATCATGCCGGAAATGCTGTTGATCCCCAAGATGTCCACCACGCTGTGGATCATGGTGATATCCTTGGTCCCCACCACGGAACCCATGTCCTTGGCGGCCACGGTGGAGACCATCACTTTGGGCACTCCGATGGGAAGTCCTTTCATGATACCGGTCCCCAAATGGGTTCCGGTGCCGCCTCCCGCCGAAATCACCCCTTCGATCCGGTCCTCCCGGTAAAGGGCGGCAATGGTTTTGCGGGCAAGGGTGCGCACCGCTTCGACGGCCTGGTCCCGTCGGGAAAGCAATGACGGATCCCTTTTTTCGATCTCCCGGTACATGTCCCGGTCCACGGGAAACGGCGCGGGCCGCCGGGTACCCACATGAAGGGTAAAGATATCGTATCCGTACGCTTCGATCCGGTCTTTGAGAAAAAGGTGTTCTTTTGCTTTCGTGTCGAAGGTTCCTACGACGGCAATGGTCATTTCTTTTCTTCGGGCTAGAGGGCCCATTTCTCCTTTGGGAGCGGAATGGTGAAGGTAAAGGTGGCGCCCTTCCCCAGTTCGCTGGTCACCCAGATTTGTCCGTGATGGAAATCGATGATCCGCTTGGTGATGGACAATCCAAGGCCGCTTCCGGGGGGCCTTCCCCGGGAGGTGTCCCGGACCTGCTGGAAGGTCTCGAAAATAATTTTCTGATTTTCCGGGCTGATGCCGATCCCGTTGTCTTTCACGTCCACCTGAATCCGGTCTTCTTCCATCATAAGGGCAATGGCGATGGCGCCTTCGTCCTTTTCGCAGAACTTCACGGCATTGGAGATAAGATTCACCATGACTTGTATCAGGCGGTCCTGATCCCCTTCCACCAGGGGCACCTGGTCCGGCACCTGGACGTCCACCGTTACGTTTTTATCTTTGATCATCCGGTCCGTGGCAATGAGTGCTTCGTCGATGACGTTGGTCATGTCTACATTGGTGACCTGCCATTCCACCTTCCCGGATTCGATCTTCTGGAAATCAAGCACCTGGCTGATGAGCCGGGTCAGACGCTCACTTTCGTGGATGATGATACCGGAAAAATGTTTCCGCCTCAAAATATCGATATCCGGATTGTCGTAAAGGATTTCCGCCAGAGAACGAATGGAGGTGATAGGGGTGCGCAGTTCGTGGGTGACGGTGGATATGAAATCATCTTTGAGACGATCCAGTTCCTTTAACCGTTCGTTGGCGGTCTTGAGTTCATTGGTGGCTCTTTCCAGTTCCCGGCTGTACATGATCACCTGCCGGGTTTCATCCAGGATGTCCATAACCTCGTCGATCCCCAGCGGCTCCTCCTTGACCACCGAAGAAACCATGACCCGGGCCGAAGAGGATCCGATGGCCCCGGCCAGGAGTTTTTCCGCATAGCCGACGAATCCGGCTTCCGCTTCCACGGTCCGTTCCCAGTCCTTGTCCTGTCCCTTGGCATAGGCGGCAATGGCCTCATCGGCGCGCTGTTTTCCCAAAACCGCCTCCAACAAGGACCGCAGATCCGGTATGGTGGCCCTTCCCCGCCAGAACGCCGGCCGCTCGATTTCTCCCGAATATCGAAAAATATCCACGAAAAGTGCGGCTTGGGAGTGTTCTATGGCCGTGGGGGCATTGAACAGGGAGACGCCGATGTAGCATCCCGTGTTCAGCAAAAGGCTCCAGAAAATGGCGTGGGAGATGGGATCAAGCCCTTGGAGACCGAACAACTGAAAAGGCTTCAGTAGTGTCACCCCGAAGAGCCCGTGCGAGACGAACCCCGGGGGAAGGAGCCCCGCCTGCACCAGGGACGGGAACACGAGGGTATAAAGCCAGACCACGAAGCCGGCGATCAGGCCGGTCAACGCCCCCAGCCGAGTCCCCCGCTTCCAGAAAATACCTCCCAGGATGGCAGGCGCAAATTGAGCCACGGCCGCAAAAGAAATGAGGCCCAAAGAGACGAGGGGATAATATTCTCCGATCAAATGGAAATGAGTATACCCGACCAAAAGGACCAGAATGATACTGAAGCGGCGGATGACGATTAAAATATTGCTGATGTCGCTTCGCTTGGCGAGTTGACGGGAAAACCGCCGCAGCAATACCGGCATGACCAGGTCGTTGCAAATCATCGTGGAAAGGGCCACGGTCTCAACGATGACCATCCCCGTAGCCGCGGACATGCCGCCGATAAAGACCAACACCGCCAGCCACTGGCTGTGTTCGGCCATGGGAAGCGTCAGGACAAAGGTATCCGCATCCACGGCGGAGCCGGTGAAATGCAGCAACCCGCCGATGGCCACCGGAACGACAAAGATATTGATCGCCAGCAGGTACAGCGGGAAGAGCCAGATGGCCTTGTTAAGGTGTTCCTCGTTGACGTTTTCCACAACGGTCACCTGGAACTGGCGGGGAAGAAACATGACCGCCAGCATGGAAAGGAAGATATACATTCCCCAATCGATAAAGGCGCCCGGGCGATCTTCAAAAACAAAGAGCCTTTTGAGCTCCGGGGAATCCGTCGCCTTCCGGAAAATATCGGCGAATCCGTCGTAAACGATGTAGGTGATAAACACCCCCAGAACAATGAACGCCGCCAGCTTTACCACCGACTCGAAGGCGATGGCCGCCACCAATCCTTCGTGGCGCTCCGTGGCTTCCAGATGTCTCGTCCCGAACAAAATGGCAAAGACGGCCAAAAGGAGCGCAATATAAAAGGCCGTGTCTTTCAAAAAGGGTATCTGGGCGAAATTCACATCAATGGCGAATTGCGGATAATGTTTGATCAGAAGATAACTGGTGGAGATGGCCTTCAACTGCAAAGAGATGTAAGGAATGAGCCCCAATACGGCGATAACGGTCACCACACCGCCCAGGGTCATGCTCTTGCCGTACCGGGAAGCAATGAAATCGGCGATGGAGGTGATCCGGTGGACTTTGCTGATCCGGAGGATTTTCCGCAACACCAGCCAACCCAACGCCGCGGTGAGGGTGGGTCCGATGTAGATGGGCAAAAATCCCAGGCCTGTTCTGGCGGCACGCCCCACGCTCCCGTAAAATGTCCACGCCGTACAATAGACGGCCAGGGAAAGGGCGTAGATATAGGGATTGCTGATGATGCTTCTCCCCATATCCGCCCGCTTGTCACCGTAATAGGCGATGGCAAACAGCAGCGCCACATAGCCGAAGGCGAACAGGAGAATAAGCCAGGTGGCGATCATCCCTACCCTCGATCTGAAAATCGGTTGCCGGCGGGCCGGGAACCCTTATGCGTGGCAAGGGCGATGAGAAGAATGATCACGGCCCAGACGAAAAAGACATACGCATATAAAAGAGGAACGCCCCACACCATGGCGGGGAGGTTGAACAGGGAGATGACAGGATAACTGAAAAGGACACTCCCGAGAAGGAACAAGGCCGTGAGACGACGGGCCTTTTCTTTATCGCCGGTCATGGGATATTCCCATCGCTGAAAGGTTGCCGGAGAAAGGAAAGGAAAAATCGACGATTTCGTTTCGGTCTTTCACGGACTCCCGGAGATCGTCTTTTTGATCCTATAGGGCGTTTCGAAGACCGTGTCAAGGCGTGCCCTGTGTCCGTCTCAGGGAAAGTTTTCCTGTAACTTTTTTTTAAATCCATCCTCTTTACCTGACGGTGTTTTTTGTTTCCGGTAAAAAAAGGCGGGGCTGGACACGCCTGGAGGGCATCCGCGTGACGATTCTTTCCGGCCTGGTCATTACCGGTGCCTTTTTGGTCGTAAAAAATCTTTCCGGTGTCCATGTGCCGCCGGCATGGATCGTTATCATGGATCTTGCGCATCTGTCGCTGGTTATGGGGTTGCTCGTCAGTCTCTTGGCGGGCCTTTTCATCCAACGGCGTTGACGAAAATGAAAAAAAGAAGGTATGGATGAAAAACGTCTGAATGGGTTTCACGGTCTCAAATAAACGTTGA
>CAZQUR010000107.1:0-3459 GCA_964596535.1 uncultured Desulfobacteraceae bacterium
AATCAGGTTCGCACCGTATTGCTTTTATCCGTACTGACCGTTTTGATCGTTCTTTTCGGAAACGTGCTGGGGGGACGCCAGGGAATGATCATCGCCCTGATCCTGGCCGCGGGGATGAACTTTTTCAGCTACTGGTACTCCGATAAGATCGTCTTGAAAATGTACGGGGCCCGGGAGGTGGATCGGCAGAAGGCCCCTGAGCTTTACGAAATGGTCTCCACATTGACCCAAAGGGCCGGCCTCCCCATGCCCCGCCTCTACGTCATTCCCAAGGAATCGCCCAACGCCTTTGCCACCGGCCGGAATCCCGAACACGCCGCCGTAGCGGTTACCGAAGGCCTTTTGAAGATCATGAAGCGGGACGAGGTCATGGGGGTCCTGGCCCATGAATTGGCCCACGTCAACAACCGGGACATCCTCATCGGATCCATTGCCGCCACCATGGCCGGCGCCATCATGATTTTGGCCACCATGGCGCGGTGGGCCGCCATATTCGGGGGCGGCAGGGGTCGGGAAGGCGGCGGCGCCCTGGGCATGATCGCCATGTCCATCATCGCGCCCCTGGCCGCCGTAATCATCCAGATGGCCATCTCCCGTTCCCGGGAGTACCTGGCCGACGCCACCGGCGCCCGGTTTGCCCAAAATCCCGAAGGATTGGCAAGGGCCCTGGAAAAGCTGCAGGCCTATTCCCGACGCGTTCCCATGGAGGCCAACCCTTCCACCGCGCACATGTTCATCGTGAACCCCCTTTCCGGACGGAGTCTCATGTCCCTTTTTTCCACCCATCCGCCCGTGGAAGAGCGGATCGCCAGACTCCGGGGCCGTCACCATGGTTCCGCCTCCGGCGGCGGCCCCCAAGGCACCCGCAACGGGATCACGTCACGGGGAAAGGCCTTCTGGGATCGGCTGTCCCGGTAGATATTCCGAACGTGCCCGTTTTCATTCAAACGCTCCTCTTCTGCGGCGTTCACCATGACGGATGATCCGCGTATTGCGGCGCTTAAGGCGTTGCGCCGGGATATCCCGCGCCTTGCCGAAACGCTGCGAGTCGAAGATCCGCGCATGGATACCTGGACCCGCGTGCTCGATCTCAAGCTTTTCCCCCGGGTGAATCCGGATTTCCCGCTGATCGCCGCCATTTGCGGGGGAGGTTCATCCGGCAAATCGACCCTGTTCAATACCCTGGTCGGGGATGCCCTCTCACCGGTGGGAGGGCGGGCCGGTATGAACCGGCGGGTGCTCATGGCATTGCCCGAAGCGGTTGCTCTCCGGAAGGATTTCCTTTTTTCCCTTTATGCCCCTTTCGGCGGCACGCCGGAACCTTTGACGGATCCAAAGGCCCTTTTGGAGCCCGGAAATCCCTTATACATCCCCGCCCCCAATGTTCCTGAAAACCTGATCCTGCTCGATACGCCCGATTTCGACACCGGTTCAAAGGCCGATTATATCAACCGGAAGGCAGCCCAAAACGCCCTCGAAACCGCGGATATGTTCATCTATATTTTCACCAATTCCAATTACAACAACCGGGACAACACCGATTTTATTTCCCGGATCCTCGCCGGCATCGGCATGCGCAAGGCTTTTTTCGTTTACCGGGTGTATCCCGGTTTCAGCGATGCGGAGGTCCTGGAGCATGCCATGACGGCAGCGGTGAACATCTACGGAAAAAACGCCGATAGGCATGTTCTGGGGATCTACCGGGCGGATGAAGACAATGCCGTGGCCGCCGGGAAAAAACCCCTAACCCTCACGCCGGTACGCCCACCATATGCCCCGTTCCATGAGTCCGTGGCCGCCTTTCATCCCGTGGCCCTCCGCAAGGAGATACTCGACTCGATACTGGCGGATGCCGCCCAAAAAGCCCACCCGATTGTCCGGACCCTCGATCAGTCCCGAAAAGGACTCGCCCGTTACACCAAAGGATTGGAAGCCGTCCAGGACACCCAGGTGCGGACATGTCTTCGGCATTTTCCCATGGACCCGGTGCTGAAACGCTTCGCCCGGATTTGGATGGCCATGGATCCGCCTTTTGTCCGCACCCTTCGAAAAACCGGAGCGATCCTGGAGATCCCCTTTGGACTTATGGTCAAAGCGGCCCGCTGGTTTCGCCCTTCGAAGAAAGAAGACCCGGTGCCGGCGGATCCTGAATCCTTTGCCGCTCAAGTGGAATCGGATCTATTGAACGCCGCCCATGAACTCTTTACCGCGGCCCTTGCCGAGCATCTTTTCCTCTTCGTGAAGGAAGGGGTTTCCGGGGGCAAAAATCAAAATGGGATTCCGGTGCCCCCTGGAACCGAAAATGGCGCCACCGCCGAAAAAGACACCGACAGATTCGAAATCCCCGCCCATCCCGTTATTTTTCCGGAACAAGCCGTCTTGTCGGAAGCCGGATGGCACCGTACGCGTGAGGCGGTACTGGCCCGAAAAGAGCGGATCGTCGCCCTTTCCGGGCGGATGGATGCAGATCTCGTCACCATCGCACGGGATTTCCGGAAGCGGATGTCCGCAGCGGACCGGATCCGACAACTGCTCTCGGCGGCAATGAATGTCCTGCCGGCCACGGTTGCGGTAACGTATATCCTGCATACCGGGGATCCGGTGGGGGCGGTGGGGATCAAGGTGAAACTGGCCGGCCTGCTCGGGGCAAAAGATCTCTATGCGCTCATCGCCATCCCGGCGACCGCCGGGCTTAAAGCGGCGGACATGAAACAACTCCAGGAAATGCTGGAACCCCTCGCCCGGGCCTGGTTCGAAGACAAGCGCCGGGAAACCGAAAAGATCTTCGAAGATCACATCACCGGGGGGATCCTTGAACGCTCCCGTCAAGCCCTTTCCGCCGTCGAACCGTTGATGGAAACGATCCGGTCCACTTTGAACGGTTTCGGGAAGGATCCAGCGGAGGGCAACCGTGATACCTGACCCTGACCTTTCCCGTATTCAATCCGCAGGTCGCTTGGAATCTTCTCTGGAGCGCATCCGCCGCATGGAAAACGCCGTAAAACAGGCGCCCCTGTGGCGGCCGGGGGCGGCATTGATCCGGGAGTGTCGTGAAGCAATGGACCGGATCGGCGCGATGAAAGCGCGCTTTGAAAAAAAACTCGTGGTCACGCTCATCGGTCCGTCGGGTTCCGGAAAATCGACGCTGTTCAACGCCCTTGCCGGAAAAGATACCCTTTCGGAAATCGGTCTGAACCGCCCCACAACACAAAAACTGATTTTTCTCTCGGAGACCGAATCGGAAATCACGGAGATAATCGGGGAAATCGGAAATCCAAACGCGGAAACCCGGTATCGTCCCGGAATGCCGTTTCTGGAAAACATGATCCTCATCGATACCCCGGATACGGACAGCATGTCGCTTGAGAACCACCGGGAACTTCTCCACACGGTCATCGCCCGTTCCGATGTCCTGATCTGTCTCTTTGACGCCCAGAACCCAAAGAGAAAGGATCACGG
>CAZQUR010000107.1:3559-8847 GCA_964596535.1 uncultured Desulfobacteraceae bacterium
GCCCTTCAAGATACGATTCGAAATACCCTGGGACAGGAAACCGCGCGCTTCGACCGCCGGATCCAAAATGCCCTGGCGATCTCGGAATATCTTTCCCGCCGGATAAAAGAAGAGGCATCCGTAGATGCGACGCGTCTATCCCATGCCCTGGAGCGGATTCAGTCCCTTGAAAAAAAAGCCGCCGAAACCGCCCTGGCCGCCGTGCAATCCATGAGCACCCACGCGTTTTTGCCCGCCGCCACCCGAATTTATCAGGAACTGGTGCATCGGTGGACCGGACCCGTAGGGTGGATTGTGGCCCTGTGGTGCAGACTGCTTCTCTTTGGAAGCGGTATCGCCGCTTTTTTTCGTTTCCCCAAATCGATTCGGGAAGTGAAAAAATGGACCGCCGCGTTTCGGAGCCGAGGGGATGCTTTCGATCATGTTTCCCCTGGAGAGGATGCCCGTCAAAACGGCGCCGTCCTCAAGGCGTATCGCCTGGCCCTCGTCAGGGAGTGGGGGGACATTGCGGAAATTCTGATTCAGGCCCGGTTCGATCCTCTCGTGCGGCAGATCGACACCCCTTTAAAAGGGAAAAGGGCCCTCGAAGAATTCATTTCATTCGTGTGGGATTCGGCCCTGACGGATGAAATCCGAAAAACCGCCGACAGGCTCAGCAGCGTGTTTCTTCAATTGCTGTTCAACCTGCCGGCGCTTGGGCTCTCGGTGTATGCCGGATGGGTCACCATTGAACGCTTTGTTCGAGGGGACGTCCTCCCCTTTGATTTTTTCCTGCACGCCTTTTTTGCCATCGTGTTGAGCCTGTTTCTGAGTTTCTTTGTTTTCCAGGCAATGGTGCGGTTTTCTACAAAAAAACAACGCATGGAATCCCGGGCGTTTCAGACCGCCCGGGAGATGACCGCCGGCGACGAATGGATCCGGGAAAGCACCATCGCCGGACAGATCAAATCCGTCCTCGAGCTGGGGCGGCACTCCTGAGTCTCGCGATTGATTCGAAACGGCGAAGCGTCGAGGGCAAAACGGATCCGGCAATCCCTTGCCCCCGACGTCCCCGCATCCATCCGATCCTATACTCTGACGTCACCGGGCTTTACGGTTCTCGGAACCCCTTCATAAGGGGTTCGTTTTTTGGATTTGAGGGACCGGGGATCCCGCAGGCTTTTCAGGATTTCAATACTCCCCTTCAATCCTTTGGCATACCGGCAATTTTCGATGGCCATGCCCGCGATCTGGGCGACCGCCTGGACGAAATTCACGTCTTCCATTGTAAATTCCCATGGCTCTGCGGTATATATCCGCAATACCCCGATGACGTTATTATGAATCACGATGGGAACGGACATGATGGAAGCGATCCCTTCCTTTTTTGCTGCATCGGGGTATTGGAGCCTGGGATCATCCGAGACATCGTAAATGGCCACCGGCCCCTCCTCGATGGTGACCGCGATGGATTTCAGTGCACTGAGCGGTCCTTTGTCCAGGTACTCGTCACTTAACCCGTGGGCACCGGCGAGTTTCAGTTCGTCGGTCTTTTTGTCGATTAAAAAAAGCGCACATCCTTTCACCCCCATGGCGGTCTTGATCCCCTCCACCGTCAGCAGGATTACGTCCTCGGCTTCCATGGTCATGGACATGGATCGGGTGATCTTGAGAATCGTTTCATAATTGGTCTTCACCTTTTTCATCACTGCACCTCCTTTCCTGTCTAAACGATAAATCGTTCCCGGCTCCCACATCGGAATTCCCCAATCAAAAAACCGGGATTCCGGGCGGTCCTTTTTTCCCGGCGAAGCACTTACCGGGAAGCGGATATGCACCATTTAAGCCGCTCTTTCATGGCGTTTGCCTGTGCTTTAATTGCGTTTAAGATCCGCCGTAAGCGTCGGGAAGTCGGCGACGGGTGGAAGCGTACCGTTCAGGTGAGGCCAGAAAGGAAAACCGTCCGTGTGCGGTCGCGGTCAGGATGAGTGGAAAGAAGCTTTTATGAGGATAGAATATCGAAAATCAAAGCCGCTGTCAAGCGGTTTGCCGGCGCCCGGAAAATCCGTGTGCACCATCGCGTGTTTATTTTAACGCCGATATCCGTTGATATTGATCCTGGATCCGTTCCTGCCAGGACGCATCTTTCGGGAGATACGTCCGGGCCATACGGTTGAACGTCAGCGCGCGCCCGGGATCCTTTTTGAGGATCCACGCTTCTGCGAGTAAAAAATAACCTTCTCCGTTATAGGGATGCAACGCCACGGAGCGTTCCAGGACCCGTATGGCCGATTCGGCATCCCCGGCTTCCAGATAGCGCCGCGCCTGATCCGTCAATCGGATGGACGCCACCTCGCCGGGACTTTTGGGCTTTTCCGGGAGACCCGGACTCGGGGTATCTTCATCCATCGGCTTTTCAGGCGCCGGTGAAACGGATTCCCGGTAAACCTCCCCGGGAGGCACACTGTGAATCCTCTGGCGCGCACACGCCACAAGAAGCAATAAAAAACCACAGGCCAAAAGCCGCATCCCTTTGTTTCTCATTATCGTCCCTCCTCCCGGCTGCCGAAACGAGGCGCGTGGAGCAAGCAAGGCATTGCCGGTGTATTTTCCTTAAGAAAGAATTCTTCTTCCACCACCGGACAAAAATTTCTCAGGGCGAGCCGGCCGCTTTCCACGCAGATGGCCTCCTGCACAATGCCTTCGGGGATGCGGAATGCGTTTCCGGAAATCCGGTGCACAATCGACGACATCAATTCCGCCCAGATGGGAAGCGCCGCCTGGGCCCCGGTCAGCTCCATGGACGTGTTGTCGTCAAAGCCCACCCAAACCAGTGCCAGCACCTCCGGTGTATACCCCACAAACCAGGCATCCCGGTAGGCGTTGGTGGTGCCGGTCTTTCCGGCGGCAGGAAAATGGATGCCGAGTCTTGACAAAGCGCGCCCGGTTCCCCGGGTAACGGCATACTCCAGCATGGAGGTCATCAGAAACGCTTTGGAAGGCAACGTCACCGGATTCAAGGTCATGTACTTGCGTTGAAGGGTTTTGCCTTTTTCATCATAGACATCTTTTAAAGAAAGGGGGAAAGGGATCACGCCGTCACCCGCGAATCCGCAATAGGCCCGGGCCAGTTCCAGTGGAATCACCTCGAAGGCGCCCAAAGACAGGGCGGGATAGGGTTCCACCGGTGTTGAAAATCCGAACGCTTCAATGGTCTCTGCCACCTTTTCCAAGCCGATGGCCATGGCCAGATCCACGGTGGCCAGGTTCACCGATTGCGCCAGTGCGTCTTTCAAGCGGATTTGGCTTTTATAAATCGGTTTGTAGTTCTTGGGCTGCCATGGGCGGTCGTCCACCATGATCGTGATCGGTGCATTGGACAGCATGGAGGCGGGATTCAGGCGGTCCAGGGCGCTCAGGTAAACGAAGGGTTTTATGGTGCTCCCGGGTTGCCGTTTGGCCTGGGTGATCCGGTTGAACTGGGAGATGCTGTAATCCCGGCCCCCCACCATGGCCAGGACCGCGCCGGTTTTGGGGTGCATGACGATGACCCCGCCCTGGAGGCGCTTTTCCCGTTTCGATCGTTTGAGGTCCGGGTGATGATTTTCCAGGCGCTTCAATCCCTCGGAAAGGGCGTTTTCCGCGGCCCGCTGCACCTGCGTGTCCAACGTGGTATAAATGGAAAACCCCGCGCCCGACAAAACCTCTTTGGGATAAAGGAGCGCCAGCTGTTCGGAAAGATAGTCCATGAAATACGGTGCCCTTTTTCCGTACCGTTCAAGACCGGCCGTTGTTATCGGAATCGAAATTGCGGCCTTGAGCTGTTTTTGGTCGATGTATCCTTCCTGAAACATGGCGTTGAGAACGCGGTTTCTCCGACTTTTGGCGGCGTCCGGGTGGCTGTGGGGGGTATATCGATTGGGGGCCTTGATCAGTCCGGCCAGAAGGGCGCATTCGTCAAGGGAAAGCGCTTCCACCGATTTTGCAAAATAAAAATCCGCGGCTTCCCCGATTCCATTGACGGAAACCGCGCCTTTTTGACCGAAATAGATCTCGTTGAGGTAAATCTCCAGGATGGTTTTTTTTTCGTAGAGGGCTTCCATGGTCAGCGCGATCAATACTTCCCGAATCTTCCGGGAAAACGTCCGCTCCGGCGTGAGGAAATAATTCTTGGCCAGTTGCTGGGTCAGGGTCGATCCGCCCTGGCGAATGGATCCGGAACGCAAGTTTGTCAGAAGCGCCCGGGCCATCCCGATGGGATCGATTCCCGGATGTTGGAAAAACCGGTTGTCTTCAACGGCCAAAACCGCGTGGATCAGATGCTCCGGGACCTGATCGATGGATACGAGGCGGCGCTGTTCCCTCTCGTCTCCGAAGAAAAGCATCAGTGCTTCGGGTTCGATTTCGAGGATGTCAAGGGGCTCTAGGGTGTCTTCGCGCCGAATGGCTTCAATTCGATCGGCATTCAAATCGATCCGGACCGGATAGCCTTCCCGGCGCATTCCGGGTCTTTGCACATCCTTTAGAAAAAGAGAGAGGGCCGAGTCAAAAAAGCGCATTTCTCCTTTTATTTGAAGCGGTTGAGAAACTTTTTTATACCCCAAATCCTTCAGTTTTAAAAAAAACAGCGCTTTGTTGATGCGCTGTCCCGGATACAAAAGGGTAACATCCGAATAGACCCGTGACGGAATCTGCCAGCGGCGTCCGGAAAACCGCTTTTCAATTTCAAAGGATAAATAAAAACAATAAATGACTGTGCCGATGCCGGCCAGCAGAACAAAAAAAAGAATGGAAAGCGCCGCTGTTTTGAAGCCCCGGGGGGATTTTCCCGCCATTTTGGAATCGTCTTTAGTGATCCATTGAAATGATTACAAAAAATTTCAATCCATACCTTTCATGGATACCGATTTCATTTTAGACGATCCTCTCCGTCGGTGCAATGATTGTGCTTGATTCGAATGGCCCCAAGAAAGCAAACAACATACCGGCTGAAGCCGGTCGCTTTAGGGTTTCAGGAGCCAAGGGTTCAAGTGAATACCATGTTGATGATCTCTTCCAAGTAACTTCTCCCTGCTGCTTTCCGGTAAATCCCCTCAAAGGCGGGGTTTTCGAAAAGAGTGTAAGGCGGGATTTTACATCCCGCCGCAGGACCGATGGTCATTTTACGGCGGCATATAAAATGCCGCCCTACAGGTAATTTTCGATTTCAATACCGATACCGAGTTACTTTCGGATAAATCCCCCAAGGGCGGGGTGCAACGCTATTCAATATCCCTTGAATCCTTGACCCCTTGAATCCTTGAATCCTT
>CAZQUR010000108.1:0-8490 GCA_964596535.1 uncultured Desulfobacteraceae bacterium
AACGCGAAATTGCGATTGGGTGCATTTCACTCATTTTTTTGGGGCGGATCTGAATAAATGGTATTGTCTGCCGGATCGTATCCATGATAACGTATCAGTAAGACGGCATGACGGTTCAATTCATCGAATTGAGGCATAATAATCTCACCGTAAAAGAGAAACAGGAGAAAAGAACTCATGACCCCACACACCATTTTATTCCACAGGCGCTTAATTCTCATCGCTTGCGCCGCCATCGGCTTTCTCGTCTTCGGCGGCCCGGCTTTGGCCGGATCCTCGGATTCTCAAGAGCCTTCGGGAAGCAAGGTGAAAAAGGAGCTTTCCGAAACGCTTCAAGCCATTAAAGGATTCGCCGCGGAACAGCGGGAGGAAGCCGTCAAGCAGGCCAAGATCGCCCTGGAGGAGATGGACGCCGCCATGGAGCGTCTCGAAAAACGCATCGATCAAAACTGGGAAAAGATGGATCAAACCGCCCGGAAAAAGGCCAGGGAAACCCTGACCGCACTTAAGAAAAAACGCAACGAACTCGCCGAATGGTACGGGGGGATGAAGCATTCCTCGGCAAACGCCTGGGAACGTGTGAAAGGGGGACTGCTGGAAAGCTACCAGACGCTCAAGGAATCTTTTCAGGAAGCGGAAAAGGAATTCGAATAGCGACCTTTTAAAAGGTACTGGACCCGTCCCAGCAGTGGGTGCATAGTTTTTCCTTGGGAAGCCCGATGGCGGTCACCAGGTCTTCCAGGCGCTGGTACTGGAGGGTGGTCAGGTGAAGCCGCTGCCGGATCTTTTCGATCATGGCCAGATTCTTTTCCGTGCCTGCCCGGGCATATGCGGCCATGTCCGTCTCCTTTCCCCCTTCCAGTTCGTGAATCGCCTTTCTCCCGGCCAAATCCAGGGAGGACTGGGACCGGGAAAAATTCAAGAAATCACAGGGGAAGATAAGCGTGGGGCATGCCGGGCGCATGTGGACTTCCCTGGCCCCGTATTCGAACAGGACCTGGATATTGTCCTTGAGCTGGGTGCCCCGCACGATGGAATCCTCGCAGAAAAGAAGGCGGCGCCCCTCGATGATTTTCCTCACTGGGATGAGCTTCATCCGGGCCACCAGGTCCCGTAGAGCCTGGTTTTGGGGCATGAAGCTCCGGGGCCACGTGGGGGTGTATTTGACAAAAGGCCGCTGGTAGGAAATCTTTCGTTCCACGGCATATCCCAGGGCGTGTCCGATGCCGGAATCCGGGATCCCGGCGACGGAATCCACCGCGACGCTGTCTCTTTTGGCCAGGGCCGCCCCGCAGTTGTACCGGACCCGTTCCACATTGATCCCCTCATACTCGGAGGCCGGGTATCCGTAATACACCCATAAAAAGGCGCAGATCTGCATCTTGGGCCCCGCCGGCACCCGTGTTTCCCATCCTTCCGGATCGAGGAAGACGATTTCTCCGGGTCCGATGAACTTCTCGATGCTATACTCCAGATTGGGAAACGCACAGGTTTCCGAGCAGACGGCGACACTCCCTTTTTTTCGACCGATAATCAGCGGCGTGCGCCCGAGTTTGTCCCGGGCGGCATAGATCCCCTTGTCGGTGAGCAGGAGAAGGGAACAGGACCCCTTGATGACGGACTGGGCATGAACAATCCCGTCTTCAAAGGAATCCTTTTCACAGATGAGCATGGCCACCGCCTCGGTGGGGCTCGTCTCGCTTCCGGCATTTTCGGAAAAATACCGGCGTTTGCCGAAGGCCTGCCTTACCAGGTCCTCGATGTTGTTGATCCGGCTCACGGTGACGATGCCGAAGGTTCCCAAATGGGACCGGATGATCAGGGGCTGCGGGTCCGTGTCACTGATGACGCCGATTCCCCGGTTTCCCTTGAAGTCCTTTAGTTCGGATTCGAACTTGGACCGGAAATAGTTGCTTTCGATATTGTGGATGGAACGCTGGATGCCTTTTCCGTTTCGCACCGCCATTCCCCCCCGCCGCGTTCCCAGGTGGGAATGGTAGTCGGTCCCGTAAAACAGATCATTGACGCAGTCTGCCGTGGAAACCACTCCGAACATGCCGCCCATGGCAAATGTTACTCCTTTTTACTGGATGGCTGCGTGATATTGCTGCAAGGATCTCACCGCCGGCTTTTCTTCCTGCATGGCCGCGATCCCCTTGGCGGCGGCGATGGCCGCGGCCGTGGTGGTAATATAGGGAATCTTGTACTTGATGGCCGCCTTCCGGATATCGGAACTGTCGTCGGCGCTTTTCTTTCCCGACGGCGTATTGACAAGAAGCTGGATCCGGCCGCTCTTGATGGCGTCCACCAGGTTGGGCCGGCCGAGGCCGAGCTTGGAAATGGGGATCGTGTCGATGCCGCGCTCCAAGAGGAAGCGATGCGTCCCTTCCGTGGCCATAAGGGTGAATCCCAGTTCCCGGAACCGGCGTACCGGTTCCAGGGCCGCGGATTTATCCCGGTCGGCAATGGTGAAAAGGACCGTTCCTTCCAGGGGAAGGGATACCTGGGTGGCCTCCTGGGCCTTGAAATAGGCCCGCCCGAAGGAATGGGACAAACCCAGCACTTCACCCGTGGAGCGCATTTCCGGCCCTAAGACCGGATCCACCTCCGGAAACATGGAAAAGGGAAAGACCGCCTCCTTGACCCCGAAATGGAGGATCGGCCGCTCCTTGAGTCCAAATTCGCCGATGCGTTTTCCCAGAATCACCTGGGTCGCCAGATTCGCCATGGAAATACCGCAGACTTTGGAGACAATGGGGACCGTGCGCGAGGCCCGGGGATTGGCTTCCAGCACGTAAACGGTGTTTTCGAAGATGGCGTACTGGATATTCATGAGGCCCACCACCTTCAGTTCCACGGCGATGCGGCGCGTATATTCCCGGATGGTGTCCAGGTGTTTGGGCGCAAGGCTGATGGGCGGGATCACACAGGCGCTGTCGCCCGAATGAACTCCGGCCAGCTCGATGTGCTCCATCACCGCCGGAACGAAGGCGTCCTTGCCGTCGGCGATGGCATCGGATTCCACCTCGATGGCATTGTCCAGGAAGCGGTCGATGAGCACGGGGCGTTCGGGGGAAACCTCTTCCACGGCGACTTTCAGGTAGCGCCGCAGGGATGGTTCATCGTGCACCACTTCCATACCCCGACCCCCAAGCACATAAGAAGGCCGCACCATGAGGGGATATCCGATGGCGGAAGCGATCCGGAGGGCTTCCTCGATACTGGCCGCCATGCCGCTTTCCGGCTGGGGGATCCCCAGGTCCCGCATGATCTGACGGAACCGGTCCCGATCTTCGGCCAGGTCGATGGTCTCCGGGGAGGTGCCGAGGATTTTCACGCCGGCGTCTTCCAGTTCCCGGGCGATGTTGAGGGGGGTCTGGCCCCCGAACTGGGCGATCACCCCTTCGGGTTTCTCCTTTTCATAAATACTCAGGACATCCTCCACGGTGAGGGGCTCGAAATAGAGCTTGTCCGACGTGTCGTAGTCCGTGGAGACCGTTTCCGGGTTGCAGTTGACCATGATGGATTCCAACCCGGCCTCCCGGATGGCCAGGGCCGCGTGGACACAGCAGTAGTCGAACTCGATTCCCTGACCGATCCGGTTGGGCCCGCCGCCTAATACCATGATCTTTTTCCGGTTGCTCACCGTTACCCGGTCCGGTGCGTTGTAGGTGGAATAGTAATAGGCGGCGTTTTCCACCCCGCTTACCGGCACGGCGTCCCAGGTTTCAAACACGCCCAGGCGCTTGCGGTGGTCCCGTATGGTCTTTTCGGAAACCCCCAGGAGCCTGGCCAGGTACCGGTCGGCAAAGCCGTCTTTTTTCGCCTGGATCAAAAGATCGTCCGGCAGGGCTTGACCCTTGGCCGCCAGGATCTTTTCTTCCAAAAGGACGAGTTCCTTCATCTGCTCGATGAACCAGGGCTTGATGTGGGTCAGCCGGGAAAGGGTCCCGGTATCGGCCCCTTTCCGGAGGGCTTCGTACAGGATAAACTGGCGCTCGCTGCTGGGGGCGGCAAGCATCCGGAGGAGCTGCTCCAGGGACAGCTTGTTGAAATTCCTTGCGAATCCGAGTCCATAACGGTTGATTTCCAGACTCCGGACGGCTTTTTGAAAGGCTTCCTTGTAGGTTTTGCCGATGCTCATCACTTCGCCCACGGCCCGCATCTGGGTCCCCAACTGATCCACGATACCCTCGAATTTTTCAAAAGCCCACCGGGCGAACTTCACCACCACATAATCTCCGGAGGGGGTGTATTTTTCCAGAGTGCCGTCCCGCCAGTAGGGAATTTCGTCCAGGGTCAATCCGCCGGCCAGAAGCGCGGAGACCCGCGCAATGGGAAAACCGGTGGCCTTGGACGCCAGGGCCGAAGAACGGGAGGTCCGGGGGTTGATCTCGATGACCACCACCCGGCCGGTTTCGGGGTCGTGGGCGAACTGGATGTTGGTCCCGCCGATCACCTGGATGGCCTCCACGATGGCGTAAGAATAGGCCTGGAGTTTTTCCTGGAGGGACGGATCGATGGTGAGCATGGGCGCCGTGCAGTAGCTGTCTCCGGTATGCACCCCCATGGCGTCCACGTTTTCGATGAAACAGACCGTGATCATCTGGTTCTTGGCGTCCCGGACCACCTCCAGTTCCAGTTCCTCCCACCCCAGGACCGACTCTTCCACCAGGACCTGGTGGATCAGGCTGGCCGCCAGCCCCCGGGCCGCCACAACGCGGAGTTCCTCCACATTGTACACCAGGCCGCCCCCGGTCCCGCCCATGGTATACGCGGGACGGAGGACCACCGGGTATCCCAGTTCGACGGCGATCTTCTCGGCCTCCTCCACGGTATTCACCGCCTTGCTTTTGGGCATCTCGATTCCGAGGCGGTTCATGGTCTCCTTGAACGCGGTGCGGTCTTCCCCCCGCTGGATGGCGTCCACGTTGACCCCGATCACCTTCACCCCGTATTTTTTCAGCACACCGGCCTGGTACAACTCCGAAGAAAGGTTCAATCCGGATTGCCCCCCGAGATTCGGGAGAAGGGCGTCGGGTTTTTCAACGGCGATGATCTCGGTGAGGGTCTTTACGTTCAGGGGTTCAATGTATGTGGCGTCGGCCATTCCCGGATCCGTCATGATGGTGGCCGGGTTGGAATTCACCAGGACGATCTCGTAACCCAGGGATCGCAGGGCTTTACAGGCCTGTGTGCCGGAATAATCGAATTCGCAGGCCTGGCCGATGACAATGGGACCCGAGCCGATGATCAACACTTTGTGAATATCGTCGCGTTTGGGCATCTTCTTCTCCTGTTCGGCGAATATAAAGGCACGGATGGATTTTGTATAAGTTGAATTTTGCTTGGTAATTTAATCCCAACTGAAAATCAAGCCCCAATATCCGGTTCTGACTTTCCAGCGGTGTTTGGCAGCCGAATCGATTTTCCGCATTGACTTTTTCCCGGGACCGATCCATTCTTTTTTCACGCTTTTCAGAAAAGGATGGATCCGCTGTGGGACGCCCGATGAAAAAGGAGTGCCTCTGAACATGGAACAACTCAACCAGATCGCCGGGGTCATCGCCCTGAGCATGGGAGCGGCATGGGCCAGCGGCATCAATCTGTACGCCGCGGTTTTGGTCCTGGGTTTTTTGGGTGTTACCGGCAACATCCTGCTTCCCCCGGACCTGGTCATTCTCACCCATCCCCTCGTGATGGGTGCGGCCGGCGTCATGTACCTGGTGGAATTTTTCGCCGACAAGGTGCCCGGAATCGATTCGGCCTGGGACGGGATCCACACTTTCATCCGGATCCCGGCCGGGGCGCTCCTTGCCGCCGGCGCCGTAGGGGAGGTGAATCCTGTTTTGGCCCTGGCGGCGGCCATCCTGGGGGGCGGTCTCGCCGTGACCAGCCATGCCGCCAAGGCCGGATCCCGGGTCATGATCAACACCTCCCCGGAACCGGTCACCAACTGGCTGGCTTCCATCGGGGAAGACGTGGGCGTGGTTTTGGGTTTGTGGACCGCTCTCAATCATCCCTGGATCTTCATTCTTCTGCTGTGTGCTTTCATCCTTTTTTTGGTGTGGGCGTTGCCCCGGCTCTGGAAGGGGAGCAAAAAGATATTTTCCGCCGTGGGTCGCCTCTTTAAGACCGGGAACCCCCCCACCGCAAATTCCTCCACATCCGAAACCCCTCGGTTTTAATGGGATCGCGGTGCCTTTGTCTTCCACCCGGAGCCGGCTGATATGGTCCCATTCGTCCTTATCTCCGTGAGTCTTGCGGGTGGCGCGGCCGGGCTCCTTTTTGCCCTTGAATCGTTCCGGGAAAAAGAGCGTCGGGCCCCTTGGGCCGGTCTGTCGACTGCCATGCTCTTTTTTCTGGCCGGAATGCTCTCCTGGGGCTTTCCGGCGCTTCGGTGGGGCATTTTTTTCATTTACGGACTTGGGATTCTATTTTTGGCGGTCCTTTTCATCCCTGCATCCTCCCGTTCAAAAGCGCCGGCGGGGACCGCACGATGCAGGGTGGGCGCAATCCATCGATTTGATGAACGGGATATCGTCTTTGCCCGAAACCGATCCCTTCCCCCCGGTTCAGATCCCTACCGCTTGTACTACTCCAAGTACCCGGAAAGAGAATCCCGCGATGCCCTGCGCCGCAGCAAGGGGGGTCCGGTAGGAAGCATCGGTCTTATCGACAAGGGATTCCGTCCCAATGTGGCCATGATCGAAGCATGTTTTGAGATGCCGGTCATTTTCGGGCCGCATGCCGTGAAGCCCCGTGACGGAAAACGGGGTCCGGAAAACCTGGACCCGGTTCACGCCGCCGCCCGCATCAAAGGGTTTGCGGTCCACTTGGGAGCCGGCCTTGCGGGCATCTGCCGGGTAAATCCGGAATGGGCCTATTCCCATCGGGGGGAAATCTTTTTTGACAATTGGAAGGATTGGGGAAAACCCATTTCCGAGCCGCTCCCCTTCGCCGTGGTCATCGCCGTTGAAATGGACCGTGAACTGGTGGGCGCCGCACCGCACACGCCGACCCTTTTGGAAAGCGCCAAAAATTACGCCAAGGGGGCATATATCACCACCATCCTGGCCCGGTGGTTTTCCGGAATGGGCTTTTCTGCGGCGGCCCAGCACAGCCGGCACTACGATCTCAATCTGGTGCCGCTGGCCATCGACGCCGGCCTGGGGGAATTGGGTCGTATGGGCTTTCTGATTACGGATCGCTTCGGGCCCCGGGTCCGCCTTTTTGCCGTGACCACCGACATGCCCCTGGCTCCGGATGCGCCCGCGGATTTGGGCGTGGATGGGTTTTGCCGGCATTGCCTGAAATGCGCCGGTGCCTGTCCTTCCCGGGCGATTCCGGCCGGAGAAAAGGAGATCGTCAACGGCATTGAAAAATGGCGGATCGATCCCGAAAGGTGTTTCGATTTCTGGGCCAAGGTGGGCACCGACTGCTCCATTTGTATGGGGATCTGCCCCTTCAGCCGCCCGCACCGGGGATTCCACAGGCTCGCCCGCCGCATGATCCGGCACTCACGGGTCGTCCGGGCAACCTTTCCTGCCCTGGACAACGGGATCTACGGAAAACGGTGGCACCCTCGGGGAGTCCCTGCATGGGTCGACTCCCGGGACCAAACCCTCCGATCCGGTTGATCTTTCTCTTTTTTTCTCATCCCCCGTTAACCGGAACGATTTCCGCAAGCCCCGCCTTTTACGATTCCATCCCTTTTATTCCCGGGAATTATGTTTTATTATGAACATATGATCAAAAATATGCTTGACAAATCTTTTTGTTCATTTAGATTATAAACATATGTTCATAAAAGGAGCGTCGCATTGCCAAGACCCAGAAAATGTCGTCGCGTGGCTTCTTCGCCGGATGTGCGTTTTTTCAAGCCCCAGGGTGTGCCGCTGTCCACACTGAAAGGGGTTGTCCTCCCGGTGGAAGGGCTCGAGGCCCTGCGGCTCGCGGACGCCGAGTCTTTCGATCATGAAACGGCCGCCCTTCGGATGGGAATCTCCCGCCCGACGTTTTCCCGGATCCTGGCAGAAGCGAGACGCCTGGTGGCCCGGGCACTGGTAAACGGATGGGCCATTCGCATCGAAGGCGGCGATTATCGCATCGATCCGGACGGTGAGTCGGCAAGCGCCGTGCGTCCCGGGCGTCGAGGCACTCCGCTTTGAACTCAAAAACAAAGCACTTTTAATTCACTCCAAAAGGAAAGGGGGTAAGCGCATGCCCAGAGGCGACGGAACAGGACCCGAAGGAAAAGGACGGCCGGGAAAAGGATCCTGCCGGAAGGACGGATCCGGATCCGGTGGTGGAAAAGGACAAGGATGCAAACGCGGGAAGGGCCGGCAGGGCGGACAATCTCAAAAATCCCGCACAGACCGAAACACCGATTCCGACTCATCGATATCCAGTTGATTATTAGCGTTGCACCCCGTCTTTGGGCGGGGATTTATCCGAAAGTAACTCGGTATTGGTATTGAAATCGAAAAT
>CAZQUR010000109.1:0-8466 GCA_964596535.1 uncultured Desulfobacteraceae bacterium
GGAGACGACGTATCGGTGAAGTTGTCAAAGAACATTATGTTGCGTTGTAGGGTTAGTAACCAAGTAAACTGCAGCCACATTATCTTTCCAAGAGGTGTCTATTCCATAAACGTCGAAATCATAAACCGTCCCTGATTCTCCCTTAATCTGAATGGTTGAAATCTTGGCCATGACATGCCCTCCTTGTTTCAGCCTATAAGTAGACCACCATATATTGGCTCTCCTTAAAGCCATATCACCCCTTCCCCACCACCTCCCGAATCCACTCATCGGCGCTTTGGCGGTCGCGGAAGACGCGGACGCGGTATTTGTATTTTTCGGCGTACATTTCCAGCATCCGGGACATGCCGAACTCCACGTCTGTGGGGCCTACCAGGGCCAGGATGAAGTCGGGATTCCGCTTTGCCTCTTCGCCGAGGTAATCCGCGATTTCCTTGAAACATTCCGCATCCGGCAAAAATTCCGTGCATTGGGTCCTGTCTCCGATCCAGTATTTCAACTGGCTAAAGCGCTCGTCTTTACAGATTTCGAAAATCGCATCTTTCAGCATCTCACAGATGACCACCCCTTCATGGATTGTGAGCACCCCCAGACCATCTTCCGTAAACTCGACCCTGACCGGCATGATTCCACCTCACATACTTGAAAAACAAAATGAAAAAGAGCAGTTGAGTCGAAGGTTTTTCGTCTTTCTCCCCTATCCTCCCGCATGATCCGGGTTGTCGAACTGAACGGCGATCCCGTTCGATTCGATCCTTACGATTTTTCCTTTCCGGTTGACCCGGATCGACGATAAGCCGATATAGGTCATTTCGATTGTGTCGCCCACTGAAAGTTTCGCCGCCGTATCGATGAACATCCCGCCTTTGCTTTCGTTGACGATGAGTCCGTAGTGGATGCGCCCCCCGATGGTGAAGGTGATGGGTTTCCACACATTCAGCCGGACATGTTTTCGTCTTTCCTTTATCATGAATCAGCGATCATTTGCAGATGGATTGAGAAAAATCATCTTGGCCCGAAACGGTTCGGGCCGGAACCGTAGTCGCCGGATTCGATGTTGACCAGGATGCCGTCCTCAAAGGTCAAGATCCGGGTCATGCGGCCTCTGCCCATATTGTAGAGCCAGGTTTCAATGAGTTTGGTGGCGGAATCGGCGGCGCGCCGGATAACCGATGATGCCTGTGCTTCCGGCTATCCGGCTCCCAAGGTATTCCGGACCTTGAAAGCCAGGTCCTTCATGGAAAACGGTTTCTGGATGAAGTGGACTTCGGCGTCCAGGATGCCCCGGTGGGCGATGACATTTGCCGTGTACCCGGACATGAAGAGAACTTTCATATCGGGATTCACGTTGTGTATCTGTTCGGCCAGAACCTTCCCGCTCATTTGGGGCATTACCACATCGGTCATCAGGAGATGAATTTTGCCGCCGTGGGTTTTTGCGATCTCCAGCGCCTGTTTCGGGTCTCCTGCGCGCAGGACCGTGTACCCCATTTTTTCCAGCATCGCTTTTCCCATGTCGAGGATCGACGGATCATCTTCCACCAGGAGGATTGTTTCTCCATGGCCTTTGGGGATCTTTACAAGATCGGGTTTTGTTTCCTTGGCAGCATCCCCCTCATGCCGGGGAAAATAAATCTTGAAGGTAGTGCCTTTTCCGACCTCACTATGGACATCAATAAAGCCGCTGTTCTGTTTGACGATCCCATAAATCATCGCCAGCCCAAGACCGGTGCCCTCACCAACTTCTCGGGTTGTGAAGAAGGGTTCGAAAATATTTGCCAAGGTGACTTCATCGATGCCGCAACCATCATCGCTCACCGTTAAAAGGACATATTCTCCAGGGATAAGTCCTGGACGATCAATATAGTCGTCTTCTTCGATAATGACATTCTTTGTTTCGATGGTCACCTTACCCACGCCCGAGATCGCATCTCGCGCATTCACACAAAGGTTGGCCAGAATCTGGTCGATTTGGGCCGGGTCCACCTTTACCGGCCATAAATGAGCATCCGGATGCCATATCAGGTTGACGTCCTCACCAATCAGGCGCCGGAGCATCTTGAGCATCCCTTCCACGGTCTCGTTAACATCCAACACCCTGGGGGTGATGGTTTGTTTCCGGGCAAAAGCCAGAAGCTGTCGGGTCAAATCCGCCGACCGCATACCTGCTTTTTGAATTTCCTCCAGGTCCGAACGAAACGGATCCTCGGGCGTCATCCCCATAAGCATCATCTCGGTTCGACCCAGGATGACGCCCAGCATGTTGTTGAAATCATGAGCGACCCCACCCGCCAATCGGCCTATTGATTCCATTTTTTTGGCTTGCGTCAACTGATTCTGCAGCTTTTCCCGCTCTTCCTCCGCATGTTTGCGCTCGGTAATGTTGACCAGGAAATTCAGCGTTGCCGGCCGCCCTTTCCATTCAATCCGGACTGCGTTAATCTCCACCCATTTGATCCCTCCGTCTCTGTCAATGATCCGAAAGGGATAAAGGGCAGGAACATATTCACCCTCCAGCCTTTTTCGGTGTCGCTCCGATAATGTTTTTCTGTCCTCTGGATGAACGAAGGCCGTAAATTCTTTTTCGATCAATTCCTCTGGTGTATAGCCAATGAAATCAAGAGCTTTATGATTCACAAATCGGATCCGTCCATCTTGTGCCACCAAGATTACTTCATTGGCGTTTTCCACCAACAAACGATATTTTTCCTCACTTTCCTTGAGAGCATTTTCCATTTTTTTACGTTCAGTGATATCCAGCGCGGTAAAAGTGACGCCTTTGGAAATATCCGCGGCATCAAGGGGTGTCGAGGCCAGCCAGATGTCCAGGATCGCTCCGTCTTTTCTTCGCCAGCGGGTTTCCACAGCGCCCGTGCCTCTTTCACTAATTTGTCGATATTTTTCCGTTCCAACCCAATCGAAATCTTCTTGGCACGGATAAAGGATATGAGCGCTTTGCCCGACGAGTTCTTCAGCGGTGTAACCTGTCATCTCGCAAAGCTTCGCGTTGACCTCTATAATGGTGCGATCGCACACCACGCCAATTCCAGTTGGGACGACTCGAAATATGCTTTGCAGACGATTTTGGCTCGCTTCCAATTTCTGTTCGATCTGTTTTCGATCGGTAACTTCCCATACCGTGGATATCATCAATGCTTTTCCAGGCACCGGAGTATTACGCGCACTGATATAAGTGGTTTTTTCCCCTTCACGGGTAATCGGGACATCTTCCCAATGCATCCGTTCCGGATCCCCTCTGTCACAGTCCTCCAATACGCGTTTCTTGATTTCTTCGCGAAAGACGGGATCTTCATAGACCACATCCCAGAAAACATCCGGATCGGCAAGCGCTTCCCGGGTCGTTCGATAAAACTTGGGAAAGTTGTCGTTCATGTAAACGAAATCAACATCAGGATCAACCGAGTTCACCGCCAGGCCGACCGGAAGATGATCCATAACTGTTCTCGTAAAGCTTTCGCTTTTTTGCAACGCTTCTTTCATTTCTTTTTGTTCCGTAATGTCGCGGACAATAATGCTTGCCCGCTCATTGTCATCACTATCTTTGAATATCACCGAAGTGATTTCTGCGGGAAATTTTGTTCCATCTTTTCTTCTAAAGGTAAGTTCTCCGGAAAATTTTCCGGTACGCGCCCTTTCTTCCAAGGCGGGAAGGAGTCTTGGATCTTCCGGATCAACAACCGCCATTCGCCCCGCACGGATTATCTCTTCTTCCTTGTAACCGAACATTCTGCAGGCGGCGGGATTCGCTTTAAGAACCCTGCCGTTCGGCATGGTGATAAATAAGGCATCTGCATTTTTGTCGAAAAAAGTGCGATATTCCAATTCACTGTTCCGCAATTGATCGATTAGCTGCTTCCATTCGTTGGATTCTTGTTGAAGCCTTCTAACTTCCTGTTCCAAATCTTCATAAGGCAATTTATCAGCCATACCAATCACCTGACCGTTTCGGGGTGGGAAGATAAGTTGTGAGGTTGCTTATGGATTTCTCCTGATTGAAAAAGTTATTTTCCATTCATCCTTTGCTTGAGGCCCCGGGAATATTTGAACATGACGATTCTTCTTTTTTCCAAAAGCATTTTTTTACCGGTGAAAGGATCGCGGCCCTTTCTTTCGGCCTTGTGTCTCAAATAAAATTTGCCGAATCCGGAGATGCGCACATCCTCTCCGGATGCAAGGGTGTCTTTGATGATTTTGAGAAGGGTTTCCACGGTTTCTTGTGACCGCCGGCGGATCAGACCGTTTTCCCTTTGGATTGCAGCGGCCAGGTCCATTTTGGTGATGGTCTTGGGCATGACAAACCTTTCGGGTTGGCGTGAGGATGGATCTATTGATTAGTCGACCTTTTTCATTTCGTCAAGATTTTTGGACAGATAGAGCATCGCCACATGCTGTATTCCTATCCATTTTTTAATCATGGTTTTCGGCTCCGTTTCTTTTTTAAACGGATTTAACCGGCGTGATCGCCGCCGGGCTCTTGTCGCTTCCGTCATAAAACAGTTGACAGGTCATATACAATTATATACAATGTGGTATAAAGCGGCCAAAACGAAACAGAAGGGGGGGGCAAGCCATGTCCATCGTCACCATTTCCAGGGGGTCATACAGCCACGGTATTCTCGTGGCCGAAACGCTGGCGCGGCGTCTCGGCTACGGGTGCGTGTCCCGGGATGTGCTCCTCGAGGTGTCCAGGCAGTTCAACGTTCCGGAATACAAGCTCACACGGGCCATTGAGTGCAGTCCCTTTTTCCTGGAACGCTTCACCTTTGCCCGGGCCAAGTACGTAGCGTACATTCGGTACGCCATTTTGAATCACCTGGCAAAAGACAACATGATCTACCATGGGTTTGCCGGCCATTTCTTTGTCAAAGACGTGGCCCACGCGCTGAAGGTCCGGATCAACGCCGGCACTCCCCAGCGCATCCAATCCATGATGGAACGGGAAGGGTTGAACAGCGAAGACGACGCTCTCCGCATGATCCAGGCCGTGGATGAAGAACGCCGAAACTGGAGCATGAAACTTTACGGCATTGACACATGGGATTCCCGCCTCTACGATTTAACCCTCTCCATCGACCGGATCACGGTGGACGATGCCGTGGATGTCATCGGAGAGGTACTCCAGCGAAAAGCATTCCAGACCACCCCCGAATCCAGGCGGCACTTGGATGTCCTGCTCCGGGAAGCCGAAGCGGAGTTGAAAAGGTTTTCCGCGACGAGGCCCTTTTTTGAACCGCTCCGGGAAAGTCCGTGGAAAAAGAAAAACAGCACCGGATAAGCCATGACACTTGTGCCTCCGACCGTCAGCTCTCCAGGGCTTCCCGGACCTTGACGGCCAGTTCTTTCATGGTAAAGGGTTTCTGGATGAAATGAACCTCTTCGTCCAGGATTCCCCGGTGAGCGATGATATTGGCGGTGTAGCCGGACATGAAGAGAATTTTAATTTCATTGTTCAGGGCCTTCATTTCCCGGGCCAAATCCCCTCCGTTCATCTGCGGCATCACCACATCGGTCATCAGAAGATGAATTTTACCGCCATGGGCTTTGACAATCTCCAAGGCTTGGCCCGGTGTGGCGGCGTGTAAAACCGTGTATCCCAATTTTTCCAGCATGGCCCTTCCCATTTGCAGGATCGAAGGATCATCTTCCACCAAAAGGATCGTATCACCGCGGCCGTCGGGAATGCGTTCGGCACCCGGCGCCGCTTCTTTGACGACACCCCCTTCATGCCGGGGAATATAAACCTTGAAAACGGCGCCTTTCCCGAGCTCACTGTAAAGGCTGATATAGCCGTTGTTCTGCTTGACGATCCCGTAAACGGTGGCCAGCCCCAGGCCGGTCCCTTCCCCGACTTCCCGGGTCGTGAAGAAGGGTTCGAAGACCCGAGCCTGAGTGGCTTCATCCATGCCGCACCCATCGTCCGTGACCGACAGCAAAACATATTTCCCGGGTTGACAACCCTCATGCGCGTCACAAAAAAACTCATCAAGAAGGGCATTTTCCGTCTTGATCGTGACGGTTCCGGTTCCGGCAATAGCATCCCTGGCATTCACGCACAGATTGGCCAGAATCTGATCGATTTGCGCCGGGTCCATCTTTACCGGCCATAAATCCGGTCCCGGCTCCCAGACCAGATCGATATCTTCTCCGATCAATCGCCGGAGCATCTTGAGCATCCCTTCCACGGTACTGTTGAGATTCAGTATTTTGGGGGTAATGGCCTGCCGCCGGGCAAAGGCCAACAGTTGGCGGGTCAGATCCGCCGACCGCATGGCGGCCTTTTGAATTTCTTCCAGTTCCGCATAATACGGATTTCCCGGCTGCATTTCCATGAGCATCATCTCGGCCCGTCCCAGGATGACACCCAGCACGTTGTTGAAATCGTGGGCTACGCCTCCGGCCAAACGACCCACCGATTCCATCTTTTGGGATTGAAGGAGTTGCTGATGCAGCTTTTCGCGTTCCCTTTCCATCAATATGCGTTCGGTGACATCCCTCCCGATGCCGCTGATATAGGGCAGGCCGTTTTCGGGTTGGACCAATTTGCTTTTATACTCGATATACATTTTTTCGCCGTTCTTTTTGTAGTAAGCACTGATACCCTCAAAATGGCCTTTCTTTTTTATGCCTTCAAGATATTCGCTGTAAAAAAGGTATCTTAATTCCGGCTTCATGAACTCGGCCCCGCTACGGCCAATGAATTCGTCCGTAATATAGCCGAACAGGTTGTGAAGCGCCGGGTTCACCGTGAGAAATCGCCCTTCCATATCCTGGGTATAGACAAGGTCGGTTATGGAATCAAAGAGTTCTCGAAACTTTTGCTCCGATTCCCGGAGGGCTTCATCGGCTTTTTTACGCTCCGTAATATCAAAAGCCGTGCCGATTCCCGCCGGCTGACCGTGCCAATCGATCTTGCCTGCCGTAAAATCGAGCCATTTTTCCGTGTGGTCTTTGCAGATAATTTTGATTTCGTAACGATTCGGCAAAACCTCGCCCCGCTGGCGGGCGAGTCCCCGTTGCCGCACCCGTTCGCGGTGGTCCGGATGCACCACATCGAAAAAACGCAGATCGGAAAGAAGTTCGTCTTTTGAATATCCTGTAATGCGTTCGGTTGCCCGGTTCACGTAGACAAAACGCTCGCCCTGGTAGATGAAAATGGCGGTTGAGGTGGTATCCGCAAGCGTGCGGAACCATTCCTCGCTTTCTTTGAGGGCGTCTTCCGCCCGCCTCCGTTCGGTGATGTCTTCCCCGATGGAAAGGACCATTTTGGATCTGCCGGCTTCCAGCAAAACGGTGTTGTTCCAGCTGATGAGCCGATGCTCGCCTGTTTTGATAATGATGGGATTTTCGTAATGGTGCTGGACCCTGTTATCCCTTACGATTTTCTTCCATACGCTGCGAAATTCTTCCTGGATCTCTTTCGGGATGAAGAGTTCGATCCATTCTTTTCCCATGACCTCTTGGGCGGTATATCCCGTCAATTTTTCCGCAAACCGGTTGAACAGGAGTATCCTGGAGCCCGGATCGAGCCCGATGATGATGTTCGGCGCACCGCTGACGATGGCCTCCGACCACACCTTTTCCGCTTTGAGTTTTTCCTCCACTCGCTTTCGTTCGGTGATATCGAGTACAATGCCTTCATATCGGATGGGGTTGCCGTCGGGTGTAAAAAAGGCGCAGGTGCTGTTGGATACCCAGATGCGGGAACCGTCCTTGCATCGGGCCTGAAATTCAAAATTCTCCACATATCCATGGTCGTGGAGAAGCTGTTGAAACCGACGGCGATCTTCGGAATTTACATATGTCTGGGTGCCGATGTCGGTGACTTCCGACATGAGCTCTTCCGAAGAGACATACTTCAGCATGCGCGCCAGGGCCGGGTTGACTTGGGTAAATCGGCCGTCGGGTGTGCTCTGGTAAAACCCGACAACGGCGTTTTCAAAAAGATCGCGGTATTTTTCCTGGCTTTCAAACATCGCTTGCTTCTTTCAATGGGGCGTGGATCCTTCTGTTTTTTTCTCAAGGTTCATGAATTCAAACAATCCATTGAGGGGACCGGCTTTTTCCCCAAAGCATTTTTCTTCGGCGGCACAAGCGTAAAACTCCTTCATGGGGACAGGGCTTCCCGAACTTTGACGGCCAGATCTTTCACGGAAAAGGGTTTTTGGATGAAGTGGACTTCCGCGTCCAGGATGTTTCGATGGGCAATGACGTCGGCCGTGTACCCGGACATGAACAACACCTTGATTTCAGGAATCCGTCTTTTCATCTCTTGGGCCAGGTCCTTTCCGCCCATCTGCGGCATGGCCACGTCGGTGATCAGAAGATGAATGGGGTCGGCGTGTCCTTCGGCAAGATGCAGTGCCTGGTTCGGATCTCCGGTGTGAAGGACGGTGTATCCCAATTTTTCCAGCATCATCTTTCCCATGTTGAGGATCGACGGATCGT
>CAZQUR010000110.1:0-3197 GCA_964596535.1 uncultured Desulfobacteraceae bacterium
TCTAAATTCCCTCTCCCTTGAGGGAGAGGGTAGGGTGAGGGTGAAAATAGGATGTATTTTCTATAAGTTGTATCCCCCTCCCCTGAATCCCCTCCCGCCAGGGGAGGGGAAAAATGGGTTTTTACGAAGCCATCAAGGGAGTAAGCGTGTTCATTACTTTCGAAGGGATCGAAGGATCCGGAAAGACCACCCAAATCCACCGGGCGGCGCACGTTCTGGCCGAAAAGGGGTTTTCCTGCGTGATGACCCGGGAACCCGGGGGCACGGAAATCGGCGTGAAAATCCGCGGGATCCTGCTGGATCCCGGCCACGCCGGGATGGACCCCGCGGCCGAACTCCTGCTCTACCTGGCGGACCGGATCCAGCACCTGGAAGCAGTGGTTCTCCCGGCCCTGGCCCGGGGGGAAACGGTTTTATGCGACCGGTTCACGGATGCCACCGTGGCTTACCAGGGGTATGGGAGGGGTCTCGATATCGGCCTCATCCACGCCCTGCATTCGGAGATCCTCAAGATACCGGCCCCTGATTTGACGATTTTACTGGATCTGCCCGTGGAAACGGGTCTGGCCCGGGCTTGGGAGAGAATCGAAAAAAACGGGCACCACAAGCGGGAAAGTCGTTTCGAAGAAGAAGTCCTTTCCTTCCATAAAAGGGTGCGGCAGGGATACCTGACGCTGGCCCAGGCCGACCCCGTGCGGATCCGCGTGATCGATGCGGATTTTGACGAAGAAACGGTCGGCAAGGAAGTCATTCGGGAGTTAACCGTGAAAGTGATGGGAGACCCCAAAGACAGATGAACCGTTCCATTATCGATGCCATCGGCAACACGCCCCTGGTCGAGATCCGGCGGCTGAACCCCAATCTCCGGGTGAAGATCTTTGCAAAGCTGGAATCCTTCAACCCCGGCGGGTCCGTGAAGGACCGCCCGGCCCTGTACATGATCGAAGCCGGAGAGCAAAAGGGCCTTTTAACCCCGAAAAAAACCGTGGTGGAGGCCACCAGCGGGAATACGGGGATCGGTTTGGCCCTGGTGTGTGCGGTGAAAGGGTACCGGCTGCTCCTGGCCATGTCCGAGGCGGTGAGCGAGGAGCGGCGCAAAATCCTCAAGGCCCGGGGGGCCGACATTCTGCTGACGCCGGGGCATTTGGGGACGGACGGCGCCATCGAGGAAGTGTACCGGCTGGTCCGGGAAAACCCGGATCTGTACTTCATGCCCGACCAGTTCAACAACGCGGCCAACTGGCGGGCCCATTACCACGGCACCGCCGAGGAGATCTGGCGCCAGACAGGCGGACGCGTCACCGCGGTGGTGGCGACCCTGGGGACCTCCGGAACCCTCATGGGGATCTCCCGGCGGTTGAAAGAATATCACCCGGACGTCCGTATCATCGGCGTGGAGCCCTTCCTGGGGCACAAGATCCAGGGGCTCAAGAACATGAAGGAGGCCTACCAGCCCGAGATATTCGAAAAACAGCGCCTCGATAAAAAGATCAACATCGAAGACGAAGAGGCCTTCGAGATGACCCGCCGGCTGGCCCTGGAAGAGGGGATCTTTGCGGGGATGAGCAGCGGCGCGGCCATGGCCATCGCCGTGAAGGAAACCGCCGCCATGGAAGAAGGTGTGATGGTGGTAATTCTCCCCGACGGGGGGGAACGGTACTTAAGCACCACCGTCTTTGCGGTGAAGGAAAAGGTCGCCCTGACCCTGTTCAACACCATGACCCGTAAAAAGGAAATCTTCAAGCCCCTGGTTCCGGGAAAGGCCTCCGTCTACACCTGCGGGCCCACGGCCCATGCGCGCATGCAGATCGGGGAATGCCGGCGTTTCGTCTTCTCGGACCTGTTGTGCCGGTACCTCGAATACCGGGGGTATACGGTGCGCCATGTCATGAACATCACCGATTTCGACGATAAAACCCTGGCGGGGTCCGAATCGGCGGATGTGCCCCTTTCCGAGTTCTCCCGGAAAAACATTGAGGGGGTCCAACAGGACCTGGAGACGCTGGGGGTTCGACCCGCCGACGCCTACCCCCTTTCGAGCGGCAACCTCCAGGACATGGTGCAGATCGCCCGAAACCTCAAGACAAACGGGTATGCCTATGAAAAGCTGCGCTCCCTGTACTTCAATATCGCCCGGATCCCCGATTACGGAAAACTTTCGGGAATCGATCTCCAGAAGATCCGGCTCGGGGCCACGGTGGACCTGGATGAATACGAAAAGGACAATCCCCGGGATTTCACCCTGCTGAAACGCTCCCGTCTTTCCGAACTCAAACGGGGGATTTTCGTGAAAACCGAGTGGGGGAACGTCCGGCCGTCGTGGCACCTCCAGTGCACCGCCGCCGCCGTCAAGACCATGGGGGAACGCTACGACATCCACGCCAGCGGCCGGGAACTGATCTTCCCCCATCACGAAAACCACCTTGCCATTTCCGTCGCCCTGACCGGGCATCCCATGGCCAACTACTGGGTCCACTGCGAACGCGTCCTGTGGGAGGCTGCGGAAAGGGAAAAAAACAAAGGGGGCCCCTTGCTGGCCGCACTCTTCGAAAAAGGGTATCCGGGCCGGGTGATCCGGTACTGGATACTTTCCCATCATTACCGGAAACCCCTGACGTTTTCCGAAGACCGCCTGGAAGAAGCCGGGCGCGCCCTCAAGCGGATCGACGCCTGCACGGACGCCCTCCGGCAGGTTCGGGAAGGGACCCCCGATCCCGAGACGGATCAACTTTTGTACGACATCAAGCACGGCTTCATTTCGGCCATGGATGACGATCTCAACATGCCCGAAGCCCTGGCCGCCGTCTTCGATAAGATCCGGAAGGTCAACGTGGGCATCCGCCGGAAAACCATCGACGCCGAAAGCGCCCGAAAGATCCTGAATGCCTTTCTGGAAATCGATGCGGTCCTCAACATTTTCCAACGATCGGATCAATCCCTCGGCCCCGAGGCCGCCGCCCTCATGAAAGAGCGGGAGGCGGCGCGAAAGGCCCGGGACTGGGACACGGCGGACCGCCTGCGGGACCGGCTCCGGTCCATGGGCATCGACGTCCGGGATACCCCGGTTTAAAGCCCCCGTTTCTCACCCCCTCTCTCTTGAGGGAAATCCCCCATCATTTTTCCCTCTCTTGAGGGCCGGGGTGAGGGTGGAATAAACCTTCACCGCCTTTCCGAAATCGAAATCGAAATCGAAATCG
>CAZQUR010000110.1:3297-4515 GCA_964596535.1 uncultured Desulfobacteraceae bacterium
CGAAATCGAAATCGAAATCGAAATCGCAATCGCAATCGAAAGCAACTGCAATCCCGCTGTAATGTTCGATCCCGATCCCGGGAATTTTTATGGACGATACATCTTTTTCATGGAAAGCCTTTCAAAAGTCCATTCTAAGTGCTAAAGCGTTTTCCATGACCAGAGGAGCGAAAAACGACATGAAAACGGTCTATTTCCCTTTCACGGTGGTTTCGGAATCCGTTTTGGCGGACCTGCAAGCGTGTTTTGCCGGGGTGGAGATGATCCAGCCGTGCCGCCTTGAACTCACCGAATCCATGTCGGCCTTTGCGGAGGACGGCTTTTTGACGGTGCGCCCGGTCCTGGAAGAAAAAGCGCATCAGCTCCTCAAGGCCCATGAAGGATTCCAGGCCTTTGGGAGGATGCACGGCCTTCAAGGGGATCTCAAGACCCGGTTTTTTTCGTACCTGGAAAAAACCCACACCCCCGGCGATGACTGGATCCCCTCCCAGATCGTTTCCACCCTGAAAAAAAACAAACAAAAAGAAACGAAACGCCCGCCGGAAGAACCGCTGCCGGCATCGGCCCTGTTCCTGTACCTGGCCCAACGATACGACATGGATTACATGGACCTTGAAAAACAAATGCAGTCCCTGGCCGCGGCGGAAAAACAGATGGTGGAAAGCCTTACTGGAAACACGTCCTCCCGGAGCCCGTCCTCCCCCCCGGTGCCGGACATGCCGGGAAGCCACATGGCGATAGAACGGCTCGAGGCATGGGCGTGCCTCTTTTTTGACGCCGGCCCGCCGGAAACAGGGAGCCCCCCGGGGATTTGGGTGACCCACAGCGAACCGGCCGCGGCTAACCTCCTGGAATCCCTGCCCCATCCCGTCCAATCGGTGCACCTGGATCTCGAGCCGGCAGGACAGGATCCGGGACACCCCGCGGATGCATGGAAAAACGCCTTCCGGGAAGGGCTCCAAAAGACCCTTGAGGATCCGGCCTTTCGCCTTTCGGATCCCCTCGTGGATCCGTCGATTCCTTTTACAGGCCCCCGGCGCCTTTCGGTAACTGTATACGCGATCCCGAAACGCCCGCCGAGCTTTTTTAAAGGGGAAAAAACGTCGATCCAACCGCCTGAAAACCTGGAAAAACCGGCCGCCCGGACCCTGATGGTGCTCTTATCCGATACATATTGATGGAATCGTAAGAACCCAAAATCTCCCTCTCCCTTGAGGG
>CAZQUR010000110.1:4615-8253 GCA_964596535.1 uncultured Desulfobacteraceae bacterium
GAGCCCTTAATCTTCCCTCTCCCTTGAGGGAGAGGGTCGGGGTGAGGGTGAAAATAGGACGTATTTTCAATAATTTGTATCCTCTTCCCCCGAATCCCCTCCCGCCAGGGGAGGGGAAAATGGCCTTTTTACTTCGTCATCGAGGCCTGAAAAGAAAAAATATGGAATAACGCTTGACTCCCCCCAAGGATTATTATATTTGGCTTGCCTTGCTTTACGTTAATTTCAACCCCAAAGATCGACTGTCGAGATCTTTAAGTAAAAATAGGAAAGGAGGCGTTTCAAAATGGGATGGGATGTAACGGTTGACCATGACAAGTGCGAAGGTTGTGGAGAATGCGTGGAAGTCTGCCCGGTGGAAGTGTATGAAATGGTGGACGACAAGTCCGTACCGGTCAACGCCGAGGAGTGCCTGGGTTGCGAAAGCTGTGTCGAAGTCTGCGAACCCGGCGCCATCACCGTAGAGGAGACCTGAACCGATACGGTTTTCAATTCCCCGGCCCTTTCGGGGCCGGGGGGTTCACCCGATCTTCTTTCCCCAAGGCCCAAACGCCCGTGGTTTCCATAGCGTTCGACACTTTTGCCCCAGAAAGCGAGGTCGTGATGATCCAGATGTCACGTTTTTCCGGAACACCGAAAAAAACCGGGCGGGTGTTTATCTTTGAGACCCTGTTCGGCTCGTCGGCCCTGCTGTATCGGGACACCCCGTTTGCCGTATTCCGGACGTTTTTACCCCGCAAAAGCCGTTCGGATCTTTTGACCGGCATCGCCGCCCAAGGCCGGTTTCCGGAAGGCGCCCACCCCCTTGCCCGAAAGGTCGCCCGGTCCGTGACCGATTATTTCAAGGGCCGCCCCCTTCAAATCGAGTGGCCCCCGTGGTCCTGGTTGGATCTCGGGGAGTTGACGCCCCTGCAGCGGGCGGTGCTGGAGGAAACGGCAAGGATTCCTTACGGGAAAACGGCCGCCTATCGTGACATCGCCGCGGCGGTGGGCCGCCCCAACGCCTGCCGGTTCGTCGGCTCCACCATGGCGAAAAATCCTTTCCCGATGTTGATTCCCTGCCACCGGGTTGTCAGAAGCGACGGCTCCCCCGGTGGATTCGGGGGCGGAACCCCCCTGAAACAGGCCCTTATCGACCTGGAACGCCGCACCCGTTCAAACCTTTAAAGCCCTCATTTGAAATGATCCCATCCGGAAACCGGCACCGCCCGTAAAACCCCCGAGGCGTCCCGGACTTCCAGTTTCCGGGTATCCGTGATCCATCCCATGGGGTACAAGGGTGCGCGAAACCGCTTTTCGTAAGCGTTTCGGACCGCCGCTTCTTTTTCGGGCGCCACCGTGATCAGCAGGGTGTAATCCTCCCCGCCGGACAGGGCGTATTCCGCGGGATCCCGGTCGAACCGGGCACAGAAACGCCTCAGGTTTTCGGAGACGGGGATCTTTTCGGCGTCCAGCAGCGCTCCCACGCCGCCGGCTTTCAAGATATGGGATAAATCCGAACTCAAGCCGTCGCTGACATCGATGGCGGAGCGAACACCCCCATGGCGCGCCAGAAACCGGCCTTCCCGCACGTACGGATAGGGTTTGAGGTGGCTCCGGACAAGATCTTTCAGATCGGGCGATTCCGGGCGGATGCCTTCAAGGATGAGGTGCAGTCCCGCCCGGCTGTCTCCCAGGACCCCGGTGGACAGGATCACGTCTCCGGGACGGGCGCCGTGCCGGTAAAGGATCTCGCCGGGGGGGGCCGTTCCCGCCACCATGATGTTGATGATGAGGTCGGTTTTGGAACCCGTGGTGTCCCCGCCGAGGATATTCACCCGGTGTTCGGCGGCCAGGTGCTTCATCCCTTCGTAGAGAGCGTCGAGATATTCCACGGTGCAGTCTTCCGGGATGCCGATGCTGACAAAGGCCTCCCGCGGTGCGCCTCCCATGGCCGCGATATCGCTCAGGTTGACGGCCAGGGCCTTGTATCCCAGGTCGAAGGGCGAAGCGGCGTTTTTTAAAAAATGGACGCGTTCCACCAGCAGATCGGTGGTCACCAGGACGGCGGCGCCGGACCGGGCACGGAACACCGCCGCATCGTCGCCGATTCCTTTCAAAACGGCGTCTTTGCGGATCAGGCAGTTTTCGCGAATCCGGTCGATCCAGCCGAATTCGCCCATGTCTTTCAGGTTCATGCGGACCGGGCCTTTTCAATGCGCTCTTTGAGCCGGCGGGCGGCTTCCGCGGGATCATTTGCGCAGACGATGGTCGACACCACGGCCACTCCGTCGGCCCCGCTCTGGATCACGGCTTCGATGTTCTCCGGGTTCAATCCGCCGATGGCCACGAGGGGGAGGGTCACCCGCCTTCGGATCTCTTTTATCCCCTCCAACCCCAATGGCGGGGCCGTATCCGTCTTTGTGGGGGTCGAAAAGACGGGGCTGGCGCTGATGTAGTCCGCCCCTGCTTTTTCCGCTTCCACCGCGTCCCGGACGGATTCCGCGGAAACGCCGATGATCATGGAATTCCCGGCGATGCGGCGGGCCGTTTCCGGGGGCATGTCCGTCTGTCCCAGGTGAAGCCCGTCCGCCTCCACGGCCATGGCCACGTCGAGCCGGTCATTGATGATGAGCGGAATGTCAACCCGGCGCAAAAAATCCCGGACGGCCGTGGCTTCCTCGATGAACTCCCGGGTGGACGCGTGTTTTTCCCGGAGCTGGACGCAGGTCACCCCGCCGTTTACCCCGGCTTTGACGATGTCAAGGGTGCGTTTCCCGCCGGCAAGTCCCCGGTCCGTGACCAGGTACAGGGAATAGTCGATGGGTTTTTTCTGGGTCATTTTTCCAGAATCCGGGACCGGTCCTGGAGGGTTTCCGGGGAGAGGGTATACAGCGCATCCAGAAGGGCGATCATGAAACTCCCCGGGGCTGCGGCGGATTTTGCCGCCTCTTCCCCGGCCGCACCGAAAAAGGCCAGGGCCGTGGCCGTCGCCGTGACCGGATCCTTGTCCACGGCCGAAAAGGCCCCGATCAGGGCCGTGGCGGTGCACCCGGTGCCCGTGACGCGTCCCATGAGTTCGTGCCCGTTTTCCACCCGAACCGTGCGATTGCCGTCGGTGACCAGATCCACCGCCCCGGTGACGGCCAGGGTGGTGTTCAGCTCCCGGGCAAGGGTTTCGGCCATCGCCGCCGCATCCTCCACGGAATGGGTGGCATCCACCCCCTTGGTCTTGGAATCCGCATCCCTCAAGGACAGGATTTCGGATGCATTCCCCCGGAGTACCCGGACGGGCGTTTGTTCCAGAATCTGTTTTGCCGAACGGGTGCGAAGGGTCGTGGCGCCCGATCCCACGGGGTCGAGAATGACGGGGATGTCCAGTTCTTTGGCCCGCTTCCCGGCCCGGATCATGGAGGCCACCCAGGCATCCGTGAGGGTCCCGATGTTCAACACCAGGGCACTGGCCAGGGAGACCATTTCTTCCACCTCGTTTTCGGCATGGGCCATCACCGGCGACGCCCCGGCGCACAAAAGGGCGTTGGCGGTATAATTCATGACCACAAAATTGGTGATATTATGAACCAGGGGTTTTTCTTTTCGCACCGCCGCAAGGTTTGATGCGGCCTGTTCCGCCATGGATGTCATGATCGTTCCTCCTT
>CAZQUR010000111.1:0-8229 GCA_964596535.1 uncultured Desulfobacteraceae bacterium
CCCATCGAAATGCTGCGCCAACTGGATCCCGTGGTCCACCAGAAGGTCGCCTGATCTTCTCTGGACCCCTTTCGGAATTCGCATTTTTTACGATTCGGATAACGCTGCTGGTCGCCTGGATACCTCTTCCTCTATCGGTATCGTAATCGCAATCGCAATCGCAATCGAAAATTAGCCCAACAGCAATTTCGATTACGGGCCGGGGAAGTAAAGCCCTGCGATCTCCGGAAGGAAGAGAGAGAGGATCGGAAAGAGGGAAAGAATCAGCAAAATAAAAACATCCATGACGACGAACCAGATCGCCTGTTTGGCGATCGAATCGATATTGCCGCCGATCAAATTGGCCGCCGTGAAGAGATTCACGCCCACCGGAGGGGTCGCCTGGCCGATGGCCAGTGCGGAGATGAAGATGACGCCGTACCACAGCGGGTCGATGTGAAAGGCCGCCAGAACCGGGATGAGGATCGGCATCACCAGATAGGAAATGGAGATTGCGTCGATGATCATTCCTAACGCCAGAAGCAGCAGATTGACGAGGATAATCATGACGGCGGCATTGGGGGAGATTTTGATGATCGCTTCGGCCGCCTGGTCGATGATGCCGATCACGGAGGCCGCCCAAGTGAAGATTCCCGCAAAGACCACGATGAACATGATCACGGAACTGGTGACACTGGCGTCCACCAGGATATGTACCAGGTCCCGCCAGTTGATGGAACGGTAAATGACAATGGCCACGAAAAGGCTGTAAAACACGGCGACCACCGCGGCTTCCGTGGGTGTGAAAACGCCGGTGTAGATGCCTCCGAGGATGATTACGGGGGTCAAGATGGCCCAGATGGAGTCTTTTAGGGCGATCAGAATTTCCCGGGATCTTCCCCGGCGTTCCAATCCCCGATAGCCCCGCCTGCGGGAAATCAGATACGCCACCAGCATCGTCCCGGCGCCGGTGATCAATCCGGGAATGATCCCGGCCATGAACAGGGCGCTGACGGAGACATTCGTGATGTTGCCGTAGATGATAAAGGCGATACTGGGCGGAATGATGATGGAAAGATCGGCGGCATTGGCGATGGTGGCGCCGGCGAAATGCTTATCGTATCCGTGTTTCACCATGGGTGCCAGGAGGATCAGGCCCACCGCCGCCGTGGTGGCAGGACCCGACCCGGAGAGGGCGCCCCAGAACATGCAGGTCAGGACCGCCACCATGGCCAGGCCGCCCACGGCCTGGCCCACGAGGAGTTCGAAGAAACGGGCGATCTTTGCCGCGAGTCTCGCCTTTTCCAGGATCACGCCGGCCAGCACGAAAAAAGGGATCGCCAGGAGCGGAAAGGAAGCAATCCCGTTGGCGAAGTTGACCCCCAGCATGCCGATCCCGAGGTTGAAATGGAAGATGGTGATGACGCCGGCGACGCCCAGCGCCGTCCCGATGGGCACTCCAAAGGCCATCAACAGCAGGAAAATGGATCCAATGACAATGGCTTCCATCACGGAGCCCCGTTCCGGTTCAGATCGGCCAACCGGACGGCGGCGGACCGGTAAATTCCCATGAAAACGAAAACAGAAAGCACGGGTACCCCGGCGTAATAGATCCAGACCGGGATTCCGAGGGCGGCCGAAGTGGCACGAAACAGGGTCAACTCTTCGTAGATGGCTTGCAGCATATAGTAGTCGACGAGAAGAAAGAGCATTCCACTCAATCCCGCACTGAATATCACGACGCTTTTTTTGAATCGCTTGGGGAGCGCATGATACAGGGTGACCATCCCCAGTTGACCGCCCCGTTCAAAGGCGATTCCCGTACCCACCACCGTCAGCCAGACGAACAGGTTGATGGTCACTTCCTCTGTGGCGGCAAACGAGAAATGAAAAAGATACCGGCTGAGGACGTTGACAAACGCAATGGCGGCCATGGTGAAGAGTATGACCGCCGCCAGCCAGTAATCGACACGGATGTCTTTGATCTTGGGAATCATGGTCAGACGTGGGAATATAAAAACCCCTGCAAATTGATTTTTGCAGGGGTTTTGACCCGGCCTTATCGAGCCATGTCGGCCTTGGCTTTGTTGTAAAGGTCTTCCCCGATCTTGGGGATCCACTTGTCGTAGACGGGTTTCATGGCGTCGATGAACGCCTGTCGCTGGGCATCCGTCAACTCGGTGACCACCATGCCCTTGTTCTTGACGAATCCCACCGGGTCCGGAATCTTAATGGTGTCGTTAAACTCTTCCTTGAGGATCTTCAGAGAAGTCCCGTCATCGATGCCCGCCCGGGCCAGGGCGATTTCATATCGTCCGGCCTGCAGGGCGGCTTCCTGGATTGCCTTTTGAATGTCCGCGGGAAATGCATCGAATTCCTTTTTGCTCCAATAGATGATCAAGGGGTCCACGAGGTAATTCCAGCGGGTGATGAACTTGTGGTACTGCCAGACCTGGACGGGGATACAGACGTTGGGCAGGGGGTTTTCCTGGCCGTCCACCACGCCCTGCTGGAACGCCGTGGTGGCATCCCCCCAGTTCATGTTGACGGGATCCGCCCCCAACTGGCGGAAGATGTCGATAAAGATGGGGCTGCCCACCACCCGGAACTTCAATCCGTTGAGATCTTCGGGCATCTTGATTTCCCTTTTGCTGTTGGTGAGCTGCCGGAACCCGTTTTCCCCCCAGGCCAGCGGCTTGAGTCCCTTGCTCTCCATGGACGCAAAAATTACTTTGCCCGTTTCCCCTCCCGTCATTTTATCGAGATTTTTGAAGTTATTAATAAAAAACGGCAGGGAAAAAATGTTGCACTCGGTGATGACCGGCGAAATATTGATGGTGGATTCCATGGCGCATTCGATGACGCCGTTGGCCACCATCTGGGCGGATTTGAGCTGGGCGCCTTTCAACAACTGACTTCCCCAGTAGGGTTTGATGTTGATCTGACCGTTGGTCTTTTCTTTGACCAGTTCCGCGAACTTGATTGCGCCCATACCCCAATAGAATTGGGGGCCCACATTGACCTGCATTTTGTATTCTTTTTTAAACGCTGCGGCGTTTGCATCCGGAATGACGGGCAAAATCATTGCCAGGGCGAGGGTGGCCACGAGTGCGGATTTGACCAGGTAACTCAGTGTTCGCGTTGATGCCATGATATGCTCCTTTCTTTTGGCTGTTGTTTTCCAGGCCACAAAGAAGGGCGGCATCCGATTCGGGCACCAGGAGGTTTTCCCCGATTCCGATGGCCCACCTTTTATCGCCTTTCTTTATCCGTTCTTGAAAAATGTAATCAAGCAATTCCTTTTATCCATGTCAAGGGAAATCCGGGGTACGGGAAAAGAGGTTTGACGCAGAGGGCGATATATGAAAGACAGCAACTCTGGCGATACCATCGTGGAGGGTAGGGCGGGAAAGGAAGAGGATGTTCGTTGTTTTGGTGAAAATGGGGGTGACCGTATGCGTCGTGGTGGGGCTTTCCGTCGTGGCCGAACATGTCAGCCCTCGGGTGGCGGGGGTGCTTTCCGGGTATCCCCTGGGGGCGGCCATCGCGCTGTTTTTCATCGGCTGGGAGGTTGGGCCGGATTTCGCTGCCGCCAGCGCCGTTTACACCCTGGCAGGCCTTGTTGGAACCCTGTGCTTCGTCTACGTGTATTATCAAACCGCCGTCCGCGTCCATCGATACGCCATCCTCTGGTCTTCCATCACCGCCTCGGCGGGCTATTTTGCCGCCATCGGCCTGTTGAACGCCTTTCCGCTGTCCGTGTGGACGGCCTTTTTGCTGCCCGTGGGCGCGGCCGGTATTTTTATTTTTCTTTTCCGAAGGATTCAAAACAGCCGAATCCACAAGCCCATCCGCCTGAGCTTCGGTGTATTGTTTCTGCGTGCCGTTTTATCCGCCGTGATCATCCTGGGGATCACCGGCGCGGCCCGGGCCGTGGGTGCCCGCTGGGCCGGTCTCTTTTCCGCTTTCCCGACCACGTTGTTTCCCCTGTTGATCATTGTGCACGCCACCTACGGCAGGCAACACGTCTATACGATTATCAAGAATTTCCCCAAGGGGCTGGGCTCCCTGATGCTCTATACCCTGGGGGTATCCATCTTTTTCCCGCGCTGCGGAGTGGTCATGGGGAGTGTGCTGGCACTGGTTACGGCGACCGTTTATCTGGTTCTTTATGCCCTCATGGTGATGCGGTTTGAAAAAGGATCCATGAAAGGGTATATAAGCCGCCGCGATTGACCGGAACGTTTCCCGCTCGCCCCGCCTGTTCAGGCGGGTCAAGGGAAGCGATCTTAAAATGAGCATTTTCCTTCCCGGAGCGCCCCGCCCTTCAGGGCGGGAGGGCGCCACTCGGGGATTACAGAGAGGAGTCATGCATGGCGCTTGCGAAACAGGAATATCTTGCGCTGTATCGGACCATGGTCACCATCCGGCAGTTTGAGGTCCTGGCCGGAGAAATGTTTTCCGCCGGTAAAATTCCGGGTTTCATTCACCTGTCCATCGGCCAGGAGGCATCGGCGGCGGGGGTGTGTGCCTGTCTGAGAAAAGACGACTACATCACCACCACCCATCGGGGTCATGGTCACATGATCGCCAAAGGGGCGGACCTGAAACGAATGGCCGCCGAACTTTTCGGCAAAAAGACCGGCTACTGCCGCGGCAAGGGAGGCTCCATGCACATCGCCGATTTTTCCCTGGGAATCCTGGGGGCCAACGGTGTGGTCGCCGGGGGGCTTCCCATCGGGGTCGGGGCCGGCGTCTCCATCAAGATGCGGAAAACGGCTCAGGTGGCGGTGTGTTTTTTCGGTGACGGCGCCGCCAATCGGGGTCCGGTCCATGAAGCCATGAATCTGGCATCGATCTGGAAGCTGCCGGTGATTTTCGTGATCGAAAACAACCATTATGCCTCCACCACGCCCCAGCAATACGCCTGTTCCGTCAGTGATCTCTGCCTGAGGGCGGCCGGCTACGGCATGCCCGGAACCGCGGTGGACGGCAATTCGGTGTTGGACGTCTACGCGGCCGCCGCTGAAGCGGTCCAAAGGGCCAGGAAGGGTGAAGGGCCCGCCTTGATCGAAAATAAGACTTACCGCATCCGGGGGCATTTTGAAGGGGATCCTCAAAAATATCGCGAAAAATTCGAGGTGGAAAGATGGGAAAAGGAGAAAGATCCCATTGAGCGATTTGATTCGATCCTGAAGAAAAAGAAATTCCTGACGAAAAAACACCGGGAAGAGATCTGGAACCGGGTGAACGAAAAATTGAAGGAAGCCGTTGCATTTGCAGAAGAAAGCCCCTTTCCGGAACCCCAAGAAGCCATCGAAGATTTGACGGCGAACCCGTAACCGACGGAGACCGAAAATGACGTCCGATCGCATGTTGAGCTGTTCGGCCGCACTGGCCGAAGCATTACACGAGGAGATGACCCGGGATGAGACAGTGTTCGTTCTGGGTGAAGACTTGACTGCCCATGCCGGCATTTTCGGCCAGTTCAAGGGGATACCGGAGGCCTTTCCCGGACGGATCCTGGATACCCCCATCAGTGAATCGGCCATTGCCGGCGTCGGCGTCGGATCGGCCCTGACCGGAATGCGACCCTTCGTGGATCTGCATTTTTCGGATTTCGTCACCTGCTGCATGGATGAAATCGCCAATCAAGCGGCCAAGATCCGGTACATGTCCGGGGGGCAGGTCAACGTCCCCCTGGTGATTTGGTGCCCGGACGGCGCCGGGCTGCGAGCCGCGGCCCAGCATTCCCAGTCTCTGGAAGCCTGGTTCGTCCATACTCCCGGACTGAAAGTGGTGGTGCCCAGCGAACCCGCGGACGTCAAGGGCCTGGTGAAAAGCGCCATCCGCGACGATGACCCGGTCATGGTGTTTCAGCACAAGAAGCTCTTTGCCAAAGAGGGGCCGGTGCCGGAAGGCGAGCATCTGATCCCCCTGGGCAAAGCTGCCGTCAAGCGGCCGGGAAAGGACGTGACGCTGATTTGCTACGGCATGGCCTACTATCTTTGCGAGGAGGCCGCCCGGCGTTTGGAAGAGAAAAAGATCGACGCCGAGGTGATCGACCTGAGAACCCTCAAGCCGTTGGATATGGCCACCGTTTCCGAATCCGTTCAAAAGACCAACCGGGCGGTCATTGTCCACGAAGCCTGCCGGACGGGCGGGTTCGGCGCAGAACTGGCGTCACGGATCATGGAAGACGTATTCGATTACCTGGATGCGCCGGTGAAGCGGGTGGCGGCCAAGGATGTGCCCGTCCCCTTTTCCCCGCCGCTGGAAGACGCCGTCCTGCCCGGGGTGGCGGATATCATTGAAGCGGTCCTTGAAGCCGCCTATCGCTGAACAGGAGGAGGTATGGCGCTTCAGATCCGGATCCCCAAACTGGGATTGACCATGCTGGATGCCGTGCTGGTCCGCTGGATGGTTGAAACAGGACAACCGGTGACCTTGGAACAATCCCTGTGCGTCATCGAAACCGACAAGGTCACCTATGAAGTTCCGTCCCCGGGCGACGGTTTGTTGCTGCCGGTTATTGCGCCGGGCCGGCGGATGGCCGTGGGGGGGTTGATCGGATACGTGGCAGAAGATGACACCGAGCTGGCAGGACTGATCAAACAACACGGGACAGTGGATACCGCCAAGGAAAAACCCATCGTCCAAAGCGACGAAGCATACGGTCCGGAAAGAAAAGCCGAAACGGGCGCACTCCGAAAACCAGCGGGACGCATCAAGGCGTCCCCGGCGGCCAGAAGATGGTGCAAGGCGCATGGGATTGAGTTGGGAACCCTTCCCGGCACCGGTCCGGAGGGCCGGGTGATCCTTGCGGATGTGAAACAGGTCATGGAAGAAAACGCATCCGAAACCACCGGCTCGGTTTACGAAATAAAAGAAGCGCCGGAAGGGCCGGATGTTCTGACGGCCGCCGAAGAGATTCCCATCCGGGGGATCCGCAAGCGGATTTTTCAAAACATGCACGTAAGCCTCACCCGGCAGGCCCAGTTGACGCTGCACACCGAGACCTCGGCCCATACCATGACGGCGTTGCGGCGGCGGCTTAATGATCGGATGAAACCGGACGCGGTCCCCGTGTCCTACAATGCCGTCATCGTCAGAGCCGCCGCACGGGCGCTCCGGGATCATCCCCGCTTGAACGCTTCGGTGGACGGCCGGAAGATCAAATTATGGAAACAGATTCACATCGGAGTGGCCATGGACTTCGGTGAAGGGCTCCTGGTGCCCAAAATCCGTCACGCCGACCGGAAATCGATCCGGGAGATATCGGCGGAAATACAGGATGTCGCCCGGCGGATTAAAGAAAAGAAGCTTTTGCCCGACGAACTGCTTCACGGCACCTTTACGGTCACCAACCTGGGGGCGTGGAAGACGGATCATTTTACGCCAATCGTGAATTTTCCGGAAAGCGCCATTCTCGGTGTCGGCCGCATCGTTGAGAAGCCGTGGGTGCGCGACCATGCGGTGGTAGCGGAGGAACGGATGGCCTTGAGCCTGACCTTTGATCACCGGGTCATCGATGGCGCCGTTGCGGCCGCTTTTTTGAAAACCGTGAAAGACATGATCGAAGAACCCGGACTGATGTTGTAACCGGTCAATCGTGATGGAATCTTAGGAAGAGGCGGGGAACTCGAGGAGAAACACGTCCATGGAAGAACGGCACATCGAAATCGCCCAGTTGTTTCAGCAGTTGGAAGAGGATTTTCCGGAAGAACTGAAGGCGTTCAAAGGGCTGAGCCGCGTCCTGGAACGAGACGGGGCCATCGACAGGAAAACAAAGGATTTGATTTTGGTGGCCCTGGCGTGTGCCAGCCGGTGTGAAAAGTGCATCGCCGTCCACGTCCGAAATGCGGTGCTGAACCGGGCCACGAAGGAAGAAATCCTGGAGGCGGCCATGCTCAACGTCCTGTTCAACGGCGGGACCGGGATCATGGACATGCACGTCGTGTACGAAGAACTCTACAACCACTTCGATTGAACCCAAGTCCCAAGTCCCGAGCGCCGTTTCCGTTACCGCTTTCTTGTCTTTCTTGACATGTGGCCTCCCGTACCTAACATATTCACAGGCGTATTCAGATCCGGACGCGTGAAAAGGCGGCGTGTTTTGAAATCCTAAGAGGACGATGTTTACGCCTATCCGGATGGTTTTTTAAGAACAAAGGAGAAAAACCTTCAAGGTACTCGTTCCTGTCAAGCGTGTTCTGGATTACAGTCTCAGGCCCGTCATCAAGGCCGACG
>CAZQUR010000112.1:0-1203 GCA_964596535.1 uncultured Desulfobacteraceae bacterium
CTCGGCCCCTTCTCCTATCACTTGAACCCTTGAACCCTCGAACCCTTGAACCCTTGAGTTCTATTTTACTTCAACTGTCTGTCCGGGACGTAAACGTTCATTCCCCCGGATCACCACTTTTTCACCTTCTTCCAGATTTCCGGCTACGGCCACGTTGCCGTCGTAGTAGCCGAGGATGTCCACCGGGACGGGATAGGCCGTTCCGTCCGCAATCCGGTAGACGAGCCGTTCGTATCCTGCCGTCACCACCGCGTCTTTGGGAACGAGGAGCATCTCTTTTTTCGTGGGCAGGCTGAAGGTGACCAGGGCTTCCATGCCGCTTTTGATCCGGTATTCGGGGTTCGCAAGTCCTGCTTTCACCGGGAAGGTCCTCGACGCCGGATCCCCCTGGGGAAGGAGCGCATCGATGGATGCGGGCATGGGCGCATCCGAGAGGCTCTTCAGGGTCACGAAAGCGTCGCTTTGGGGGTTGAGCTGTACAAAGTGGCGTTCGGGGACATCCACGGTGACGCGGACCCGGGAAAGATCGATGAGGGTGACCACCGGACTTCCGGGGGAAAGCCACTGGCCCACCTGGGTGTGCTCCTTGACCACGAACCCCGAAAACGGGGCCGTGATCTTTTTCCGGTGGAGTTCATACTCCAAATGTTCGATTTCGGCTTCGGTCTGGGCGAGTTCACTGGCCAGGGCGTTATACGCGGCATCGGCGTCGTCGTATCGCTTTTCGGCGATGCTGTCCGCCTTTTTCAGCCGGCTCACCCGTTCCAGCTCCTTGGCGGCGTTTTCCAGGTGGACTTTGACTTTTTCCTTCATGGCCACGGCCGCCTTGAGGCGCAAGGCCGTATCCGTGGTGTCGAGTTCAACGAGGAGATTCCCCTTTTTCACGGAATCCCCTTCCGTGACGGGAAACCGGATCGCAAGTCCCGACACTTCGGCCGCCACCGTGCTTTTTCGGACCGGCTCCACGGTGCCCACCAGGGAGATCCTTTCGGACACGGCCTCGCGCACGACTCGGGCCGCGCGCACCGGGACCGGCGGCGGCTTAGAATCCTGAGCGCCTTCCTGGGCGATGACCCGGGGAATTCCTGAAAGGAAAAACAAGACAGAGAAAAAAATGACGGTTTTGCGCCGGGTTTGCGATGATACCATGTGTATGATGGCCTCTATTTTCGGCGGGGTGTAAAACCCCGCCCTACGCGTGGC
>CAZQUR010000112.1:1303-8134 GCA_964596535.1 uncultured Desulfobacteraceae bacterium
AAACCCTCCGGATGCCTTAAAACCGGTCTGTTTGATGAAATCGAAAAACTCAAAAACTCCCTCTCCCTCGAGGGAGAGGGTTGGGGTGAGGGTGAAAAGGGAATAACGATACTCCGTTTTTCTGTATTTCAAGGACACAGCCAAGGGTTGCAGAGCAAAACGCTGGGTGTTATACTCTTTATGAATGAAAAATGCAATTATAAAAGGATTCAAGGATTCAAGGATTCAAGGGGTCAAGGGGTCAAGGGGTCAAGGGGTCAAGGGGTCAAGGGATCTGAGGGGTCAAGGGGTCAAGGGGTTAAGTGATGTTGTCATGGTCAATGAATAAGGAGTCCGGGGGACCAAGGGGTCAAATAAAGAAGGATTATCCGTCTTCTCCTTTCCACTCGACCCCTCGAACCCTCGAACCCTTTCATACACTCGAACCCTCGAACCCTTGAATCCTCGAACCCTATTCAAGTAAAAGGATTCTAAAATGAAACTTGCCGTGAGCGGAAAAGGCGGGGTGGGCAAAACCACCTTCGCCGCCCTTCTCATCCGCGCCTTGAGCCTTCAGGGCAAACATGTCCTGGCCATCGACGCGGATCCGGACGCCAACCTCGCCGCCGCCCTGGGGATCGACGGTGCGGACCGGATCACCCCCATTGCGGAAATGAAGGATCTCATCTTTGAGCGGACCGGGGCAAAGCCCGGGTCCATCGGCGGATTTTTCAAACTCAATCCCAAGGTGGACGATCTCCCCGACGCCCTTTCCGTGAAGTTCGAACACATCAAGCTCATGCGCCTGGGGGGCGTGAAAAAAGGCGGCGCCGGGTGCATCTGCCCCGAAAGCACGCTTTTGAAAAACCTGGTCATGCACATCGTCCTGGCCCGGGACGAAGTGGTGGTCATGGACATGGAAGCGGGCATCGAGCACCTGGGCCGGGCCACGGCAAAGGCGGTGGACAGACTCATCGTGGTGGTGGAGCCGGGCCGGCGCAGCATCGACACCGCCGCCCACATCCGTGAACTGGCCTCCGAAATCGGCCTGGCCCACCTGACCCTTGTGGGAAACAAGATCCGGGGCAAAAAGGACGAACGGTTTTTAAAAGAAAACCTTGCCGATTTTGCCTTTCTCGGTTTTCTACCTTATGACGACGCGCTGGTGGAAGCGGACATCAACGGCATCTCACCCTTTGACGTGGACTCTGAAGCAAAGCGAATGGTCCAGGAAATGATCCCCGAACTTTGACGGTCCACCGAAAACGCTTCCCGGAAAACCGCCGGTGGAAGCGGCGGAAAAAAACGCCGGCGGTGCGCATCCGGCCCGAAGCGGATGCCCGGCTCAAAAAGGTCTTCGCCGGCATCGGCGTCCCGGAGCAGATCCCGTTCACGCCCGATGCTTTCCAACTGGAGGCCGTGGAGGCCATCCGCCGGTACGACTGCCTGGTGACGGCCCCCACGGGTGCCGGTAAAACCTGGATCGCTACGGAAACCATCTCGGAATTCCTGAACAAAGGAAAACGCGCGTGGTACGCCTCTCCGCTGAAGGCCCTTTCCAATTCAAAATACGTGGAGTTTTCCGAGTTGTTCGGTCCCGAAACCGTCGGCATCCTCACGGGCGACCGGAAGGAAAACCCGGAAGCGCCCGTCATCGTGGGAACCACGGAAATTCTGCGCAACCAGCTTTACGACGCCATGCACCGGGGCGAATCCTTAAACGCCGACTTCGTGGTCCTGGACGAGGCCCATTTCCTGGGGGATGCGGACCGGGGCGTGGTCTGGGAGGAGATTTTGATCTATCTATCGCCGCGCATCCCGATCCTGATGCTCTCGGCCACCGTGGGAAACGCCGAAGAAATCGCCGGGTGGCTATCCGCCATCCGCTTAAAAAAGTGCGTGGTGGTCAAGGAAACCCGGCGGCCGGTCCCCCTTTATCCCCTGTTCTTCCACCCTTCCGGACGGCTTTATCCCCTTCTGGCCGAATCGGGCACCGGTGCCCGGAAAAAAAGCCGTCTGCATAAAAAAGTGGCCGAATACGCGGCCATGCCGCATCCGCCCCGCCTGGCCCCGCCCAACCGGCTTCCCCCTTTCGGGGCCATCCTGCGGGTGCTGCGGAAATACAAGCTGCTGCCCGCCATTTTCTTTTTAAAGTCACGGTCCGACTGCGACACGGCCCTGGATTTAAGTACGGAAAACCTGATCCAAAACGAAGCCCGCAAGGCGGCGGTCAGCCGGAAGATCGAAGAGATTTGCGCGACCAGCCCGCGCATCGCCCGGCACCGGCAGCTCCGGCATCTGGAGCACCTGGGGGTGGGTTCCCATCACAGCGGGCAGCTTCCGGCCTGGAAAGTGGTGGTGGAGAAGATGATGACGGAAGGGCTGCTGGATGCCGTGTTCGCCACCTCCACGGTGGCCGCCGGCGTCAACTTCCCGGCCCGGACCGTTGTCTTCCTCAACTCGGACCGGTTCAACGGGAAAGAATTTCTCCCCATGACGCCCACGGAGTTCCACCAGATGACGGGCCGGGCCGGGAGACGGGGGATGGACCGGATCGGATTCGCCGTGGCGATTCCGGGGAAATTCATGGACCTAAAGCTTGTCGCCGACCTCATCGATCAGGCGCCCACGGACGTGGCCAGCCAGATCAAGATCAACTTCTCCATGGTCCTCAATTTACTCCTGTCGCATACCCCGGATCAGATCGAAGGGCTTTTGGCCAAATCCCTGGCCGCCTACCAGATCGGCGAATGGGCCCAACGGCATTCCGGGAAAAGACCGCAGGCAAATCCCTCGAAGATCCTGTGGCGGGATTTCATGCGGCATTTGGACTTTCTTACCGAAACCGGTTTCGTGGATCCGGAAGGGCGTCTCACCCACGACGGACAATGGGCGTCCCGGCTCCGGGTGGACCAGCCGCTTTTGATCGCCGAAGGCTTCCGGCAGAACCTCTTCCCCGAAGCAGACCCTGCGCAGCTTGCCGCCGTCACGTCGGTTTTTGTCTTCGAAGGGGAAAGCGAAGGGGATATCCCCCGGAAGGACGTCCCCCGGCGTCTGGAAACGGCCTTTGCCGCCATTGCCGAGGGGCTTGCGCCCTTTGTGGAAAAGATGGCGAAACGCCGGTTCTTTGCAAATCCGCCCCGGATCACGCCGGCCTTCACCCTTTATCTTTGGGCCTCGGGGCAGCCCTGGGAAACGGTTTTGAAAATGACCGGCATGGCCGAAGGGGATCTGGCCATGCTCATCCTGCGGACCGTGGACAACCTGAGGCACGTGGCCGCCCTGGGGGAAGTCTTTCCCGACGCCGCCGCCACGGCCCGAAACGCCATCGATCTGCTGATGCGGGACCCGGTGATCGTCGAAGAACTCGAACCGGAACTCCTTTAAGGCCTCGTCGAAGTGGTTTCAAAACCTCGGATCAGGTCCAAGGGCAAGACGTCAGGCCGATCGGGAAAGCGCAGCATACATTGAGTATGTGAGCATTAACCGGAGGCCTGCAACGCAGCCGTTGGGCCTCAGACGGGGTTTTGAAACCGCTTCTAGCCCGAAAGGGCATTGAGGGTCAGGGTCAAGGGCCGGTCCTCTTCGGTCTTTCCGGAAAAGCGGATGGGTGCGGGCCGGCGAAAGTCGTCGGGCCCCTCCACGGCGGCAAGCCATTTTTCCCTCAAGACTTTGACCACTTTAAAGGCCGGGGAGTCGAGATCCACAAGGCTTTTTTCGATGACCAGGTTCAGTTTTCCCCCCCGTTCTTCCATGTGCATCAGCGGCGCAATGGGAATCCCGATGGGCTCCCACCGGGAAAAGGGCTGTTCCAGGTTTTTGATGGCCGCCATCTGCCCGGTGGCGCCGTTGGCGATGAGGGAAAAGACCGTGAGGCCGAGGTTGTACGTGTAGATGCAGTCGAACCGGGTGGGGTCGGCCCCCCGGCCGTCATATCCGTAAAAATGAAGCTGGGTTTTAAACTTGGGCACCGATTTGTCGAAGATCTTTATGATGGCTTTGGGAATCTCCTCTTTTTTAGAAAGGATTTTTTCCTTTTCCAGTACCCGGCGGAGGGTCTTTTGGGAAAAAATCTCTTTTTTCATGAGCAAAAAGTTGCCGTCCGCCCAGTTTCGAAACAGCACGGAGCCGAAGCGGTCCGGGTCGAGTTCTGCCGCCGCCAGGGTCTTCCGGTAATATCCCCTTTCGATGCCGATTTTGTATTCGCCCCTTTCCTTGAGGATCTTTAAATAGTCTTTCACCAATCCCATGATCACTTTTTCGGTTTCCACCTGGGAAAACTGAAAATTTCCATGGCTGTCCCGTTCCATCAACAGCCCTTCCTGGAAAAATTCCGGAATGGCGTCGAAAAGGTCGTCGTCCCGGGAGTTCCACACCCTGAAGGTCTCAGCCTCCCGGGAGCGGCGGGCAAGCCCCCTCAAGTACTCCAGCTTGTCCTCCAAAAGGGGAAAGGCACCGTGAAAGTCCGTGTCGTGCGTCCGGTTGTAATCGGCGATGATGGTGTTGAGCTTGATGATGAACACCTGGATTTCATTGATGAACTCCAACAGCCCTTCCGGGATGACCAGCACCCCGTAGTTTTTTCCCACCGCGGCCCGGCGGACGATGCCGTCGCAGATGACCCGGGAAAGATGCCGCAACGTAATGCCGTAGGCGTTGTAATCCGCTGAATCGCTTTTAACCAGGCGCTCCTTGTCGATGTAATCGGCCAGGTCTTCGCCGATGAACGTCATGTTGGCATGGGTCTGGAGCGCCACTTCCAGGGCCAGGTGGCTGGCGACCCGGCCCATCACCTTGCAGACATGCCAGTATTTCACGTCCGAAGACGAATCGGTGCACAGATTCCCCACCTCGGCGGCAAAGGCCCGGGCGGCGGTGTGGAACCCGAAGGACATGGCGCACAACACCTTTCCGTCCGCATCCCGCACCTGGATGTCGCCGTCGATGGTCTTGGGGACCCCGATGACCTGGACCCCGTCTTCAATCATCTCCTGGGCCAGGAACGCGGCGTTGGTGTTGGAATCGTCCCCGCCCACGATGACCAGCGCATCCAGGGAAAGGTCTTTGCAGGTCTTTTTCGAAAGGGTCACTTTTTCTTTCGTATCAATCTTGGTCCGGCCCGTCTTGATCATGGTGAATCCCCCCAGGTTCCGGTGGGCGTCCACCACGTCGGCGGTCAGTTCCATAGCCTCGTTTTCGATGACGCCGTCGGGCCCGAGGAGAAATCCGAAGATGCGGCTTTCGGGGTTGGCCGCCTTGGCGGCATCGAAGATCCCGGCGATGACGTTGTGCCCCCCGGGGGCCGGCCCCCCGGAAAAAACAATCCCGATGTTGCGCTTCCGTCCGTATTTTTCGCGGAATTCCGCTTCCGGGTCTTTAACCCCCCGGAGGCGCTGGACCGAATTGTCCATGATCTTCGAAAGCCTTTTTTTCGCTTCTTCGTGGATATAAAACCGATAGCCGCCCTCTTTTTCAAGGACCGTATACGGATGCGTAAAGACGCGGCATTTGTGGGGGCAAAACCGCCGCCGGGCCACCAGCTCGGCATTGGTGCTGCTGACAATCCGCTCCACGGTCTTTTTTTTCAAAAGGGCCTTGCCATCCACGCGCGATTGACCGGTCATAGGGGCCTCCTGTCCATTGAGTTGAAGGGTCGTCCGCCATTTTCAGAATATCTTATCCACGGCGGTGGATTCCTGTCAAGCACCGAGAACATACCGTTCAAACCCGAAAAAGCACTTGCCAAACCCCATGAATATGATAACAGAAGCGATTGGCTCGTAAAGGAAAAAAAGATGCGAGAAAAACTGGAACCCGTGGAGGTGGTGTGCTCCCGGTGCAAGCATACGGAAATCGTCTATCTGCCCAAGGAAGCCATTCCCAAGTGTCCCCATTGCGGCAGACAGATGGTGATCTCCGAGCTTCTCGATGAAGGAAAGTCCTACTGATGCCCGGCCGTTTCGACGGCCGTTTTCAGACAAGCAAAAGAGCAATGAAAAAACAAAAGGAGGTTTCAATGAAAAAAAGCAGTTTCGGCAAATGGGCACTGGTGCTTCTGGCGGGAATCTTTTTTACGGGCACGGCCTTCGGTGCGGATATCGATCTGGCCAAAAAATCCACCCTGGAAAAAATTTTGAAAAGCGGGGAACTCCGGGTGGGATTCGAGGCCGGTTACATGCCCTTTGAAATGACCGATAAAAAGGGGAATTTCGTGGGATTCGACGTCGACATGGCCAAGGAAATGGCCAAGGCCATGGGGGTGAAGTTCACGCCGGTCAACACCGCCTGGGACGGCATCATCCCGGCTTTGATCACGGAAAAATTCGACATCATCATGAGCGGCATGACCGTTACCCAGGAACGCAATCTCAAGATCAATTTCGCCGATCCTTACATCATTGTGGGACAAACCATTCTCATCGCCAAAAAGCACGAGGGAAAGGTGAAATCCTATAAAGACCTCAACAGCCCCGAATACACCGTCACCTCCAAGCTGGGGACCACGGGCGAGCAGGCGGTGAAACGGATGATCCCCAAGGCCAACTACAAATCCTTCGAGACCGAGCCCGAAGCGGCCCTGGAAGTGGTCAACGGAAAAGCCGACGCCTTTGTCTATGACCTGCCCTACTGTGCCGTTTTTGCCGCCCAGCAGGGCGCAGGCAAGCTGGTCTTTCTGGATGAACCCTTCACCTATGAGCCCCTGGCCTGGGCGATCAATAAAGGAGACCCGGACTTTTTGAACTGGCTCAACAATTTTCTGCGGCAAGTGAGAAACGACGGCCGTTATGACCGCATCTACAACAAGTGGATCAAGAGCAACGAGTGGCTCAAGGATGTACAATAATTGAAGGG
>CAZQUR010000113.1:0-7951 GCA_964596535.1 uncultured Desulfobacteraceae bacterium
CGTCGGCCTTGATGACGGGCCTGAGACTGTAATCCAGAACACGCTTGACAGGAACCAATATTTTCAACCGATTTCTCCCCAAAAAACAACGTTTAATTCCATTATGGATGCGCATAGTGGAAGTCTACCGGATTCCCACAATGACAAAACCTTAATCCGGAGGTCGACCTGTCAAGGAAGAAAACGAAAGCATCCGCTCTAACCTCCGCTCAGAAAAATTCACTTTCCCGATAAGAGATAGAAATATCAGAGCTGAATACGAATCAGGCGACCTTCTGGTGGACCACGGGATCCAGTTGGCGCAGCATTTCGATGGGGATATGGCACAGGATTCGGTGCTTCCCTGAGTCCTGCCAGGGGGGGACTTCGCTCTCGCATACGGCGCCGCCGTCCGGGAGCATTTCTTTTCGCCGGGGACAACGGGTATGGAAGCGGCACCCGGGAGGCGGATTCAGGGCGGAGGGGACGTTGCCGCTCAGCCGGATTTCTTTTTGTTCCACTTCCGGATCCGGTATCGGAACCGCGGACAAAAGCGCTTCGGTATAGGGATGATACGGAGGGGAATAGATGGCTTCCGCGGGTCCGATTTCCACCACCTGGCCCAAATACATGACGGCGATATCGTCGGAAAAATACCGGACCACGGAAAGATCGTGGGCGATGAAAATCATGGACGTCCCGAAAGTTCTTTGGATCTCCAGCAAAAGGTTGATCACGGCGGCCTGGACGGAGACGTCCAGTGCGGAAACGGGTTCATCGCAGATAATGAGATCCGGGCGGCTGGCCAGGGCCCGGGCAATCCCCACCCGCTGTTTTTCCCCGCCGCTCAGCTGTCGCGGGAGGCGGTCATAGTATATTGCCGACAGCCGGACCGCTTTGAGCAGCCGAATGACTTCTTCTTTGACTTTATCCCTTGGAACCGTCTTGAAACGGCGGATCGGACGGGCGATCTGTCTGCCCACCGTGTACGAAGGATTCAGGGTCGAATCCGGGTTTTGGAAGACCATCTGCATTTCCTTGATGAGATCCAATTTCCGTTCGGTCACCTCCTGGTTGATATCCACGTCGAGAAATTCGAGTTGGCCGCCGCTCAGCGGCTCCAGCCCGATGAGGCCCTTGACCAGGGAGGACTTTCCGCAACCGGATTCACCGACCACGCCCAACGTCCGTCCCTTTGCGAGCCGCAGGCTCACATCGTCAACGGCCTTGACGAACCGCTTCTCACCGAGCCCGAAAAGGCCGATGATGGATTCGGGTTCCGTGGGATAATAGAGTTTGAGGTTTTTAGACTCGAGCAAAAATTCCTCCGACGCCTTTTCCGGTGCTTCCTCCCGGGCCGCCACCACCTGTTCGGCTCTTCGCCGCCGACGGCTGGTTCGGGGACGCTGGTCGATATCCTCGGCATAGATGCAGCGCGCCGAGTGCTCCGACGAAAGCTGCACCATAGTCGGTCGGGCCTCCCGGCACCGATCCGTGGCATAGTCGCAACGGAGGGCAAAGATACAGGCATCCCGTGGCCGGTCCGCCGGCGCCGGCACTCGGCCCCGTATGGGATACAACATCGATTCCGACTTACTTTCTCCAAGCTTGGGAACCGCGTTCATTAGGCCGCGGGTATACGGATGGCAAGGCCGCTTGAAGATCTCCACCACCGGGCCCTTTTCGACCATCTGGCCGGCGTACATGACACACAGGTGGTCGCTGACCCGGGCGACCACCCCGAGGTTGTGGGTGATGAAAATATTGGCCGTATTGAAGTCGTTTTTCAATTCTTCGATCAAATCCAGAACGGCCGCTTCCACGGTGACATCCAGCGCCGTTGTCGGCTCATCCATAACCAACAGGGCGGGGTTGTTGAGCATGGCCATGGCAATGACCACCCGTTGTTGCTGCCCCCCGGAAATCTGGTGGGTATAGCGGGTCATGACGTTTTCGGGGTCCGGCATGTTGACCCGTTTCAGCATCTCAATCGATTTCTTCCAGGCCTTTTCTTTGGACATGTCCCGATGGCACGTGAGGACCTCGGCAAGCTGGTCTCCCAAGCGGACCGACGGGTTGAGGGCCTGCATGGGATCCTGGTAAACCATGGCGATCCGATCGCCCCGGATTTCATTCAGCTCCGCCTGGGATCGACCGGTCAACTCGGCCCCCTGAAATCGGATGCGCCCGCTGGTGATCTTGCCGTTGGGCCCCAGGTGGTTGACGATGCCGAAGGCGATGGTACTTTTGCCGCAGCCCGATTCCCCCACGAGACCCACGGTTTCGCCTTCCCTGACCTGGAAGGTGACGTCGCGAACAGCCTCCACGTCGCCCTTCCGGGTTTCATATGAAATACTCAAATGCTCGATATCGATGACCGTTTCGGCCCTTGTATCGCTCGGTGTTTCCATCTATGCGTTCCCTTTGCCCTGGACGCCGTCGATTTATTGATACCGCATGGATTCTTCGCGCAAACCGTCGGCCAAGAGATTCAACCCCACCACCAGGCTGGCGATGGCCACCGACGGCCAGAGAGCGGCCCAGGGGCTTCCGGTCAGGATGAATTCCCGTCCCTTGGCCACCATGGATCCCCAGTCCGGGGACGGCGGCGGAATGCCCAGTCCCAAAAACCCCAGGGTCCCCATGGCAAAAATGGCGTAGCCGACCCGGAGCATCGCATCAATGATAATGGGTCCCCGCGCATTGGGGAGGATTTCCACGAACATGATGTACCAAGGGCTTTCACCCCGGGTCTCGGCGGCCCGGATATACTCCCGGGTGCGGATATCCAGCGTCAGGCTCCGCACGAGGCGGGCGATACCGGGAGTGCCCACGATGGTCATGGCCAGAACGACGTTCACCGCTGAGGGCCCGAGGGCCGCCATGATAATCAAGTACAACAAGATGATCGGGACCGCCATCATGGCATCGAGGAGACGCATAATGACCTCGTCGATCCATCCACCATAATATCCCCCGATCAGACCCAGGGTCGTGCCCACGATGAGCGCGACAATAACCCCCCAGATCGCCGTGCCGCCGGGGATCCAGAAATCTTCCGATATCGGCATAATCACCAGAACGACACGGGCGCCGTAAATCAGACGGGACCACAGGTCCCGTCCCAATTCGTCCGTGCCGAGAAGGTGGGCCTCCGACGGGCCCTCGTTGGGGGCTTTCCAATCCTGCTCCAGGGGTGTGTACGGAGTTAAAAACGGTGCAAAAACAGCGACGAAAACCCAGAACGACACCAGGATCAAGCCCGCGGCGGCGGTCTTGGAGGCCAGGATGAAAGCGACACCGTCCCACAGGCGCTTGCCGATGCTTCGCCGTGGTAGGGTTTCCGGGACTTCAACGGCGCCCCTGTCACTTACGGTAATGCTGCCGTCATCACTCATGGATGATACCTTCTATCTTTTTGCCTTTCCGAATGCATCTTGATGGAAAATCGAAACCTCATGCCGTCCTAGGTGTAGCGGATTCGTGGATTGAGGAATGTATAGATGATGTCCGCCACCAACTGAGTGCCCACGGCCAGCAACACCAAAATCATCGCCCCGGCCTCCAGCGCATTGATATCCTTGAATAAGGCCGAATCCAGCAGGTATTTCCCCAGTCCCGGATAACCGAACACCACCTCCACGATGACGATGCCGCCCATCAGCCAGTTGACGTGCAGCATGATCACGGTGATGGGCGCCATCAAGGCATTGCGTACGGCATGCTTTAAGATGATCCGCAGGTACGGCAGGCCCTTGAGGAAGGCGGTCCGGATATAGGGGGACTTCATCACTTCAACCATGCTCGCCCGGGTTATTCTGAGGATGTACCCCAGTTCGATCAGGGTGAGGGTCAGCACCGGCAGAATCAACATATCCGGGCGCTCCCAGGGCGCCTGTTCCCCGAAGACCGTCGCCCCTGGCACCACCTGCAGCCAAACCGCCATAATCAGAATCAGGAAGATACCCGTGGCGAATTCGGGAACGACCGAAAACATCATCCCGCCGATGGAGAGCACCCGGTCCCGTATACTTCCTTCCCGCAGCCCGGCGAGAACACCGAGAACCAATGCGATCGGCATGACGATCACAAAAGCGGTCCCGGCCAGTACCAAGGAGTTTCGAAGCCTTATAAAGATACTCTTCGAAACGGGACGACCGGTTCGGAAGGAAACGCCGGGATCTCCGCGGATGAATCCTTTTTTCAAAGGAATATACTCCGCGGGGCCTCCCGAACTCTCCATCCATCCGGTCCCCACGATGAACGTCCAGACCTTCTTGTCCATCCCCTTCTCCCATCGAACCACATGATTCGAGTCATCCACCCCCCAAAAAAAAGATTCTCCCTTCTCATTTGTCGTCCACATCTCGTTGTTCTTGTAGCGGGTTTCCACACCCAATGATTGTAGCTTGGCAACCGCGATCAGGTCTTCTCCTTCCAATTTCCAGCGAACCAGGGCGCCGTCATCCCGCACAGCCCACCACTCCACGAAGCCGTCTTCGGTGGTAATCCGTTTTAACTCCAGATCACTCTTTTGCTCTGCGTGCCAGTCACTTCCGAAAAGCCAATACAGGTAGCGCAGGTATACAGGCTTATCCAGGCCCACCTGCGCCAGAAAGGAGGCCTCCTGTTCCGGGGTGACAAAGGCTCCCAGCACGTTTCGAGCCACATTTCCGGGGGAGGATTCGGTGATCAGGAAAACGGCCAACGACACTAAAAACATGGTGAGTAAAAGTAAAAAGAAGCGCCGTATAATAAATTTGACCATGAGCTATCTTCCCCCTTTTTTTCGAAAAACATCACCCACAGTTTCACAAAAAATCCGACGGATCCGGACGGCATTCACCCGGATCCGTCGATCGGAACGGCTATGCGAGCCATACTTCGTTGAACACCATATAAACTGAGGGATGTCCGGCAACATCGCGGACCCGCTTCCGGGTCACGAACCACTGATTTCTCCAGTAAGGTATCCCAATGGAACCGCGCTTCATCTGAATATCTTCCAGTTTACAGAAAACCTTACGGCGTTCGTCCACGTTGATCAGCCCGTTGGCTTCCTTGAGAAGCTTGGAGAATTCTTTGTCGACCCAACGGGTTTCGTTCCAGGGTACCGGCTTGCCTTCTTCGTCGGCGACATAGGCGAGATTGAGCACCATGGTACCGATGGGCCGGTGCATCCAGGGGGTGATGCCGAGGTCCACTTCCGTCCATTTCTCCCAGTATTGACTATTCGGCATTGTGTTAATGTTGATATTAAAGCCGGCCGGCTTCGCATCCTGTTGCAGGATTTCGGCGTAACGGACGACATCCGACCACCCGCTGCCCACTGCCAGGTTGACTTCAAGGCCGTTCGGGTAACCCGCTTCCGCGAGCAGCTTCTTTGCCGTTTTCGGATCGTATTTCGGGATCGGTTTTTCGCAATATTCGGGATGAAGCGGATAGACATGAAAATCCTGGCCCTCGAGCCCCTCGTTGAAGTAAACCAGGGACAGCAGCTTTTCGTGATGCTGGCAGAGTTTCAAGGCCATCCGGACTTTTTCGTTGTCCCACGGCTTGATGTCCACCCGCATCCGCAGGACCCGCGTGGAGGCGGTTGTTGCCGGTGTGGTCGTAATGTTCGGATCGTCTTTGAGTGCTTGAAAAACATCCACGCCGGGGGAATCGCCCAGGTCCACCATGTCGATCTCTCCGGCCTTGATGGCGGCGATCTGGGGGGGCATTTCGGAACCCATGTCGATGAATTCCATGGCGTCCATGTACGGCAGGGGTTTCCCGTCGGCACCCTTTTGCCAGTAGTCCTTCCGCGCCTTGACCAAGGCGCGTTCGCCCGGCAGGTAGCTCTCCAGGGTGTAGGGTCCGGTGCCGACCGGCTTCTTGATGAAATCGCCTTCAAACGTCTTGTGGTTCAAAACAATGGCCGGATAGTGGAACAAATGTTCTGGAAGTGCAATTTCGGCAAGCTTCAGGTGAAGTTTCACTTGGTAGGTATCCACTTTCTCGATGCCCGAGACATCAAGATATTCCCCCACCAGCCCCAGCATGGATGACCCCACGTCCTTGTCCATCCACTGGTTGAAGGTAAAGACGACGTCATCGGCGGTAAACATGTCGCCATTGTTCCACTTGATCCCCTGGCGGAGATTCAGCGTCCAGGTCTTCAGGTCTTTGCTGACTTCCCAGTTCTTTAAAAGATACGGGTGTGTGATGTTCTTGCCGTCGGTCCAGGTGAGATATTCCGCGACCTGGCGTGCGACCTGGGAGGGAGCCACCCAGGAAAACTGGGCGGGATGGGTGATCTTGTGTACCTGACTTGAGATTTTCAACTTCCCTCCCCGTTTGGGTGCCGCTGCAAATGCCTTTTTGGGCCACATCAACCCGGCCATCTGAGTGGCCGCCGCGGCGGAGATGCCGAGCAGCGTCGCATACCGAATAAACTGACGCCGGGTAAGTTTCCCTTTCAACATGTCCTCTCTGAGATCTGGAATTGCCGGATGCATGGTTTTGTCTTCGCTCATGGGTCCTCCTTTCGGGGAAGCTGTGCGCAGGAAAGATATTTTCCGCGCGGGTTCTTTTTTTCGACTTCTCGAAGCCGATCGAATCAAAGGGCGTTTCAAAACCGATGAAAGCGCCGCGTGTCGCCTGGAATGGCATCGCCTTGAATATTAATGATTTGATTTTTGATATGTTACGGGTCAATTACTAAAGTCCAAAACGAATGTCAACAACAGATTTCCGCGTCGATGAGCCCGCTTGGCTTTCCCCGTTCCCTTCCGGTGCAGACAAACGGCGTGTGGCGACAGCGGCAGCTTGACAAAAGCGGCGAAACGCGTGCAATAAGAATTTAAAAAAACCACTTCATCGATTCTCAACCCGATTATAGTTGGAGGGAAAACCCGTGACGCATCGACCCGACGTCCTGGTGGTGGGACGCAGTTGTCTGGATTATATCGCGGTGATGGAACATTTTCCGGAAGAAGACACCAAGGCGCCCCTTGAATTCCGGATCGCCGAAGGGGGAGGACAAGGCGGGACGGCTTCTTCCTGCATCGCCCGGCTCGGGGGACGGATCCTTTACGCCGGGCGCCTCGGCGACGACGCCGAAGGCGTGTTTTGCCGCCGACGATTGGAGGCCTTCGGCGTAGACACGACCTTTGTCCGGACCGTGGACGGAGGCAAAACACCGGTGGCCTACATCTTCGTGACCCGGTCCACGGGAAAACGGACCATCGTTTATGAACCCAGCACCCTCCCCCGTTTCCGAATCGAGGACATTCTACCGGCTTTATCCCGCAATCCGAAAGTACTCCTGCTGGATCCGGAGACCACGTATCTCGCCGGCGCCCTGAAGGATCGCGCCGCCGACGGCATCCGCATCGTTTACGATTGCGAACGCTGGCGGGAGGGTATGGACGACATGATGGCCGCCGCCGATTTTTTTATCCCCTCGTCTTCTTTTCTGGATGCACCCCCCTTGGGATTCACCGGCCTGGGGTTTCGGGAGAAAATGCTCCGCCTGAACACCCGCATCAAGGGCGTACTGATCGTGACCCGGGGGGATGAAGGCGCCTATTACCTGCGGAAGGATCAATTGTACCATGTCCCGGCACCGGAGGTTCCCGTGAAAGATACGACAGGCGCGGGAGATAATTTCCACGCCGCTTTTGCCTTAGCCACGGCCAGGGGAAGGGACATCCATGAAGCGGTGCGCTTTTCGGTGGCCGTGGCTTCCCTTTCGTGCCGGGATTACGGCGGCCGGAACGGGATCCCCGAAGAAAAAGAAGCCCTCGAAACGACGAAGCGCCTGGAAACAAAGCGCCTGTAAGGACCTTTGGCAGTCGGTGTATGGACGAACCGTCATCGTCACTTAGAGACTAAGGGCGGAAAGTTGATGAACCTGGCGCACCGTAAAAAGTCGAAATTGGGATGGCAAAGTAAAAAGCTCCAGATGCAAGGCGCGCAAATTCTGAGG
>CAZQUR010000114.1:0-7845 GCA_964596535.1 uncultured Desulfobacteraceae bacterium
AAGGAGATGAATATGAATTCCAAAGGCGTTTTCAGATGGATTGTCCTGGGATCCCTGTTGGCGTGTTTTATCGCCGTCCCTGCACACGCCGACCTGTACTGGGAATCGATCCAAAAAAGTGAAGGCATTCCGGGAACTCCCGACGGCACTCAGATCGTCAAGAATTACATGACGGCCGACGCCACCCGATATGAATCGCGGGATACCGTCACCCTCGTCGATCTCAACCGGATGAAGATGTTTAGTCTGGACCCGACGGCCAAGACATACCAGGAAATCGATCTGGCGCAGATGGGGCAGATGCCGGGAATGGAAGGGGAGGCCGGGAAACAATTCATGGGGATGATGAAAGGGCTTATGGGAAGCGTCAAGGTGACACCCACCAAAGAAACCCGAACCATATCCGGATACGCCTGCACCAAGTACAACGTCAGTTTCATGGGGACCCGGTCCGAAAATTGGATCACCCGGGATATCGAGGGCTACGATGAAATGATGCGCTACGGGAAGCGCTTTTCGGAAGCAATGAGCAAAAATCCCATGATGAAACAGATGAACGTGGCTGCCATGATCAAGGACCTCAAGGGGTTTCCTGTTGAAACCGTCGTTCACATGATGGCGGGAAAAATGACGACAACCCTCCGGAAGTTCGAACAAAAAACGCTTAATCCGAACCTGTTCAACGTGCCCGCCGATTATAAGAAGGTCGAGCGATGAAACCCGGATGGATGGCGGCAATTTGCATTTGGGCATGGCTTTCGACCCCTGCCTGGGCCATGTTCGAAGTGGAAGGATTTTTATGGTTCATGACGCCCGAAGGCGAAGCCTCCGTGGGGATCGAGGGGCTTCGGGGAACCAAGGCGGATCTGGAAAACGATTTCGGGTACGAAGATCCGGAAAACGTCCCGGGACTCCGGTTTATTGTCGGAAAGACGCACCAGTTCGGATTTTCGGGCTTTCGGGTGGAGGCTTCCGCGGAAAACACCATCGATCGAACCATCTATTTTTTGGACAAGGAGTTCCGCATCAATGAACGGGTTTTCACCGCTTTCGACATTACGGTCCTTCAGGCATTTTACCGGCTCGACGTGGGGCCGGAAATTTTCCACGGCGGGCTTTTGGCCGGCGGGGAGTATATCTCCGCCGAGGCCGCCGCTTCATCGGCACGCCTCGGACAAGCCAAGGCTGACCTGGAAACGGGGATGTTCCTTCTGGGCGCTTTTGCCGAAACCAACCCGCTGCCTTTCTTACGAATGCGGGCCGCATTGATGGGCGGCGCCTTTGACGTGGGGGATGTGGAAGCGCGGTATCTCGACTTCGAGTTCAGCGCGTTGGCAAAAATCCCTCCGGGTTTTCACCTGGGGGCGGGTTACCGGTACATCGGCATCGACGCGGAAGACTCCCGGTTTCCCCTGGAGATCGATCTTGCTTTCAAAGGTCCTTTTATCTTCGCCGGATTCGAATGGTAACACCTTGGAAAAGCACAGTTTTCAGGCGCTGGCCGTTTCCTTGGAGCGCTGGAGATAATCCGATACATCCCGCACTTTTTCGGGATATCCGGCGATGAAGCGTTCCGTCATCTGATAGGCCTGGTCATCGGAGAATTGTTTGGGGGGGCGCTTGCAAAAATAGGCGGAAGGGCCTTCAAGTACGCCCCCTTTGCCCCGTTGCAGCGCCAGCTTGATACACCGGACGGCGTCAATGGCCACCCCCGCCGAATTGGGCGAATCTTCCACGGAAAGCCGGAGTTCGAGATCCATGGGAACATCGCCGAAAAGCTTTCCCTCCATCCGAATGTAACACACCTTGTTGTCCCTCTGCCAGGGAACATAGTCGCTGGGGCCGATGTGGATGTTCTTGTCATCGAGTCTCTTGGAGAGCACGGATTGAACGGCCTCGGTTTTGGATTTCCGCTTGGAGGCGAGCCGGTACCGGTTGAGCATATTCAAAAAATCGGTGTTTCCCCCGGTGTTGAGCTGGTAGGTCCGGTCCAGCTTCACGCCGCGTTTTCGAAAAAGATCCGTGAGGATCCGGTGAGTGATGGTGGCCCCGAGCTGGGACTTGATGTCATCCCCGATAAGCGGAATGCCTTTTTCTTCAAAACGCTTCGCCCATTCGGAATTGCTGGCGATGAACACCGGAATGTTATTGATAAAGGCCACACCGGCTTCGAGGGCACACTCGGCATAAAAAGCGGTGGCCTTTTCCGATCCCACAGGCATGTAGTTCAACAAAATCTCCACATCGGCAGTTTTTAAAGCAGCGATCACGGCCTCCTGATCCGGTTCCGGGGCATCGGCCACGACAAATCGCGCGTCTTCGTCATATTCCCGGAGGTGTTCGGAAACACCATCCAGAATCCGACCCATTTTCACCGGAACACCCGAGTCCGGAAGAAAGGGGCAAAACACCTTGGTGCAATTGGGCTTTGCGAAAACGGCCTGATTGACGTCTTTGCCCACCTTTCGCGCGTCGATATCGAACGCCGCCGCCACCTGAATGTCGGAGGGTTTGTAGCCGCCGATTTCCCAATGCATCAAACCAATGGCATCTTGAGGGTCCTTGTCCCGATAGTAATGAATCCCTTGAATCAAAGCGCTCGCACAGTTTCCCAGTCCAGCAATGGCAACCCTGATTCCATCCATCTTGTCTCGCCTCCGTTTTGTCTGGTCTTTTCCTTTTCAAAAGAAATATTTATATAAAAAAATTACCACAAACTCAACAAAAATCAATTTTTGCCCTATTCGGGGTTGGATGTTTCCTCCCGCCGGGCGATTCCCTGCATCGACTACGGCTTCACCCTTTGCGCCTTGCTTCTGAAGCCTTCCAGCTTTTGCAACACCTGGGTTCATTGGCGTCCATCGGTTGCCATTTTTTTTCGGGTATGCTGTAATATCGCATACGATTTCAATGGCGTTGCTGGGAGCGCTCCGGGATGCAGCGCAACGCTTCAGGTGGTGTTTACGAAGCCATCAATAATGAAATTCGGACAAAGATCGACATGCCGTTTGCGGTGAAAAATATTCGCGTCCGGTTTCCCGGTGCCACCCGTTTTGTTTTCAATAATCTTTCCTTTCATCTTTCCACCCCCGGCTTTCATGCATTGTTCGGTCCTTCGGGGGTCGGAAAGACCACACTGGCACGGGTGATCACGGGCGACCTCAAACCCCTGTCCGGGAGTGTCGATGCCGGAGCGCTGTCGACCTTCCTGTATTCTTACAACCTGGAGAGACTTCCGGACTGGTCCACCGTGGGTAACCACCTCGAAAAGATGACACCTCCGGGTCGAGAGACGCTCCGAAAGGACCTGATCCACATTTTCAATCTCAAGGACTGCACGCAAAAGCGTTTTTCCCTTTTATCCCTGGGCCAGCAGAACCGCGTGAACCTTTTGCGCTACCTTCTTCAGGACTTCGACATCCTGATCATGGATGAAAGCCTGGGTAACGTGGACGAGCCCACCCGGGAAAGTATCCTTTTTAAGATAAAGGAAATGTTTCCGGATCCTTACTTTCTGTATATTTCCCATAATGTTGTGGAAGTGGCCCGATTCTGCCAATCCATCGTGATCCTCAGGGGAAGCGACCGCACGCCTCAATCCCGTTTGATATCGGGTATGGATGCCCGGGAAGGGGTGCCGCCGGATTCCCGTAAACTGGAACAAACCATGCTCGAAATCGTCAATGCTACTTCATAGGCGCATTTATCAATTCTTCATTGTTTACTGCCTGGCCTTGGCCGGGCTGATGGGCATCAAATACGCCCTTTCCTTATCGGATTACGTCATCCCCGGCCCCCCTGCCTTGTGGGGAACCGCCAAAGAAACTTTTAGACCGTATTTCAAGGACGTGACGGATACCCTTATGGTGGCCATCGTGGGCCAAGTCGTATCCATTGTATTGGCCCTGGTGCTGGGTATTACCGGCCGCCGGGCCACCTGGTTCGGGTCCTTCATCAAGGTCGCCGCCTACAACATTCAAGCGTATCCCATTGTGGCCATCGCGCCCATCATCTTCATCCTGTTGGGAGACGGCTGGATTTCCCGTCTTCTCATCGCCGCCATGATTTGTTACTTTCCTTTGCTGCTTTCCGTCATCGGCATCATGTCCGAACCGGTGACAGACATCGAACATTTCTATAGAGTCACCGGTCGCATGCGCTGGCAACTGGAAGTGAAAATCCGGGCCTTCGAAAATTTGAACAAGCTCACGACGGTGATCGCCGGGAGCGCGACTCTGGCCATGGCCGGAACCATCGTGGCCGAATTCATCGTGGCCGACGCCGGAATCGGTTATGCCATTCGAGTGGCGCTTTTCCAAAGCGATCTTTCCAAGATCCTGGTCGCTCTCTTTTTGATCGGGCTGAGCCTGTCCGTTTATCAGGGGCTCCTGGAAGGCGCCGGCATGATCATCAAGAAGGGTTGGGCCCAGAAGTCTTAAAGGCGTTTTTATGAAAAACACCACGATGCAGATCCGATCGTACCGGAAAAAGAGAATCTTCATGGCGGCATTGGTTTTCTTGATGCTGTGGCCGGAGGGAAACCAGGCCGCGGAACGTGTGCGTTACCGCCTGAAATGGATTTTCAACGCCAGCGTGCTGGGAGACCTTTACGCCGATGCCCGCGGCTGTTTCGCCCGCCAAAGGCTGGAAGTGGACGTCAAGGCCGGAGGACCGGAACGGGATGCCATCATGGAACTGGAGCTGGGCCGAACGGAATTCGGCGTGGCCTCGGCCGATCAGGTGATCCGCGCCGTATCCAAGGGCGCCCGCCTGGTGGTGCTCGCCCAGTTGTTTCAAGTCAATCCCCTCCAGTGGATATACCGGCCCGACCGGATCCGGATCCGGACCTTGAACGATTTGAAAGGGCACCGATTGGGGGTGACCTTCGGAGGAAACGATGAAACGATACTGCGCACCCTTTTGGCCAAGGCGGGGCTTTCGGAAGCGGATGTGGATCTGTTCAGCGTCAGGAACGACTTTTCCCCGTTTTTCAAAAAACAGGTGCATTTTTGGCCCGTTTACCGCAATACCCAGGCCGTCTTCCTGGAGGCCACGCTGGCGGATGCCGGGGAACCCGCGGCATTTTTCGATCCCGCGGCGTATGGTGTGAAATTCGTGGCCAATTCGGTCATCACTTCCAAAGAAATTTTTGAAAAATATCCTGGACGGGTACACCGTTTCATGAAGGGCCTTCTGGAAGGATGGCAAGCGGCCCTCGACGAAAAGAATGCGGCATCAGCCCTTGAACTCCTCCGGCGTTATGAAAAAGGGACACCGCCGGTCATTCTTAAAAAACAGATTCATCTCACCCGCAGGCTTGTCCATCCCGACCCCCGAATTCCCATCGGTGCCATTGACTCGGCGGCATGGCGGCAAACCGAAGCCATCATGATCCGCCAGGGCCAGATCGACGCCCCGGTGGGGATTGAAAATGTGCTCATGCAGGTTATTCCCCGTTGAGTTTCGGAACCGAACGCCCCTGACGGTGAAATCGGAACATCTTAGGCGTCTTAAGATTCCATCAAGGCTCTTCGGCGGAATCCACGGAATCTTCGGCGTTTTCGGCGTTTTCGGCGTTTTCGGCGTTTTCCGGGCCCTCTTCGGCCGCGGACTCGTTTTTGCTGAATTTTCGCTGTCGCTTGAGTTCCTTTTTCTTTTTCCTGGCCAATTCTTTCTGCCGTTTCTGAAACTGATAACTGGACCTGGCCACTCAATCACCTCCCAGTGTTTTTTCATGGTTGAACGAATCGACTTGATTGTTTTTCAAAAAAATCCGGCCCGGCAGGGCTGGAAAATAAAAAAGAAAAGGGCGTCCCCGTGAATACGGGGATGCCCTTTCAGTTTTAATGCAATACGTTAGATCACCTTGACATTCACGGCGGCGGGGCCTTTGGGACCCTTTTCAATCTCAAAGCTTACCCGGTCGCCCTCATTGAGGGATTTGAACCCGGTGCCGCTGATGGCCGAATGGTGAACAAAAACATCCGGACCGTCTTCCTGGCTGATAAAACCGTACCCCTTCGAATTGCTGAACCACTTCACGGTGCCGTTGGGCATGCTGCTTTCCTCCTTTCCGATTAAAATTCTCAAAGTTTCAACCTGAGGAGGCAACATCGGGGACCGAATTGTTCCTTCAGAGCGAAACCGTCCTGCCAGACCATGGCGGGGCTTTACTGATTGAATCCACCATATCCTTGTCCAGTAAAGAAAGCAAGAAAATTGTCAAAATTGACATTGACACGACTATCCTCCGGGGAAGATCTTTCCGGGATTTAATATCCCTTTGGGGTCAAATAGGGCCTTGATTCGACGCATCCACTCGAGACTCGGCCCGTGCTCGGCTTCCATGAACCCGCGCTTTCCGATTCCCACCCCATGTTCCCCGGTGGCGGTGCCGCCGAAGAAAATGGCCTGTTCCACCATCCGACCGGCCAGTTCATCGATGCGGGCCCACACACCGTCATCCCTTTTCGGGCCCACCAGGTTCACATGCAGGTTTCCGTCCCCGGCATGGCTGAAAATGTACCCGGTCAAACCGCTTCGATGCATTTCCTTCCGGGCGCAACCGATCATTTCAGAATATGCCGAGGCGGGCACGGCGATATCCACCACCCGGACCCGGCACCCGGGATGGCGTCGCAGGATCATCTCGCCCAGTTCATGTCGCGCCCGAAAAATACGATCGTGCACCCCTCGCCTCAGCCCCGAATGAAAGGCCGTGCTTCCTGCATCCCGGCATAACTCCCGAGCCAATTCCAAAATCGTTTCAAGATGTTCCCGGGACGGGCCCTGAAACTCCATGAAAATCGTTGGAAACCCTTCAAGGCCGAGCCGGTGTTCCTGATTCATCAAGACGATGCACTCGGGCCCCATGAGTTCCAGGGCCGCCGGATCCAATCCGGCACGAATGATCTCCCGGACCGCCTGTCCTGCCGATTCCAATGTAGGAAACGCGGCAACGGCGGCGGAAAGGGCCTCGGGAAGCCCGGAAAGACGTACGGTGGCTTCCACCACCAGGCCCAGGGTCCCTTCGGACCCGATAAACAGATGGAGCAGGTCATACCCCGACGATGTCTTGGGTGCCCGGGTCCCGATCCGGATGACCTCTCCGCCGGCCAGCACCACGGTCAACCGCAGGATGCAATTCCGGGTGGATCCGTATCGGATGGTATGGGGCCCGCTGGCGTTGTTGGCGATCATACCGCCGATGGTGGCCCGGGCGCCGGGATCCGGAGGGAAAAAAAGACCTTTGAAGCGGAGCTGATGGTTCAAATCCTGGTAAATCACTCCGGGCTCCACATCGGCCTGAAAGTCCGTCCCGCGGATATCGAGAATCCGGTTCATCCGGGAAAAGTCCGCCACCAGACCGCCGTACAACGGAATGGGGTTTCCTTCCATACTGGTGCCGGCACCCCACGCGGTCACTGGAATCCCGTGTGCATTTGCATAGGATAGGATGCGGGATACTTCTTCCCGGTCCACCGGCCAGATCACGGCGCCCGGGGGCCGGGGAGCGTGAAAGGATTGATCCGCCGCATGGAGGTTCAGGTGGGATTTTCCTGTGGAAAAACGATCCGGCGCCACCATGGACCGGAAGGCGTTTTTATGTGCATCGTTCAAGGGGGAAAAAATCAAAAAGTACTCCTGAGGATCAATTTTGCTGGAATCGTCAAAAAGATGCCCCGGCAATCCCGCGTGACCTTAAAGTGCTTTATCATCCCGTCCCTTCCCGCGGCAAGTCTTTCCTGGATGTTGACGGGGGGCCGTTGACATCCGAATCTCGCTTTACTATACAAATGAATTATGGAAACGAAGGCACATTCGTTTCCGGGGTCAAAATTTCCG
>CAZQUR010000115.1:0-7250 GCA_964596535.1 uncultured Desulfobacteraceae bacterium
ATTTGAACCGTACAGGGAGCCCATCCCGAGCCAACCGGGCAATAAAAGAAGGAATTCGGACAAGTCGATGGCGTTGTCAGGGCGAAGCGAAAACCCTATATTCCGGCCTCTATTCCTTATCGATATTCCTTGACAGCAGGGAACTTCGTTGATATATTCGCAGGCCAGATACACTTCCAGGAGAAACATAAGACTATTGTGAGCCCCGGAACCGTTCCGGGGCTTTTTTGTTTAAACCCATTTTAATTTTACAAAAAGAGGAAATTGATGAATTTTCAATTATTCAAACTCCACCCGGATGTTGCATCCGGGGTGGCCGCCGCGGGGTTTGTTACCCCCACACCCATTCAAAAGGAAGCGATTCCGGCGATTACATCCGGAAAAGACATCATGGGCATCGCCCAGACCGGCACCGGTAAAACCGCGGCATTCGTCTTGCCGATCCTGCACCGCCTGATGCAGGGCCCCCGGGGTCGGCTTCGCGCCCTGATCATCGCCCCGACCCGCGAACTCGCCGAGCAGACCCATCAAGCCATCCGCACCCTGGGGCGCCGAACCGGCCTGCGCAGCACCACCGTATACGGCGGTGTCGGCATCAGCCCGCAGATGTCGGCCCTGAAGCGGGGCGTCGATATTGTCGTGTCCTGCCCGGGACGGCTTTTGGATCACATCAATCGAAGATCCGTGGATCTTTCCCGTTTGGAAGTCCTGGTGATCGACGAGGCGGACCAGATGTTTGACATGGGTTTTTTCCCGGACATCCGGCGCATATTGAGTCATTTGCCGCGCCGGCGGCAGACCCTGCTCTTTTCGGCCACGATGCCTTCGGAAATCCGGCGGTTGGCCAAAGAAATCCTGGACCGGCCCGTAACCGTCCAGATCGGGATGTCCGCGCCGGTTAAAACCGTCAGCCACGCCTTATACCCGGTGCCGTCGCATTTGAAGACGGCGCTTTTGATGAAAATTCTACCCGCCGCCGGCAACGGATCGGTGCTGGTCTTCACCCGCACCAAGCATCGCGCAAAGCGGCTGGGGGAACAGCTTGCCCGGGCGGGGTACCGTGCCACCGCGTTGCAGGGAAATCTTTCCCAGGTAAAGCGGCAGGCCGCCATGGATGGATTCCGCAACGGCCGATTCAAGGTCCTGGTGGCCACGGACATCGCCGCCCGGGGGATCGATGTCTCCCGGGTCACCCACGTGATCAATTACGATGTTCCCGCCACGCCCGACGCATACATCCACCGCATCGGCCGAACCGGCCGCGCCGAACACACCGGAGACGCCTTTACCTTTATCACGGATTCGGATACGGTGATGGTCCGCGCCATTGACCAGGTGATCGGGTCCAGGGTCGAACGCCGCACGCTGGCCGACTTTAACTACGGCACCCCCGAATCCCGAAACCCCGGAACCCGCAGCGTCCCGCGGCGGGCGACGGCATCCGGGCGACCGCCGGCGCGGCCCTCAAGGTTTCACAGGTAAAACCCGGCGTCCAAGGGGAGACGTTCATGTCCTCTAAAAAAAGGCCCTCCGGGAGCCCGCGGCTGGATCAAATCGTTGCCGAGGCGCAGCGTTACCGGGAACAACGGGAAAAGGGCTATCGGGAAAGGGCCCTGAAGCTGTTTCCGCCCGTCTGCGCCCGCTGCGGCCGGGAATTTTCAGGCAAGCGGCTGCGCGAGCTTACGGTGCACCACAAGGACCACAACCACGACCACAATCCGCCCGACGGCAGCAATTGGGAACTGCTCTGCCTTTACTGCCACGACAACGAACACGCCCGCCAGGCAGTGGCCGATGCCTATGACCCCTCCGCGCCGGACCCTGATGCACCGTCGTCTTTCAATCACCAGCCTTTGGCAGGACTGGAAGCGCTGTTGAAAGAGAAAAAAGGAAAGACTTGAAAACCAGCCGCCGCGGGCAACCCATTGCGCCATCCCGTTCAGAATGCAGGCGGGGGCGGGAAGCGTTCCGGCCAAGAACAGGACGAGGGAATCAGCCCCCCAGGTAGGCCTTTTTCACGTCCGGGTTTTCAAGGAGATCCCTGGAATCGCCGGAAAGGACCAGGTTTCCGCTTTCGATGACGTATCCCCGCCGGGCGAACTGCAGGGCCATGCGGGCGTTTTGCTCCACCAGCAAAATGGTGGTCCCTTCCCCGTTGATCTCCTTTAACGCGTTGAAAACCGAGACCATCAAGAGGGGGGCCAGTCCCATGGACGGCTCATCCAGGAGCATGAGCCGGCGGCCGCTCATGAAGGCCCTGCCGATGGCCAGCATCTGCTGTTCCCCGCCCGAAAGGGTCCCGGCTTCCTGCTCCACCCGTTCCTGGAGCCGCGGAAAGATGGAAAAGACCCGGGCCATATCCTTTTTGACGTTCTCGGCGTCTTTCCGGGCGAAGGCGGCCAGCTTGAGGTTTTCCAAAACCGTGAGGTTTCCGAAGAGGCGCCGTCCCTCCGGGACGTGGGAAATGCCCAGTTCCCGGACCACGCGGTCCGCGGGATATTTCAAAAGGTCTTTTTCCATGAAGGTCATGCGGGTTCCGGGTTCCGGGTTCACCATGCGGGAAATGGCCCGGAGGGTCGTGCTTTTCCCGGCGCCGTTGGCGCCGATGATGCAGACGATCTCGCCGCGCTCGATGTCAAAGTCGATGCCGTGCAGGGCCCGGATGCGGTCATAGGATACCCGCAGGTTTTCAATGGATAAAAACATCATTCCACCACGTCTTTTCCCAGGTACGCGTCGATGACCTCGGGATTGTTGCGGATCTCATCCGGTGTCCCTTCGGCGATGATCTCCCCGAAAACCAACGTCTGGATGGTTTCGCAAAGCTCCATGACCACCCGGAGTCGATGCTCGATAAGCAAAATGGCCAATCCGAGTTCTTCGTGGACCCGCCGGATAACGGCCACCATCCGGCCCAGCTCTTCGGGGTTCATCCCCGCCGTGGGTTCGTCCAGGAAAAGGACCTTGGGCTCGGTGGCCAGGGCCCGGGCCATCTCCACCCGCCGCTGGGCGCCGTAAGGCAGGTTAACGATGACCTGGTCCGCGAACGGCTCCACTCCGAACATATTGAGAAAATAGCGGGCTTTTTCTTCGGATTCGGCTTCTTCCCGGTGCCGTGCGGCGGTGCCGAAAAAGGCGCCGGAAAGGCCGTATTGAAGCTTGGAATACCGGGCCATCTTGACGTGGTCCAGCACCGTCATGTGCCGCCAAAGCTGCATGTTCTGAAAGGTCCGCCCGAGCCCCATGGAGGTGATTTGGTGGGGTTTGAGCCCGAGGAGGCTTTTTCCTTCGAGCCGGATGTCCCCTTCCGTGGGCGTATAAAGGCCGGTGATGAGGTTGAAGACGGTGCTCTTCCCCGCGCCGTTGGGTCCGATGAGCCCCCGGATCTGGCCGGAATCGATTTCAAGCTTGTACCGGTGCACCGCCCGCAGGCCTCCGAAGTAGTGGGTCATATTTTCCACATGCAAAAGGGTCATCGACGCCCCTCCGGATCGGCCTTGGATTTGGGTTGGAGCACGCGTTCGGGATCGAATTCCTTAAAGGCGATGAGACCCTTGGGCCTGAAGATCATGACCAGGATCACTAGCAAGGGGATGAGGATCCATTTGAAGAGTTCCAGGGGCCGCAGGGCTTCCCCCAAAAGATTGAGGCCCACGGCCCCCACGATGGAGCCGTAGACGGAATTGAGCCCGCCGAAGTACACCATGGCCAACACCTCGGCCAGGCGCTGGATGCCGAAGGTCCCGGGGTTCACGTAGCGCAGGACGTGGGCGAAAAGTCCGCCGGCAACCCCTGCCCAGAAGGCCGCGAACAAAAAGGCCGTCATTTTCGTGCGCCGGGTATTCACGGTCATGGCGTCGGCGGCCAGTTCGTCGTCCCGGACCGCATTCAGCGCCTTTCCCAGGGTGGACCGGACAAAATTGTTGATGATCCAGACGCACAAGACGGTCCAGGTGAAGACCACAGGCAGATTCGCCATGTCCGGCTGGCTCCCCAGCCCCCGGGGGCCCCCCACGAATTCAAGGTTTTCGATAAGACTCTTGACGATGAACATGAAGGCCAGGGAAATGATGGCCAGATAATCCCCCCGGGTCCGAAAGGACGGGACGGCCACGAAAAGGGCGCCCGCGGCGGCGGCAACGCCCCCGAAGATCAGGCCCACGGGAAAAAGATACGGCGCCAGAAAGGAAGGAAGCAGCGCGTCTCCGAAAATCCGGTCATTGACGAAAAGCCCCACCGTAAACACGGAACAGGCATAGGCGCCCAGGGCCAAAAACCCGGGATGGGAACAGGAAAACTCCCCCATGTACCCGTTGACGACATTCAGGCTCAGGGTGATCATAATGGAGATCAAGATCAGCTTCAGGATCAGGACCCGGTAGGCGGAGACGTCCGCCCAGATATGGAGGATCAGGTAGAAAAGCGCCAGGTGCACCACGGCGGAAAGGGCCACGGATCGCCGGATCAAAAGACCGGCGGCGGCGTTGGCCGCCGGCGCAAGGACCCGGGCCAGGATGCCGATGGGCAGCACATAGATGATCAGGATAAACACGAGGGATCCCGGCATGAGGGCCGGTTTTTTGAGGATGTTCACGAACCCGAAGAGGACCGGTATTTTCGGAAGCCCCAAAAAATCCGTCAGAACGTCACCCAGAAAATATTCCAAAAGAACCGCCGCCAAAACCCCCAGAAGCCAGCCGAAAAGCGGTATCCCCGCGAAAAACCGCCGGATCCGGGATACGGATGGATTCAACCGGGTTTCGTCTGTCTGCACCATCTCAGTGCCGCTGCTGGATACCCGAAGTCAAAAGCTGCGTTTCCGCTTTCGCGTTGTTCAGATCCATCCGATCCCTTACAGCCGCAACCGGGCGGAATAGGGTTGACCGAAAAAGCCGTGGGGCCGGAACGTCAAAATGATCAGGATGATGGAATAGGCGATGATATCCCGCAAGGTGGATGGAAAGATCATGGCCACGAAGATCTCGATGAATCCCAGCAGAAATCCGGCGAGGCAAGCCCCCATAATGGACCCCCGCCCCCCGAGGATGGCCGCCACGAAGGCCTTCCATCCGAAGAGGATCCCCATGTAGGGATCCAGCACCGGGTAGGCCGTCCCGAAGAGGATCCCGGCCACGGCGGCCAGGGCAGACCCGATGGCAAAGGTCATCCGGGCGATGGTGTTGATGGAGACGCCCATGAGCGGGACGGCGAGATAATCAAAGGCCATGGCGCGGATGGCCATCCCCCATTTGGTCCTCCGGATGAACTGATCCAGCGCCAGCATGAGCGCCAGGGAGACCACGACGATCATGATCTTCTTGTTGGTGACGTAAATCCCGCCGAGATTATACGTGGCGCTTTCCACCAGGCTGGGGAAACTGACGCGCTGGGCCCCGAGGAGCGCAAGGTTCCCGGTTTCCAGGATGATGCCGATCATGAGTCCGGTAATGGCGGCGGAGGCCCGGGGGGCGTCCCGCAGGGGACGGTACCCGATCCGTTCCACCGCCATCCCCACCAGGGACGTAAAAAACATGGAAAAAAGGATGGTGAGGACCAGGATGAGCCAATTGGGTAAAATGATGATTCCTGCGCTGGTGAGGGCGAGAAACCCCGTGGCCACCCCGAATCCGATGTACGCCCCCACCATGAAGATGTCGCCGTGGGCGAAATTGAAGAGCATGAGGATACTGTACACCATGGAGTATCCCAATGCGATGAGGGCGTAAAAGCTTCCCCACTGGAGGGCGTTGATGATGTTCTGGAAGAAAAAGACCATGGTTCCGGATCCCTTTGCGGCGGCACCCTTCTTTCAACTCAAAAGGGCGGGCACGGGAGGCGACCTCCCGAGCCCGCCGCTTGGAATTCAGCCCGCGTGCTCGCTTATGGGCAAACCGACTTGTAAAACGCGAATTCCCCTTTTTCGCTGATGCGGACCACGACGGCGCACTTGATGGGGTCGCCTTCTTCGGTGAAGGTCATCTTTCCGGTGATCCCGTCAAAATCCTTCACCTTGGCCAGGGCATCCCGCAGGCACTGGCGGTCTTTCTCGATATCGCCGGTGATCTTCCCGCAGTTGGTCAAGGCGATTTCCACGAGGCGCATGGCGTCCCAGGTCAGCGCCGCCACATCATCGGGGACATAGCCGTATTTCTGGTTATAGCGGTCGATGAATTTTTTGGTCTCGCCCTTGGCCCCGGCCGCCGCGTAATGGGTGGAGAAGAAGAGTCCGTAACAGGCTTCACCGCACAGTTTTACGGTCTCGGCGCTCCCCCAGCTGTCGCTCCCCACGATGGGTGCCTTGAATCCGAGCTCGCGGGCCTGCTGCACGATGAGGGCCACTTCATTATAGTATTGGGGCGTGAAGATGAATTCGGCGCCGGACTGCTTGATCTTGGTCAGCTGGGAACTGAAATCGGTGTCCTTGGTGGTGAAACTTTCAAACGCCGCCACGGATCCCGGGCCGTTGATGTCCTCCCAGGCCTTTTTGAAAAACTCCGCGAGTCCCTTGGGATAATCGCTGGCCACGTCGTATAAAACGGCGGCTTTCTTGAACCCGTATTCCTCTTTGATGAAGTTGGCAACCACCGGACCCTGGAAGGGATCCAGGAAACAGGCCCGGAACACATAGGGACGGTCCTTGGTGGTGTTGGGATTGGTGGACCAGGGCGTGATCATGGGCGTGTTATAGTTGTTGGCCACCTCCCCCGCCGGGACGGCCTGCTTGGAGGCCTGGGGTCCCACCATCACCAGGATTTCATCTTCGGTGATCATCTTGGTGGCGACCTTTACCGCGGATTCGGCCTTGGCTTCGTTGTCTTCGATGACGAGTTCCACCGGATATTTCTTGCCGCCGATGGTCAGTCCGCCGGCCGCCTTTACATCTTCCAGCCACATCTGGGCGGCAAACTTGGTCCCCTCCCCCACTTTGGGGATATCGCCCGTAATGGGTGCGTTGATCCCGATGACAATGGGCTTGGTTTTGCTCCATGCCGACGGCGAAAAAACAAGACCGACGGCCACGCATAAAACGAAGAAAACATATCCCTTGCGCATACCTCCTCCTTTTCCCATCTGCGCCGACCCCCCGCAGCCGGGGAATCGATCCCGGTTGATAAACCTTTGAAACGCGACTTCCACCCCCGACAAGTCCGTTAGGGCCGATATCATACGGTTTTGGTTTTCGCAATCCTTATTTCTTGATGGCTTCGTAAAAAGGCCGCCTGCGGCGTTGCGCTGCACCCTTCGTCATT
>CAZQUR010000116.1:0-7189 GCA_964596535.1 uncultured Desulfobacteraceae bacterium
CGGAGACGCCATCACGGACCTGAAACAGGCCTCTTTGATCCTCAACGCCCGTGTGGAAAAGAAATGGACCCTTTCCAAAGAAATTCGCGACACCTACGGCCTTTTGCTCAGTCCGGCCCTGGCGGTCAACGGTGTTGTCGTCGCCCAGGGAAAAGTCTATCAGACGGATCGGATTATCCGGCTGTTGGAAGGGGAGTGAAGCACCAGGAGCCGGAAGACGGAATGTGCCCGTCTTCGATGACTACTTCTGGACGGGCGTCGTCGTAGCGCTAAAAGGCGTCCGGTTTCGGGGTATGTTCTGTAAGATGCGCCAAACGCGATTTCGGAGTTTGTCCGTGTCCATCCGTCTCATTGCAAAGGATCTCTACCGCTGCATGCGGGAAGTGGAATTGTTGGAAAGGCGGGTTCAAAACGCATCGCCGGGAGAGCGGTCCGCCCTGATGGATCGGTTGCGGAAACTTAATGCGGAGAGAGAAGAATTGCGCCGCATCCTGGAAGGGAGCAAGGAAACCGATTTTCCGAAAAAATACCGGTGACCGGTGTAGGGGGAAAATCGGCTTTTGGAATCTCAGCCATCCTGAGACGGCGTTGCCGTCTCTTTGGATTTGCCGTACTTTTCCGCCATCTGACAGGCTTTTCGATACCCCATCCGGCAGGCGGTTTGGGCGTCCTTGAGGGCCATCTTGGAATTCCCCGTCTTTGCGTGCAAAAAGCCCCGGTTGTAGTAGGCCCAGGCATTGTCCGGATTGACTTCAATGGATCGATTCAGGGCGGCAAGGCCCTGGCCGTATTCTCCCCGGCGCAGATGCAGCCATCCCACGTTGTCCAGGGCCTCCCAGTAATCGGGATGTAACGTCAGTGCTGCTTTGAAGGCCTCCATGGCCGGTTCTTCTTTACCCATTTTCAACAGGGTGCGGCCCCTCCAATAGTGGGCTTGCGGATTGTTCGGATCCAACCGGATGGCCTCGTCAAAGGTCTCAAGGGCCGGATCCAGGCGCTCTTTCGAATAAAAGGCGTATCCTTTTCGAACCAGGCGGCGGCCGGGGTGTGTTCCGTTGTTGGCGGGTATGGAGGGCCTTTCCCCGGTGACCTCGCGGAAAATCCGGGGAATGGAAAAAGCGTCCTTGAAATCGGCAAGGGTTCGAATGGCCGCCGTAAACGGCCGCGTCTCCAAACGGGTCAACGCATGGTATCCCGCACCGATCCCCAACAACAGCATCAAGGCCAGAAAAATCCCGGCGACAACATCTTTTTCCTTTTTCGCTTCTTTGGACATGGAAAGGACCGATGGAAAATCCCTGCGGAACGTTTTGTTTTCACGGGGAAAGGGGTCCTTCCGGACCCTTTCGTTTTCCACGTCGATGATCAAGCCGACGCCGCAAATGTTGCATTTCGTGCGGACACCCCCCGGCGAGGCGGCTTCCCGGAGTCTTTCATCCGGGACATGATAAGGGGTTTGGCAGTCCGGGCAGGAAAATCGCATGACGGTTATTCCGAATGTCCCTCAAGGGGCTCAAGGGTTATCTCAGGGCGGCGGCGATTTTTTCCCCTGTTTTTTGAATAGCCGCCGTGTCTCCGGGAATCAAATCCCATTTGGTCAGGGCGATTTCGGGGCTTTCCGCCGTTCTCGGAATCAGGTGGAGATGGTAATGCATCACCAGCTGATTGACGCCCCGCCCGTTGAGCTGCAACGCGGCCACGCCGAGAGGGTCCAGAGCATTCCGCATGGCGTGGGCGATTTTCTTGGACGCCAAATGGATCGCGGCAAGGTCGGCCTCCGGGATCTCCCAGATGTTTTCCGCGTGGGTTTTTGGAATAATCAGGGTGTGGCCGGTGGCGATGGGATTGATGTCCATGAACGCAAAGACGCGATCATCTTCATAAACCTTCGCGGACGGAATTTCCCCCTGGATGATTTTACAGAAAATGCAATCCGACATGACAAACCTCCTTTTCCGTTACCCATTGGATAAAAACGTAAGCGAATTTGATCGCTCGATTTAGTTTAAAGAGGCTTTTGCAAACGCCACCCGATCCTTTTCAGGGGCTTAACCCGTGGCCTGTTTTTTCGTGATCCGCTCCTTGAGGCGCTGTCCCCAGGGTTTTTTGATTTTGACTTTCAACAGGACATCCCCGGGATCCCCCCCGTGTTTCCCCTTTTTTCCCAGCTTGGCCAGGCGGATCAACTGACCGTCTTTAACCCCTTTCGGGATTTTGACGACAAGCTTTTTCTTTTTCTGCTTGAGATAATAGGCGTAAGGTCCTCCCTGTTGTGCATGTCCGGGGTTTAAAACTATGACATCATGGATATCGTTGCCTTTTTCGGGTGTCCCGCCGGGCAGAAGTTTTTTCAGCAGAGATTTTCCGAAGCGTCCCAGGGATCCGGGCAGGCCTTTTGGATCCGTTCCGTGCCCGCTTTTTCCCGGGGACCCGAAAAAGACGAAGCCCTTGGCGAAAAACCCGGGGCGATGGACCTTGAATGCGCGGAATCCCGGACCGTGGGCATCTTTGAAAATCTCCTCGAATCCCCTGAGACCGAAGGCTTTGGTCATTTCCTCGAATACGGCATGAATATCGGACCCGGAAAAGATATCCTGATCCGTGTAGTTTTCCCGAAAGTGCCGGCGGGCGGTTTGACCGAAACGGTTCCGATACCCGTCGTATTCCCGACGCTTGGCGACGTTGGACAACACCGCATACGCTTCATTGAGCCGTTTCATCTTTTCAGCGGTATCCGGATCGCGGATATTGCGGTCCGGATGGTACTGAAAGGCCAAGCGCCGATACGCTTCCTTGATTTCGGCCGGGGATGCGGTCGGGGAAACGTTCAAGATTTGATAATAGTCCTGGGTGGTCATGTCGAAATTCAACCCTTAGACGGTAGCGCCTGTCAGGTGTAAAGTCCTTTTCAGGTGTATCCCCTGTCCATTTAAATGCCACGGCCGAAAAATGTCAATGGAATATGAGAATCTTCCGGAAAGGAGCCGCGGCCCGCGGTTGCGTTTTTTTCCTTCCGGGCGTATATTTCGGGTGATGCAAGACATTTCAATGCGTTAAAAACCGTCCAAGACGTACTCGGGGTGAAGGGCCGTGGGAAAGCGTTATGATGCGGTCATCGTGGGCGCCGGGCCGGCGGGTCTTTTTGCCGCTTATTTTCTGGCCGAAAATTCGGATGCAAAGGTTCTGGTGCTCGAAAAGGGAAAACGGGCGTCTCAAAGGCGGTGCCCCGCCGGTGAAGCAGGGGTGTGCGCCCGTTGTACCCCCTGCGATATTCTTTCCGGCATCGGGGGCGCCGGGCTTTTTTCCGACGGTAAACTCAATTTCATTCCCAAGCTCGGAAAAACGGATCTGACGCAGTTCATGGATCCGGAAGCCGCTCAGGACCTCATTGACGAAGCCGAATCCATATTCAGCCGGTTCGGCATGGACGGGCCTCCCTTTCCCACGGATATGGAAGCGGCGCGGCAGTTTCGTAAACTGGCCAAGATCCATGGCGTGGATCTGCTGATCATCCGGCAGAAACACCTGGGAAGCGACTGCCTCCCCTTACGGATTCAAAGACTGAGTGAACATCTCCAATCCAAGGGGGTTTTGATTCATACATCGGAAGAGGTCACGGGGGTGCGCGTGGAAGGGCGCCGGGTGACCGGTGTGGAAACCCAGCGCGATCTTTATGAGACCCCGCACGTGATTTTGGCTCCGGGGCGCGTGGGGGCGAGATGGATCAGCGCCCTTGCGGTAAAACACGGCATTGGGTTGACGCACCGGGGGATCGAGGTGGGCGTCCGGGTGGAGGTCCCCAATGAAATCCTTCAGGATCTGTGTCACGTCATTTACGATCCGGTCCTGTTCATCCAGACCGAAAAGTACGATGACCAGACCCGCACCTTTTGCACCAATTACGGGGGGTTCGTCTCCCAGGAAAATTACAGCGACTTCGTCTGCGTCAACGGTCATGCCTTGCGGCACACCAAGTCCGAAAACACCAATTTTGCATTTCTGTCAAAAGTGGTGCTCACCGAACCGGTCACCGACAACCAGGCCTACGGCGAATCCATCGGGAGCCTGGCCACCCTCATCGGCGGCGGGAAACCCATCCTCCAGAGGTTCGGGGATCTTAAGCGGGGCCGGCGGAGCACCTGGCAACGGATCCGGAACAGCAGCATCCGGCCGACTTTTACGGATGTGGTGTGCGGAGACATCGCCATGGCCCTTCCGGAGCGGATTCTGACCAATATCCTGGAAGGACTCGAAACCCTCAATCACGTGATCCCCGGTGTCACCAACGCGGAAACCCTTTTGTACGCACCTGAGATCAAGTTCTTCGCCACACAGGTGGAGACAAACGCCCATCTGGAGACGCCCGTCCAGGGGATGTATGTGGCCGGAGACGGTCCCGGCGTGGCCGGGAATATCGTCTCTTCCGCCGCCACGGGCATCATGGCGGCAAAAGCCATCCTCGCGCGAACCCCACATGAACCAACGCACAGGAAAAAGGAGAAACGGACAATGGAAAAGAAAGTGCTCAACGCAATGAAAAAGGCCGGAAAACCCGTCCGGCCGGGGGATATCGCCAAGATGATCGGAGAAGACAGCAAGGCGGTCTCCGAAGTGATCGCCCAGTTGAAAAAGAAAGGGAAAGTCATTTCCCCAAAGCGGTGCTATTACAGTCTTGAAGAATAGCAGGCGCCGGTTCAGTCGGCCTTGAGTTTTCGAACCGCGGAAACGACCGCCTCCACGGCGTGATCGATCTCTTCGGCCGTGGTGGTCTTTCCCGTGGAAAAGCGAAGGGTTCCCCTGGCAAACGCCTCGGGGACGCCCATGGCCTCCAGGACAGGGGAGACAGAAACGCCTTCCGAGTGACACGCCGCGCCCGCGGAGGCCGCCACATCGAGGCCGATTTCTTCGAGCACACGGCCGGCGTCGACGCCCCGAAATGAAAGATTCACCGTGTTGGGAAGGCGGGCCTCCGGATGCCCGTTCAAACGAACCCCCTCCAACCGGTTCGTCACGGCCGCGGTAAACCGGTCCCGCATGGCCTGCATACGGGACCGGTTTTTTTCCAGATCCCGCCGGGCGATTTCGCAGGCCTTGCCGAGCCCGACGATTCCCGGGACGTTTTCCGTCCCGGGCCGCCTTCCGTTTTCCTGCCCCGCCCCGCGCATGAACGGCTCCAGGGAAACGCCCTCCCGGACATAAAGGGCGCCGATTCCTTTGGGGGCATAGACTTTATGTCCGGCCACCGAGAGGAGATCGATCCCCAGTTCCCGGACGTCCACCGGAACCTTTCCCACGCTCTGGGCGGCGTCGGTGTGCATGAGGACGCCGTGTTCCCTGGCCAACGCCGCGATCTCCCGAATGGGCTGCAGGGTCCCCACCTCGTTGTTGGCATGCATCACGCTGATCAGCACTGTTTCCGGCCGCATGGCCCGGTGAACGGATTCCACCGAGACACGAGCCGAAGCATCCACCGGGAGATAGGTGGCGGTGAAACCCCTTTCTTCGAGATAGGAAAACACAGACGAGACCGCCGGGTGCTCGATTCGGGTGGTGATGATGTGACGCCCCTCGCGGATTGGATTCATGACGGCGCACCGGAGGGCCTGATTGTTGGATTCGGTCCCCCCGCTGGTGAAAAAGATCTCCCGGGGGTGGGCATTCAAGATATGGGCCACCTGTTCCCGGGCGTGCATAACCGCTTTTTTGGGGGCGATGCCGTAATAATGGGTGCTGGAGGGATTTCCGAAAGCCTCCTTCAAAAAGGGGAGAACGGCCTCAATGACTTCGGGGTCATGGGGGGTGGTGGCGTTGTGGTCGAGGTAGACGGGTTTTTTCATGAGGGGGCCATCCATTCATCAAAAGGGTGGACAAAGCGTCGGGTTTCCCGGACAAAGGCGGCGAAATGGGCGCCCACGGTATCCAGTTGCCGTTGGGCGTAACGCCCGGAGATAACGGAGAGTATGGAAGAGAAGATGAGGCGAACCCCGGATTCGGGGCCCGGCCAGGGGGCTCTCCCGACCCGGCGGGCGCACGCACGGTAATACCGCTCCGTGAAAAGAAGCATTAAAATCATGGATCCGCGGCACAGGCTCAACCGGGGAAAGTGCATGCGTTGGGCCATCCGGATGTAGGCCGGGGCCAGGGAAAGGGCCCGGACCAAAAGGACTTCCCGAACCGTGTCGATGCGGCGGGAAAGTTCCGGGTCCCGAATATCCCGGCGGCCGAGATCGTTTTGAAGGAGGGGATGGTAAGCGGTTTTCCGTTTTAAGTCGCTTTCGATATCCCGGGTGACGTTGGCCAGTTGAATGAATTCACCGGCCTTCAGGGCGTCCCGGTAAAGGCGCCGGGGGAGATGGGCGCTCTTGTGGTGAAACAGTTTCATGAGCCGGGCGGCGAAGACCGTGGGATTCCCCAAAACGTTTCGGCAATACCTGGATAATTGGTCGGGGGTACCCAATATCCCTCCCTGACTTTCAAAGACGCGGGAAGACCAGATCATGCCGCCGGCCATTTTCCGGACAAGGTCCACGATGATGCGCTGAAACGGCACGTTGAGCTTGGAAAAAACCGCATCGATGAGACGGCACCGGTTGACCAGGAGCGTATAGATGCGGTCCGTCGTGTTTCGTGCAAAGTCGTCATCGATGGGAGGCGCCGGATCCATTGAATAGCCTTTGGGGTGAAGATGGAATCGCTGGATAAAAGCGGCCAGCATGGCTTCCCGCCGGGTAGGGTCCGGAACGAGATCCTCGTAAGTGTCGAGGATCCGGCAGTAAAGATAGGCAATGGCCGCACTGACGGCCAGCTGGGAAGGCAAAAAGAGGATGCAGGCGGAAAACGTGCGGGCCGCGTGAGAAAGAATCTTCCATACAAAGGATTCCGGAGAGCGGATCTTTTCCAGCCGGGATAGATCCGGATCCGATCGATCCAGGATGAAATCCTGGAAAAGGCGATGCGGTCTGAGCAAGAAAAAGGCGATATTCATGACAGTGACGGCGGAAGGCCCCGGCGCTTGGATTGCATGGGACTTTATATAATGAAAATTAAAGGAAAAGTCAATACTGATGGCTTCGTAAAAAGTCCACCTGCGGCGTTGCGCGGCATCCTTCGTCATTGCGGCGTACCTGTAAGTATGCCTCATTCCTCAGGATTTGCGCGCCTTGCATCTGGCGCTTTTTACTTTGCCATC
>CAZQUR010000117.1:0-6980 GCA_964596535.1 uncultured Desulfobacteraceae bacterium
CTGTCCTTTTTGAACCGCGGACGATCTTCTTGAAATCTTGTTCCACTTGAGATATCAGTGATCATTTTTACCGGCCTTAAACTCGGCGGCCGGGAGGCGCCTTGTATCTTTTTAAACCCGATTTCATCCGACTCGGTCGGAAGCGTCTGTTGGGAGGAAAACCATGAGCGACACCGTCAAGATCTTCTTTGAAGGCAACACGTACGAATTTCCCCTCATTGTCGGTACGGAAGGGGAAAAGGCCGTCGATATTAAAAAAATGCGCCAAGAAACGGGCCTGATCACCTATGACCCGGGATTCGGCAACACCGGGAGCTGTCAAAGCGCCATCACCTTCATGGACGGTGAAAAAGGAATCCTCCGGTACCGGGGGATTCCCATCGAACAGCTGGCCGAAAAGGCCACTTTCAAAGAGACGGCGTACCTGCTGATCAACGGCATGCTTCCCAATCAGGCGGAACTCAACCGCTTCTCCGTGCTCCTCAACGACCACTCCCTGGTTCACGAAGACATGCAGCAATTCTACCAGAACTTTCCCAGGGGGTCGCATCCCATGGGGATTCTTTCCGCCATGGTCAATGCCCTGAGAAGCTTCTATCCGGAACTCAAGGAAGTGGACGAGGAGATCAATATCACGGTGACCCGGCTTTTGGCCAAGGTCCGGACCATGGCCGCCATGTCGTACAAGATTTCAAGGGGGCACAAGGTCGTCTATCCCCGGCCCGATTTGGCGTACACCGCCAACTTTTTAAACATGATGTTCGACTCTCCGGTAAAACCCTACATCATCGACGATGACGTGGTGCGTGCCCTGGAGGTCTTCTGGATCCTCCATGCGGATCATGAACAGAACTGCTCCACATCCGCCGTCCGGGTGGTGGGAAGCGGCCGCGTCAACCTGTATGCGGCCATCTCGGCGGGGATTTCCGCCCTCTGGGGTCCCCTGCACGGGGGCGCCAACCAGGCGGTCATCGAAATGCTCAGCCAGGTATATGAAAAAGGGATCCCCATTAACCGCCTCCTCGAGCGGGCAAAGGACAAAAAGGATCCGTTCCGGCTGATGGGATTCGGCCACCGGGTCTATAAAACCTATGATCCCCGGGCAAAGATCATCAAGAAATGGTGCCATACCCTGATCAACAAGTTGCACATCTCGGATCCGCTGTTGGACATCGCCATGGAGTTGGAAGAGATCGCCGTCCGGGATGATTACTTCCTCGAGCATCACCTGTATCCCAATGTGGATTTTTACAGCGGCATCGTTCTCAAGGCCATCGGCTTTCCCACGAGCATGTTCACCGTGCTGTTCGCCATCGGACGGCTTCCCGGGTGGATCGCCCAATGGAAAGAAAGCACCGACGACCCGGACTGGCGCATTTCCCGGCCCCGGCAGATTTATGTGGGAAAACCGCGAAACGATTATCTGCCCCTGGAAGAAAGGGACTGAAAACAACGCGTCTGCCCCGTGAAAAAGGCGGCGTCCCGCTTTTGTCCGAAAAAGGAAACGCGCCGGGTTGGTGCAAAAGAATTGAAGGACCGGATGAAGACGACCGATTCAAGAATCCGATGCCCGTGGCCCGGAGAAGACCCCCTCATGATCCGATATCACGACGAGGAATGGGGGGTGCCGGTCCACGACGACCGGAAGTGGTTCGAATTTTTAGTCCTCGACGCCTTCCAGGCAGGACTTTCCTGGAGGATCGTCCTGCACAAGCGCGAGGCGCTCCGGGAGGTCTTTCACGGCTTTGATCCGGCGGCGGTGGCCGAAATGGGCGAAAGCGAAATTGCGGCCGCCTGCCAGGATGCGAGAATCATCCGAAACCGCCTTAAGATCCGGGCCGCCGTGGAGAATGCCCGGGTGTTTTTGATGCTTCAAAAAGCCCACGGCACCTTTGATGCGTTCATCTGGCGCTTCACCAAGGGGAAAACCGTCCACCATCGATTCAAGCGCATCGATCAGCTCCCCGCCGCCACGCCTTTGTCCGATGCCGTGAGCAAGGCATTGAAAAAAGAAGGATTCAAGTTCGCAGGAAGCACCATCTGCTACGCCTTCCTCCAGGCGGGCGGAATTGTAAACGACCACCTGGCGGACTGTTTTCGATACGCCGAACTGAAAGCCGGCTCCCCTTCCGTACCACCGGCATCCTCTGCGTCTCGGAAACACTGACCCGGAAGATTCCGGCTGCCGGACAAGGAAACACGCATCGGATATGTGATGCCTCCGGGAAAATCACGTATGACGACTTCCGCTCGATCGCATTTTCAAAGACACCCTTTCAAGACATGGTCGGACCGTGAAGACGCGGCGATCCGCAGCGAAAATAGCGGTCGGCATTCCAGAAACATCAGCCTTTCCATGATGATTTATTACATGGTCCGGAAAAAAGGACTCTCGGTGGCCGAACTTCTGGAAGGGATGGAGCAAGACGTCGAGTTTTATACGGATCCTTCCAATTGGTCGCACATCATCGACCTGCAGCGATTTGCATGGAATGTCCATTCACGGATTCCGGATTTTACGTTGTACGACTGGTTCGATGTCGGATTGCAGGCGAAAAAAGATGAATCATATCTCAAAACGTTGACCTTGCTCCGAATAAAAGATCTTTACGCCCTCGTCCCCCGATTCAACTCGGACTTCAATACGTATTTCACCTGGACCATTCTCAGACAATCCAAAGACCGTATTGTGTATGCCCTTCGCTCTAAAAAGATGTTCGAGAAGGTTTTCTGCGGTCACGCCGAATTTTACAATGCGGGCGTCCTCGCCGCCATCCCGGTCACCAAGGGATTCGCGCCCGCATCATTCGAATTGAAATTCAGCCAGATGAAACTGGAAAACATCATCACCCGACTCTACCACGCCCACGCTTTCGAGTTCAGACGGTCTTCCACGGGCAAGGTTTATGTGAACGGCCGCCTTTTTGCAGAACCGATCACCCTCGACGCCATCGAAATCGATGGTCATCCGACGTACTCGACCCGTGCTCGTGACAGCGGTGATCCCAACGCCGTAATCACCCTGACGGAACTTGTGTCGGAAAACGGCACAGTTCTCCTTAAAAAAGGCGAGATCTACGACGTGGAGCACGCCCTGATGATCCTTCATTACCGCCTGGAACCCTGGTGGTCCTATTTTACGGACGGGATTCAAAAGGTCTCCAGACTTTTCCGGAAAAAGCCGAGAATCCAGTCCGTTCCCATCGACGCCATGTTTCAGGTTCTTTCCGAGCGGGATCGAAAAGCGATGGAGTTCGAAAAGTCGATCCGCCGGGTCTCCGAGCTCAATCAACAGCTCGGCGACGCCAACATCCAGCTCGAATGGTCGCGGGAGCAAGAACGCCTCAGACACCTGATGCTTCGCCTGAGATTTCACAATGTTCTGGGAAACAAGCTCAATTCGGTTCAGGGCATTCTGTATCTCTTACAACAGCGCCTGTCCCGCAATAAGATGTCTTCCGAGGATATTGACCGGCTCCAACAATTGATCGATACGGCGAATCATCAAATGACCGAAGGCGTCAAAAGCCTTCGGGAGCTGATCGCCTACTCGGAAGGGCTCCTCGAAAGCCGGGTGGAACCTCGGCCCGTCAACGACATCATCGTTGAAGTCGTGAACGCAAAGGTGAGGGATTCCATCTTCCTTGAAAAATCCGCAAACATCGTCTTTGATCTTGTTGAACCGCTTCCACGGGGCATCATTGCAAAAGACCTGCTCATGACGCTGCTCGAAGTCCTTTTGGACAACGCCGAAGATGCCCTGAGAATAAAAGAGGCCGCCGTTCGAAAAGACGGGATCGACACAGCCGGCTATCCGAATGAAGATCTAGAGTTGATTGTGCGTACTCGATTTTCGGAAGGACGAATCCTGATCCACATCGAAGACACAGGGGAAGGAATTGAAGCCGGCGTGGATATTTTTAAAGAAGGCGTTTCCACGAAGATCCGTTTTGCCGGCGCCGACGATTATGGGATAAAAGGCGGCGCCGGACTGGGTCTGTCGCTTGCGAAAAAAATCGCGAACCTTCAGGCGTGCGATATTGCCTTTTCGTCACAAGGTAAAAAAGGAAGCCGGTTCACGATATTGCTTCCCGCCTCCATCGGATAAACATCCAGCGTCCTTTACCGTGTTCATCCATAAAATGGAACCCCGTTTTGACCGGAACGCCTTCTTGGGCTGTCGGGTGAACCGGCTTACGCCGCCTGCTCCAGCTGCACCGCACAGACCTTGAATTCGGGGATCTTGGAGACCGGGTCCAGGGCCGCGTTGGTGAGGGTGTTGGCGGCCGCCTGGGCGAAATGAAACGGAATAAAAATTGTTCCGGTCACCGCCATGGGGGAGACTTTGACGGCGGCCCGGATTTCTCCGCGGCGGGAGCGGATCATGACGCGGGAACCGTCCTTGACCCCATACGCTTCGGCGTCTTGGGGGGAAATCTCCACGAAGCACTCGGGGACCTTTTCGTTGAGACCTTCCGATTTCATGGTCATGGTGCCGGTATGATACTGATAGAGGACCCTGCCGGTGGTGAGATAAAGCGGATATTCCTCATCGGCCACTTCCGCCGGGGGGATATACTCGATGGCGTGGAAATTCCCTTTTCCGGAGGTAAACTGCTCTTTGTGCAGAATCGGGGTCCCGGGATGCTCCACGTTGGGGCAGGGCCAATGGAGGCCTTCCTCTTCGATCCGATCGTACGTGATGCCCCCGTAGGAAGGGGTCACGCGGGCGATTTCTTCCATGATTTCCTTGGGCCCGGTATAATTCATGGGGTATCCCATGCGGGTGGAAAGCGCACAGAGGATTTCCCAGTCGTCTTTGGCCTGGCCCGGCGGCTCCACGGCCTTTCGAACCCGCTGGACCCTGCGCTCCGTATTCGAGAAAGTCCCGTCTTTTTCGGCAAAGCAGCAGGACGGCAGCACCACGTCGGCCATTTGGGCGGTTTCGGTTAAAAAGATGTCCTGGACCACCATAAAATCAAGGCGTTCCAGGCATTTTCTGGCATGATTGAGATCCGGGTCCGACACCAGGGGGTTTTCCCCGATGATGTAAAGAGCCTTCAGCTTTCCATCGTGGGCCGCCGGCATCATCTGGGTTACCGTGAGGCCGGGCTGGGTGGAAAGATCGCTTGCACCCCAGGCCGATTCCATCTTTTTGGCCACGGCCAGGTCCGCCACGGGTTGATACCCGGAATAAACGTTGGGGAGTCCTCCCATGTCGCAGGCCCCCTGGACATTGTTTTGTCCGCGCAGGGGGTTGACCCCGGTCCCGGGTTTTCCCATGTGACCGCAGAGCATGGCCAGGTTGGCCAGGGATTTCACGTTGTCCGTACCGGTGGTGTGCTGGGTGATCCCCATGCAGTAGAGAATGGAGGCTTTTTCCGCCGTGGCATACAACCGGGCGGCGTCTTTCAAATCCTCGGCCGGAATCCCGGTGATTCCTTCCACGTATTCCGGGGTGTACTTTTCCACGGTCCTTTTCAGGTCTTCGAAGCCGTTTGTCCGGCTTTCCACAAACCCTTTATTGTACAGCCCTTCTTTGATGATCACGTGCATCATGCCGTTGAGCCAGGCCACGTCGGCGCCCAGGTTCTGGCGGAGCCAGACATGGGCGAACTCCGCGATGCCGATTTTCCGGGGATCCACCAGGATCAGCCTGGCGCCTCTGAATTTGACGGCTCTTTTGGCGAAACTCGACAGGACCGGGTGGTTTTCCGTGGTATTGGACCCCGTCACCAAAAACACATCCGCCTCTTCGATGTCGCCGACGGTATTGGTCATCGCTCCGCTTCCGAACGCGGCGGCCAGACCGGCCACCGTGGAGGAATGTCAGAGACGCGCGCAGTGGTCGATGTTGTTGGTCTTTAACACCGCCCGGGTGAACTTCTGGGCCAGATAGTTTTCTTCGTTGGTCGTGCGGGCCGAGGTCAGGACACCGATGCTGTCGGAACCGTGCCGATCCTTGATCTCCTGGAGCTTTTCGGCGACTTTATCCAGCGCCTCCTCCCAGGTGGCTTCCCGGAAGGCACCGTTTTCTTTGATCAAAGGAGCTTTCAAGCGATCCGGAGAAGCGATGAAGTCGAACCCGAACCGCCCCTTGACGCACAAGCTTCCCCAATTGGGAGGAACGTCTTCCGCCCCGGTCACCTTGACCACCCGGTTTTCCTTGACATGCAACACCATCTGGCATCCGACGCCGCAATAGCTGCAGGTGGTGCGGACTTTTTTCATTTCCCAGGGCCGGTGGCGATACCGCACGTCTTTTTCCACGAGGGCCCCCACCGGGCAGGCCTGGACGCACTCCCCGCAGAAGACGCAGTTGGAGTCCTTGAGGGGGCGGTCCCCGGAGGCCACGATCTTGGTGACCGATCCCCGGTAGCCGAAATTGATGGCATGGTTCACCTGCACGTCGTTACACGCCTGCACGCACCGGCCGCAAAGGATACACCGGGAAAAATCCCGCACGATGAACGGGTTGACGGTCTCCATGGGGTAGGGGCTTTCCACCGCCGGAAACCGCTCCCCGGAGACCTGGTACCGATAGGCCAGGTTCTGGAGTTCGCAATCCCCCCACACCGGGCAAAGGGCGTCGCTCCCGTCATCCTTTTGCACCCGGAGCTGAAAGGCGGTCCAGTCTTCGTCATCCCCGCCCCGGACGGCGCAGTTGTGATTTCCGGAGGAAAGCATGAGCCGGAGGACGGCCTTCCGGGCATCCACCACCTTGGGGGATTCCGTATGAACCACCATGTTGTCCGCGGCCGGGGTGGCGCATGCCGCCAGGAGGGTCCGGGCGCCTTCCACCTCCACCATGCAAATCCGGCAGGCCCCGGTGGGGGTCGCCTGTTTCAAATGACAAAGGGTGGGAATGTCGATGTCGTGCCGCCGGGCGACGTCCAGAATGGTCTCACCGGGGGTAAATGAAAAGGTATTGCCGTTGAGGGTGATTGACGGCTGGGAATCCATGGGGTCCGGTTCTCCTT
>CAZQUR010000118.1:0-6875 GCA_964596535.1 uncultured Desulfobacteraceae bacterium
GTTCCTGTCAAGCGTGTTCTGGATTACAGTCTCAGGCCCGTCATCAAGGCCGACGGCGGCGGAGTGGACCTGGCGGGCCTGAAGATGAGCATGAACCCCTTTGACGAGATCGCCCTGGAAGAGGCGATCCGGATGAAGGAGTCCGGAAAGGCCGATGACATCATCGCCGTTTCCTGCGGCGGGAATGCCTGCCGGGAAACATTACGGATGGCGCTGGCCCTTGGTGCGGATCGGGCCGTATTGATCGAAACGGATCTTGATGTGCAGCCCCTGGGGGTGGCCAAGCTGCTGGCGGCCCTGGCGGTGAAAGAACCTCCGGGGCTGGTGATCTGCGGCAAACAGGCCATCGACGACGACGCCGGCCAGGTGGGGCCGCTTCTGGCGGGCCTTTTGGGCTGGCCCCAGGCCACCTTTGCCTCCCGGGTGATCCTTGAAGACAGCCGGGCGCAGGTGACGCGGGAAATCGACGGCGGCCTGGAAACCCTGGAAGTCCGGCTCCCCGCCGTCATCACCACGGACCTGCGCTTGAACGAACCCCGGTATGCCGCCCTCCCCAATATTTTGAAAGCAAAGCAAAAACCCCTTGACGTGTTACACCCTGAAACTCTCGGCGTGGATGTAACCCCCCGGATCACCATCCTCAAAACGATTGAACCGCCCCCGCGAAAAGGCGGCGTCCGCGTGGCGGATGCGGCGGATCTGGTTCGGCGGCTCCGGGAAGAAGCCCGGGTGATTTAAGGAGGATTTCATGGCCATCCTGGTGATCGCGGAACACGACGGCGGGGTGCTGAAGACGGCGACACGGAACACGGTGACGGCGGCCGCCGAAGTGGGAACCCCGATTCAGATGTTGGTCGCCGGAAGCGATTGCGGCCCGGCCGCCGGGGCGGCGTCGAAGATCAGGGGGGTTTCCAAGGTCATGGTGGTAGACGATCCCCGCTACGGGGATCAGACGGCGGAGAACCTGGCGGCCCTGGTGGCGGCCCGCTTCAGGGATTTCAGCCATATTTTCGTTCCCGCCGGCACCTTCGGCAAAAACCTCGCGCCCCGGGTGGCGGCGCTCTTGGACGTGGCCCCCGTTTCGGACGTCATCCGTGTGGAGGCGCCGGATACGTTTGTCCGGCCGGTTTATGCGGGAAACGCCTGGGTCACCGTCCGATCCTCGGATCCGGTGAAGGTTGTCAGCGTGCGGCCCGCCGCCTTTGAGCCGGCCGGGGATGCGGATGTTCCCGCTCCGTTGGAGACCGTTGCAGCCGCAGACGATCTGGGGCTTTCCAGGCGGATTCGCCGGGAATTGTCCCGGTCGGGGCGTCCCGAATTGACGGAAGCGGAAGTGGTGGTTTCCGGAGGCCGGGCGCTGGGGAGCCGGGAGGATTTTTTCCGTTTGCTCGAGCCGCTGGCGGATCGGTTGGGGGCGGCCATCGGCGCCAGTCGCGCCGCGGTGGATGCCGGCTATGTTTCCAATGACTACCAGGTGGGGCAAACCGGAAAGATCGTCGCTCCCCGGCTGTACATCGCCGTGGGTATTTCCGGGGCCATCCAGCACCTGGCGGGGATGAAAGACGCCAAGGTGATCGTGGCCGTTAACAAGGACCCGGACGCCCCCATTTTCCAGGTCTCCGATTACTATATGGTGGGGGACCTGTTCCGGGTCCTCCCCGAGCTTATCGACGCGTTGGGGAACGGCTGAACCGCCAAAGCGGTCACATTCCCTGCGCCTTGCAGCGGAAAGCGTTAAACACCCTTTTGCCGTTCCGGCTTACGGTTTTCGCCGGGGCAGAATGTGGATGGCCGAGCCGGTGAAGATTCCCGCCGCTTCCATTTCGGTTTCGGACAGGGTGGGGTGCGGGTGGATGCTCAACCCCATGTCCTGGGCCAGGGCGCCCATCTCCACCGCCAGGACGATTTCGGCGATGAGGCTTTCGCTTTCCCGGCCGGTGATCCCCCCGCCCAGGATGCGGCCCGTTTCCGGATCGACCACCAGCTTGGTCAACCCGTCGAAGCGGTCCATGGTCAGGGCCCGGCCGGAAAATTTCCAGGGGAATCGAAGGATTTCGACTTTCCGGTTCTCCCGGTGAGCGGCTTCCTCGCTGAGCCCGCAACAGGCGATCTGCGGATCCGTGTACACCACTGCCGGGACGGCCGCCGCATCAAAGGCCGACGGCTGCCCGGCGATGACCTCGGCGGCGATCTTGCCTTCGTAGGAGGCTTTGTGCGCCAGCATCATCCCCCCTGTCACGTCCCCCACTGCCAGGATACCCCTGTCGGATGTCCGCTGCCGGGAGTCCACGATCACAAAACCCCGGGCATCGGTTTTGACTTGCGTGTTTTCCAGGCCGATCCCGGACGTGTTGGGTTTCCGGCCCACGGCGGCCAACACGCGGTCGAATTTTTCCTCGCGGCCTTCTTTTTCCGTTTCCAACCGGACGGTTATCCCGTCTTCGTCTTCCTGGAGGATGCGGGCCGTCGTGTTCAGGTAAATGGCGGCGAATCTCTTTTCCAGTCGGTTTTGCAGGGGACGGACCAGGTCGGTGTCGATGCCGGAAAGGAGCCGGTCCCGTGATTCCACTACGGTGACGCGGCTCCCGAAAGCGGCATAGACCGAGCCGAGTTCCAGGCCCACGTACCCGCCGCCGAGAACCAGGAGGGTGTCGGGGATTTCCGAAAAGGCCAGGGCGCCGGTGGAATCCATGATTTTCCCCCCTTTCCGGTATGGCATGCCGGGAACGGGGGCGGGGTGGGAACCGGCGGCCAGAACCGCGTGCTTAAACCGGATACGGCGGATCTCGGCGTCGTGGAGGCGCACCTGGTTTTCGCTTTCAAATACGGCGCGGCCACGGATTCTCTGTATTCCCCGCCGATCGCCGAGGGTCACCAGGCCGCCGGCGAGTTGGTCGATGACCCGATCTTTGTGCTCCCGGAGGGCTTCCAGGTCGATCTCCGGCGGGGGGAACCGCAGGCCCATCCGGTCGGCACGGGAGGCGTCGGTGATCAGTTCGGCCAGGTGCAGCAATGTTTTGGACGGAATGCATCCCTGGAAGAGACAGACCCCGCCGGGGCGCGGGGAGACATCCACCAGGGTGACGTCCGCCCCGAGATCGGCGGCCCGGAACGCGGCCGCGTATCCCCCCGGGCCGCCGCCGATGACGAGCAGTTCCGTTTCCTGGGTGAGTTCGCCCATGACCATGATTCGTACTCCATCGCTCCGAAACCGCTCGCGTATGCCCGTTTTGCCGGAGAGGGCCCGCGAGGTCAGGGGGTGAATTAAAGCATCCGCAACATGCTTCAGGCGGATAACAACAACTTCTCGGGGTTCTCCATCATCTCCCGGAAGAACTCCAGGAACCTGACGGCGTCCACACCGTCCAGCACCCGGTGGTCGATGGCCAGTACCGCCGGCAGGATCAGGCGGGGGACCACCGTCCATTGCCCGTCGTCGGGGGTTTCCACCACGGGTTTGGGACGGGCCTTTCCCAACCCGAGGATGGCGGCTTCCGGATAATTGATGATGGGTGAAAAATGCCCCCGGCCGCCGGAGGCCCCGATGTTGGTGAGGGTGAAGGTCCCGCCCTGGAGTTCTTCCAGGCCGACTTTTCGGGCACGGACACGTTCCACCAGGTCCTCGATTTCAACGGCAAGTTCCATCATGCTCTTGCAGTCGGCGTTCCGGACCACCGGCACCACCAGCCCCTCGCCGGTGTCGGTGGCCACCCCGATGTGACAGTATTTTTTTTGAATGATCTCGCCCTTGGCGGGATCCACCGAGACGTTGAACCGGGGAAACCGTTTGAGGGCCGCCGCGGCGGCCTTCACGGCGAAGACGGTGAGGGTGAGCCGGCCGCCGCTGGATCTCAGCTCTGTTTTATACCGGCGCCGGGCCTCCTCGAGGCGGGTGACGTCGATCTCGTCCTGGCTGGAGACATGGGGGATCTGGGACCAGGCCAGGGTCATCTGCCGGGTGGTGACGCGGCGGATGGAGCGAAGGGGTATGCGCTCCACCGGACCCCACCTGGAAAAATCAGGAAGAGGGGGTGGGGCGGATCCGGCCGCCGCCGGCGCCGGAGATGCCGGCCCGGGGACGGTCCTGGATTTTTCGGATCCTTCTTCGGCATGGCCGCGCACGTCTTCGGCGGTGACCACGCCGCCCGGACCGGTGGGGGAAACCCGGCGCAGGTCCACACCGAGTTCCCGGGCCAACCGGCGGGTCGCCGGTGATGCGGGAACCGGCGTCGTTCCGGGAGGTTCTTCGAGAGGCGGAGCGGCGCCGGCGGCCGGAGGTTCTGTGTCAGGGACAGGGGAAGACGGTTCCACAGGGGCGGTTTCTTCTTTTGCGTTGCTGAAGACCATCAGAACGTCCCCCACCTTGACGATCTGTCCGGGTTTGACCCGGATCTCCAATATTTTTCCGGTAAAAGGGGAGGGGATTTCCACCGCCGCCTTGTCGGTTTCCACTTCCAGGATCGGATCCCCTTCATTTACCGTATCCCCCGCCGCCACCAACACGGCGAGGACTTCTCCTTCATGGATGCCTTCTCCCAGGTCAGGGAGTTTAAAGGGTCGCGCCATGGTCTCCTCTCGTCATTTTTCATCCATCACCCGCCGCGCCTCCCGCACGATGCGGCCGGCGCCGGGAAGATACGCCGCTTCCCGGCTGAACAACGGGATCACCACGTCAAACCCGGTCACCCGGGCGATGGGGGCCTCCAGATAGTAGAAGGATTTTTCCGCGATCTTTACGGCGATTTCCGCCCCGGGTCCGAAGCTGCGGGGGGCTTCGTGAATCACCGCGGCCCGGCCGGTCTTGCGGATCGAGGCGGTGAAAAGACTGTCGTCCAGGGGGGAGAGGGTGAGCAAATCGATGACCTCCGCCTCGACACCGTATTTTTCCCTGAGCCGGTCCGCGGCCTCCAGGGTGGGGCGCATCATGGCCCCGTAGGCGATGAGGGTGATATCCGTGCCTTCCCGGACGATCCTGGATTTGCCCAAGGGAAGGCTTTCTTCTTCCTCCGGCACCTCTTCCCGGAACGCGCGGTAGAGGGCTTTGGGTTCGTAGAAGACCACCGGGTCCGGATCCCGGATGGCGCTGACCAGAAGGGCCCGCGCGCTGCGGGGTCCGGAAGGGATCACCGTCTTCAGCCCCGGTGTATGGGCCCAGTAGGCCTCCCGGCTTTCGGAGTGATGTTCCAGGGCTCGCACACCCCCGCCGTAAGGGGCCCTCATGACCATGGGGACCGTGAACCGCCCCCGTGACCGCAACCGGAGCCGGGCGGCGTGGTTTTCCAATTGGTGAAAGGCCTGGTAGCTGAATCCCGAAAACTGGATCTCGGCCACCGGGTGCAGGCCGTATGCCGCCATCCCGATGGACATGCCCACAATAGCCGATTCGGCCAACGGGGTGTCCACCACCCGTTGTTCCCCGAACTGCCGGATCAGTCCGTCGGTGACCCGGAACACCCCGCCGTCCAGGCCCACGTCCTCTCCCAGGACGATGACCCGGTCGTCCTTTTCCATCTCCTGGCGCAGGGCCAGGTTCAAGGCTTGCACCATCGTCATCTTGGCCATGGATCAATCCCCCTCGGATTCGGACAATTCCCGGACAAGATCCTCCCGTTGTTCCTCCAGGTGGGGCGGCATCTCCGCGTAGGCGTGATGGAACATGTCCAGGGGGTCCCCCAGGGTCTTCATCCGGTCCTCGGCGGCCTCCACGGCGGCCTGGATTTGTGTCTTGACGGCGGATTCCTCAGCTTCCACGGATTCCGGGGGTAAGAGGCCTTTGGAGGTGAGGTATTTCTGGAAACGGGCAAGGGGGTCCCGGCCGCGCCAGGCCTCCACCTCTTTGTCATCCCGATACCGTTTGGGGTCGTCCGCGGTGGTGTGGACCGACATGCGGTAGGTCACGCATTCGATGAGGGTGGCGCCTTTTCCGCGGCGGGCCCGCTCCACGGCGTCGGCGGCGGCCCGGTAGACGGCCAGGATATCGTTGCCGTCCACCTGGATCCCGGGGATGCCGTAGGCCAGGGCTTTTTGGGCCAGGGTTTTTGAACGGGTCTGTCTGCTGCGCGGAACGGAAATCGCCCATTGGTTGTTCTGGCAGACAAAGACCACCGGCAATTGAAATACCCCGGCGAAATTCAGCCCCTCGTGGAAATCCCCCTGGGACGTGGCGCCGTCTCCGAAAAAGACCATGGCCACATCGTCTTTTCCACGGTATTGGATGGCCCAGGCGATTCCCACGGCGTGCAGGATCTGGGAACCCACGGGGACGGCAATGGGAAAGTCGTTTCGGTCCCCGGGAATCTCCACGCCTTCGGCAAAGCCGTTGTTGTACAAGATGACGCTTTCCATGCTCCGGCCGCGCCACAGCTCGGCGGCTGTTTCCCGGAAGGCCGGGATCATCCAGTCCTCGGGGCGAAGGGCCGCCACGGCCCCCAGGTGAGCGGCCTCCTGCCCGGTGACGGGGGGAAAGGTCCCGATGCGTCCCTGTCGCTGAAGGCTGAGGAGACGCTCGTCGAACCGTCTTGCCAGGAGCATGAAGCGGTAGAGTTTGAGCAGGACTTCCCCGTCCAAATCCGGCTCGAGGGTCTTGTCCAGATTCCCCTTTTCATCCAAAATGGAAAGGGATTCCACGGTGCCCGCAATTTCGATGGATGTGATGGGCATAGGGCATACTCCTATTTTCATGAAGGGGAACCCTTTGATCCAAAGCCGGCGTTCCGCAGCAAACCCGAACAACGAATTCTATCGCGGAAATGCCTATTTTTTCAATATGCAACCAATTTCACCGGCGTCAAGGGTGATGGTTTCGTAAAAAGACATTTTCCCCCTCCCCTGGTGGGAGGGGATTAAGGGGAGGGGGAAACAACTTATAGAAAATA
>CAZQUR010000119.1:0-6834 GCA_964596535.1 uncultured Desulfobacteraceae bacterium
AATGACGAAGAATGCCGCGCAACGCCGCAGGTGGACTTTTTACGAAGCCATCAATGTTGACAATCGTACAAAGACGTGTTTTAAAAGAATAAAAAAAATGGGGCGGTCCGCCCGGGAGATCCATGATGAAACAAAAATATCAGATTCTTAGGAATGCAGAAAAGAACCAAATCGTGATTCAAGAATATGCCGAATTGGATAAAGAGGCGTATTCTTTGCTGTGTGAAGAATCCTATGACATCAAACAGATTCAGGCCGCCGCCAAAGCGGGCCGCCAGACCCTGATGGATGTTTTGAGAACACGTAATTTCTATCCCATCGGTGCGTATACCGAGAAAATCGCCGAGACCGTCTTGGCGCTTTTGGAATCAAAGGAGAAGGGGTCTGCGGATCTGGCCTTTGACGACATGGAGTTGATCTCCCAGGAGCGGAAAAGAGAATGGGGCCTCGCCGAAGACGGGATCGAAGAGGAATCCACAGAGCTCGACGAACTTTTGGAAGAAGAAATTGAAGACGATTATGACAAGGAGGTTTTCAACGGATATCAGGCAACGGTTCAAGTCGCAGACGAGGACTCGCTGGATACCGATGAAGAGGCCTGATGACCCTTGACGTTTTTAACGAACCGTAGACCCATAAAACCGTCGAAGGGGTTTCAAAATCTCATTCAGGCGTGATGTCGAGGCGTTGGCCGAAAAATATCGACGCATCTTCCCGATGATCGCGGCGTAATTTAGAATGGCCCGCCCCATCGTTGTCCGGTTTCGAATGGGATTTTTAAGCCGCTTCCGGATGCTTTCCCGCTTACGACCGTACCGGCCATGCTGGAAAAAGGAGTGAAACCGTGCCGGTTAAACCGACGATGGAGTTGTCCGGGAAAGGCCTGATCGATCGCTTCAACCGGCGGCTCAATTATCTCCGCCTGTCCATCACCGACCGGTGTAACCTCCGGTGTACCTACTGTGTACCGGACGTCTTTTTCCCCAAGCTCCCCCACGCCGAGATCCTGCGTTACGAGGAAATCCTCAGGATCGTGAACATCGCCGTTGGTTTGGGGATTTCCAAGATCCGTGTCACCGGCGGTGAACCGCTGGTGCGAAAAGGCGTCTATGCGTTTTTAAAGGCGATGGGGGGCACAGAAGGCCTCGAGGACATTTCTCTGACCACCAACGGTGTGCTCTTGGCGGAAAAAATCGAGCGCATCCGGGATGCGGGCATTCATCGTGTCAACATCAGCCTGGACACCATGAATCGGAATAAATATAAAAAAATCACCGGGTACGATCGTTTCGACGCCGTCTGGAAAGGGATTCGATCCGCCATCGACGCAGGGTTTTATCCCATCAAACTCAATGTGGTGGTCATCCGCGGCGTCAACGAGGACGAGTTGATCGATTTCGCCCGCCTTTCCATGAAAGAGCCCTTTTTTATCCGGTTTATCGAGTATATGCCTATGGGAACCCATTGTATGAATATTCACCAGCAACTCCTTGCACCGGAAATCCTGCACACCCTGGAAAAGATCGGCCCTTTGGAGCCGATTCTCAGAAATAAAAATGACGGGCCGGCGGAGCGGTACCGTTTTGCCGGAGCGGCCGGGGAGATCGGTCTGATTCGACCCATCAGCCATCATTTCTGTCATGATTGCAACCGGTTACGACTGACCGCCAGCGGTCGGTTGCGTGTCTGTCTGCTGTCCAGTGTTCAAGAAGACCTCAAGGGGCCCATGAGAAGCGGTGCCGGCGATGCGGAGATCGGCCGGATCATGGCCCAGGCCGTCTTAAGAAAGCCCCATGAACACGGACTGGGTTGCATGAAAAACGGCGACGTCTTGGATCCCATGTCCGCCATCGGCGGATGAAGTGGAGCCTTCCCGCCCTGAAGGGCGGGGCTCCCCGGTAAGGAAATCACCCGTTTTTTGAGAGCTTCCCTCGACTCCGCCTTAAAAGGCGGGGTTTTCGGGAAGCGTTCCGGTCATCAAAAGCGGCGCTTGCGGCGGGAGGACGCATGGCGGCCACCGGAAGTTTCGAGGTCTTCATCCGGAGAAAGATTTTTGCCGGCGGCATCCGCGGCCGGCGAACCATTCATCAATCAAGGAGGAAGGGCTTATGAACGTTTCACGCCGAGAGTTCATCCGGATCACCGGTGCCACGGCAGCGGGTCTTGCGGTGAGCGGCGTGGGGTTTGATCTTTCACCGGTCAAGACCCACGCCCAGATGCTCAAGACCGTGTATGCCAAGGAGACCACCACCATCTGCCCCTACTGCGCCGTGGGGTGCGGGGCAATCGTCCATACGGACAAAAGCGGCGCCGGCCGGGCCATCAACATCGAAGGGGACCCCGACCATGTCATCAACCGGGGCGCCCTGTGCTCCAAGGGAGCGGCCCTGAAACAGCTGGCGGAAAACGAAAACCGGCTGTTGGAACCCATGTACCGGGCGCCCAATTCCAAGGAATTCAAGCCCGTTTCCTGGGACTGGGCCCTGGAAGAAATTGCCAAAAGGGTCAAGGCCACCCGGGACGCCACGTTTGAGGCGAAAAACACCAAAGGCCAGACGGTCAATCGGACCACGGCCATTGCCTCCGTGGGGAGCGCGGCCCTGGACAACGAGGAGTGCTGGATCCTGCAGGCCATGATGCGCACCCTGGGGTTGGTCTACATCGAACACCAGGCCCGTATCTGACACAGCGCCACGGTTGCGGCTCTGGCAGAGTCGTTCGGACGCGGCGCAATGACCAATCACTGGATCGATATCAAGAACAGTGACTGTATTTTGATCTGCGGCAGCAACGCCGCCGAAAATCACCCCATCTCTTTCAAGTACGTCACCGAGGCCCAGAAGAACGGGGCCTCCCTCATCAGTGTGGACCCCCGGTTCACCCGGACGTCCTCCAAGGCGGATCTTTTCGCCCAGATCCGATCGGGGACGGATATCGCCTTTCTGGGCGGCATGATCAAATACATCATCGACAACCGGTTGTATAATGAAGCCTATGTGGCGTCATACACAAATGCGCCGTTCATCGTGGGGAAGGACTTTTCCTTCGACGACGGGCTTTTTTCCGGCTACAACAAGGACACCCGAAAATACGACAAGAAGAGCTGGGCCTTCGAGATGGACGCCAACGGCGTCCCCAAGGCGGATCGGACGCTGAAGGATCCGCGGTGCGTCTTTCAGCTCCTCAAGAAACACTACAGCCGGTATACGCCGGACAAGGTTTCCCAGATCACCGGGATCTCCCAAGAGGATCTCAAGAAAATCTACAAGACTTACGGCGCCACCGGTGCCACGGGAAAGGCCGGCACCATCATGTACGCCATGGGATGGACCCAGCATACCGTGGGAACCCAGAACATCCGCACCATGGCCATCATCCAGTTGCTCCTCGGGAATATGGGCGTCGCCGGCGGCGGGGTCAATGCCCTTCGGGGGGAATCCAACGTGCAAGGGTCCACGGACCATTGCCTCCTGTGGCATATCTGGCCGGGGTATCTCAAGACGCCGCGGGCTTCGGACGTTTCCCTGGAGGCTTATAACAAGCACTACACCCCGGCAAGCAAGGATTCCCTTTCCGCCAACTGGTGGCAAAACTATCCCAAGTATTCGGTGAGCCTGTTGAAGTCCTTTTTCGGTGAGGCGGCCACGCCGGAAAACGCGTTCGGATATGACTGGCTCCCCAAAGTGGATGACGGGGAGCCCTATTCCTGGCTCGATCTGTTCGATGCCATGTACGACGGGAAAATCAAGGGATTCTTCGCCTGGGGCCAGAACCCGGCCTGCAGCGGCGCCAATTCGTTGAAAACGCGCGCCGCCCTGACGAAACTGGACTGGCTGGTGAACGTCAACCTCTTCGACAACGAGACGGGTTCCTTCTGGAAGGGTCCGGGAATGGATCCGGGACAGATCAGGACCGAGGTCTTCATGCTGCCGGCGGCGGTCTCCGTGGAAAAGGAAGGATCCATCACCAACTCGGGCCGCTGGATGCAGTGGCGCTATCAGGGTCCCAAGCCCATGGGGAACAGCCTCCCCGACGGGGATATCCTCGTCGATCTGTTCCAGAAAATCCGAGCGCAGTATCAAGCCGGCGGCGTTTTCCCGGAACCCATTCAAAACCTCAAGTGGGATTACGTCACCGACGGCAAATACGATCCGCACAAGGTGGCAAAAGAAATCAACGGATATTTCCTGAAAGACGTCACCATTAAAGATAAAACATACAAGAAAGGCACCCTGGTCCCCAGCTTTGCCTTTCTCCAGGCAGACGGCTCCACGTCTTCCGCAAACTGGCTATACTGCAACAGTTACACGGAAAAAGGGAATATGGCGGCCCGCAGGGGTCAAAAGGATGCGGTGAACGGTATCGGTTTGTATCCGGAGTTTTCCTGGTGCTGGCCGGTGAACCGCCGTATCATTTACAATCGCGCCTCCGTGGATCTCAAGGGGGAACCCTGGGATAAGAACCACTGGGTGATCCGATGGACCGGAGACAAGTGGATCGGGGATGTGCCCGACGGCGGATGGCCGCCCCTGGACAGCCTCGACAATCCCAACCCCAAGAGCAAGTGGGCCTTCATCATGCGCAAGCACGGCCACGCCCAGATATACGGTCCCGGGCTGGCGGAAGGCCCTTTCCCGGAACACTATGAACCCCTGGAATGCCCGGTGGAAAAGAACCTGATGAACGCCCAGCGCATCAATCCCGCGGCACCGGTATTCAAGGGAGAAGCCGACGCCTTTGCCACGTGCGATCCGCGGTATCCTTATGTGGGGACCACCTACCGGGTCTCCGAACACTGGCAGACGGGACTGATGACCCGGCCCCAACCCTGGCTTCTGGAGCTGCAGCCCCAGGTCTTTGTGGAAATGAGCAAAGAGTTGGCCGACCTCAAGGGGATCAAAAACGGAGAACGGGTCCTGGCCAAGACGGCCCGGGGTTCCCTGGAATGCACGGCCATCGTGACCAAACGGATCAAGCCGCTCAAGATCGCCGGGACCGTCGTCCATCAGGTGGGCTTTCCGTTCAACTTCGGCTGGCGGTGGCCCGAGACCGGAAAAGAAGACAGTGCCAATCTCCTGACGCCGTCCACCGGAGATGCCAACACCCGGATCCCGGAAACCAAGGCCTTCATGGTCAACATTGCCAAAATCTGAGAAGGAGGTGATCTAGATGAGTAAGGCATTCTTTATCGACACGACGGTCTGCACGGCGTGCAGGGGCTGCCAGGTGGCCTGTAAGCAATGGCACGACCTGCCGGCGGAAGAGACCGAGAACCGCGGTTCCAATCAGAATCCGGAAGATCTCTCCTTCATCACCTACAAGTTGGTCCGGTGGAACGAGAAGGAAATGGATGGGAAGCTCCGGTGGCTCTTTTTTCCGGATCAGTGCCGGCACTGTCTGGAACCCCCCTGCCGGGACACGGCGGGTGAACCCAGCGCCATCTATACCGACAAGGCAACGGGGGCGGTGATCTACACGGCAAATACCAAAGGGCTCAATGTCAATGAGATCATCGAGTCCTGTCCGTACAACATCCCGCGGGCATCCAAAGACGGAATCCTGGCCAAGTGCGACATGTGTATCGACCGGGTGCAGAACGGCCTCCTTCCGGCCTGCGTCAAGACCTGTCCCACCGGCGCCATGAATTTCGGGTCGCGACAGGAGATGCTGGACTTGGCCGAAAAGCGGCTGAAAGAAGTCCAGGCCAAATTCCCCCAGGCGATCCTCCTGGACCCGGGCATGATCCGCGTCATCTATCTGGTGGCCTTCGACCCGATGGATTACCATGATTTCGCAGTGGCTTCAGGGTATTCCCAAGGCATCACGCGCCAGATGGCCCTGAGAAAGATGGCGTCCCCGATCACCCGTATGATGCGGGCGCTCGGATAATTCGGGCACATTATTGCCGGGAATCAAGGGGGAGGATGAGGCCTCCCCCTTTTTATCGGAACAAAAGAGGAAGGAGGAGAAGGCGTGACAGCGGAATACGTGACGACAGAAGGGCAGCTTGAACAGGCATTGGCCTCGGCGAGTAAACGGCTCCCGGCATATCAAGGCGTTCTCGATTTTTACGGGCCGGTATTCGAGGCCGTGGAAGCCTCCCATAAAAGAGCCGCTCCTGCACCGGTGCGGCTTTCTTCCGACCGCATTGAGACCACACGTCAAGGCGGATTTCCTCTTGTTTCGCCTTCCGAATTTTTTGTTGATATGGATGCGGCGGAAACCCTGTTTAATCAAATTGTATCCATCGCCCGAAAAACCGCTGGAAAATGGGCGGCGTTCGCCGAAGCCGTTTCAAAGACCGTGGATGCATCCCCCCTCACCCCCACTGTTTTTTTTGAAAACTTTTTAAGCCAAAACGACACTTTCTTTATCGATTTCGCCGGACGAAACGGTGTCGATCTCCGAATGTTCACCCTTGTTGTGTACAAGAGTGTATTGCCCTCCCTGAGACGTTGCGCCGAACAACTGGCGGCGGATTACTTGGACAGGGAAGCGCCCTGGGAAAAAGGCTTTTGCCCCGTTTGCGGCAGTCTTCCGGGGCTGGCCGTACTCGAAGAAAACGGCGCACGCGCCTTCTTTTGTTCCTTTTGCTACCACAAATGGCCGAGCCGCCGGCTCTTTTGCCCCCATTGCGAGAACACGGACAGCGGAAGCCTCCAGTATTTTTACAGTGAAGCGGAAACCGGATACCGGGTGGAGGTCTGCGACCGATGCGGCAAATATCTAAAGTCGGTGGATCTTCGGAGCGTTGACCATTCCGTCTACCCGCCCCTGGAACTGTTGACCACATTACACCTGGACATGAAGGCCCGGGAGGCGGGATACGAAAGC
>CAZQUR010000120.1:0-6779 GCA_964596535.1 uncultured Desulfobacteraceae bacterium
AGGTAAAGTTAGACTCGGTTCTTATCATAATAAATTCAAGGGTTCAAGGGTTCAAGGGCCCAAGGGTTCGAAGGGTCGTGAGTTGCGGTGATTATTCTGCTTGGCATGAAATTACAACCAGGATTCCGGGATGTGGATTCGATCCCCGGGTTGTAATTTCACGTCCGGCACCTTCCCTTTGCCCACCGAGTCGAGGTTGATCTTGATGATCTCCACTTCGTCTGCCTTCTGGCGGACCACCTGGGCACGGTTGGGGGCGGCAAAGCGGCTGAACCCACCTGCACGAATGCAGGCGCTCAGCGCCGTCATCCCTTCCTGATACTCGTAGATGCCTGGATTTCTCACTTCGCCGTCCACGTAAATCTTTGATTCCGCGATGTTGAACGATTCCTTGGTGGGAATATAGACCACATCCCCGGGCTGCAGAATAGGGTTGGCGTTCATATCCCCTTTGTCCAGCAATCGGATGAGATCCACTTTGATCGGATCGGCCGTGGTATTCTCGGAAGCTCCCGATGCGTGACGCATGATATAGGCGATGTTTCCCCGTTCCGGGAGGGCGCCTTCCGCCTTGGCGATGAGTTCCAGTAATGATGCATCGGTGGTTGTTTTGTATAAGCCGGGTTTTCGCACTGCACCGGAAATATAATAATGAAGGCTGTTATATTCCTTAATGCGGACCACCACCGATGGATTTACAAAATAATCACGGGCCAGTATCTTTTTCATTTCCTTTTGCAGTTGATCGGTGGTCAATCCTTTGGCGTTGAAATCGCCGATGAAAGGGGCATTGATCTTTCCGGAGACCGATACGGTTAAATCCGATTCGTGCTGTTTTTCACCGCCGGCGTAAATGACGATGCTGAGAACATCATTGGGTCCGATTTGATACGGTTTTTCCTGGCCGCCGGCCATAAAAACGGGAAATAAAAAAAAGAGGATAAGAATCCGGATTCCCTGTTTGATCAATTCAGGCATGGCTGTCTATCAGGAATACACAATCCTTGGGTCCTTTGCATCATGAATGCGCGACCGAATGGGTTTTGGAACGATATACCGAATGCTATCGATAATAAGAGGCTTCTTCGCTGAAATCCCCCCGATTTCCGATGTCGTAATCGAAATTAAAACGGAGCTGGGCATAGTTGTTTTCGTAATCATAACCGGCAAGGTTGGATTCCCGTATTTCCTTTCCGACGGTTACGGATATGGTCATCCGTTTGGTGAGGAGATATTCCAAGATCCCTTGGATATCGGTGACATCATCTTCACGAAATTCCGTTGTTCCTTCCGGTGTCAGACCTTCCCAATACGTGTAATCGTTTTTTTGGTAATAGCCCCGGATGGTGGCCAGAAGTTTTTCGGCAAAGACGTGCCCGGCACTGGCCGTTAATCGGTTGGCGGTATAAAGATCGAAATAGTTTCCGACGTTGTTGAAGTTTCTTTCATACGCCACGTAGGCGTGACTTTTGGAACGCAGGTAGGTTCTTCCCAAATACCGCGGTCCTTCCTCCGGGGGCGGATTTTGCACCGTTGCGGCGACTTTATAGGCGATCAGGTCTTCATCCGGAATGGTCTCATCATCGAAGTCCCGGTTATGAAATCCGATTCCCCCTTCAAAGGAAAAATAGTGGAACCGTTTTTCCGCGGTCAACCGCAGCCAGTCGGATGTATATTTTTGGTTTTCCAGATCATCGGGTTCGTCATAGGTCCAGCGCTGGTAATCCAGGTCCAAAGTCACGGTTCGGGTGGGGTTATAGATCAATTCGACGGCGCCCCGGTGTTCAATGTAGTCGTCATCGTCGGAATCGTAGTAGTCCACGTCGGTGCGGCGGTACCATACCCCGGCGGTGATCCGTTCGGTGATATCATAAAAAATGAGGGGCTGGAAGCGGTTGATCCAGTATCTTTCCCGTTCGATGCTGTTGGAAAACCGGTCCGATTCCTGGGGGCGCCGGGTAATGTAAAAATCATCCTTCAAGCCCAGCTTCAATCGCTCCACCGGCTGGTAAACAAAATCGAACAAGGCCAGCGGCCCCACGTAGTTTTCATCGCCGGCGGCTGTGGAGCCTTCCGGAACGTCGGATTTATCTTCGTAAAAATAGGCTTCCAGGATGAAGGTCAGATCGGCTTTGAGCTTGGGGGTTTCCACGCCCAGCAGAACGCCCGGCTCCACAAGGAAGGTATAAACTTCCCGTTCCTCTTCTTCGGCCAGATAAAAGTTACTGTCGTATCGTCCGGAGACGGAGAACATTGGCTTGATATTGAACTTGGCGTCTGCAAAAAGAAGTTCGGGAAGGGCAAAAACAAGGCCGCTCAGAAATAAAAGCACCGCTAGAATCCGAATCATATTATTGGGCCGTTTCATCGTCCACATTCCTTTAAGTAATACGAGGGCCGACAGCATAAAAATCCCATTCTGCCGGCCCCCCGTGTTGGGCTTAATTTGTTAATCCGAGCCGTCAGGTGAACCCCTGCGTCGATTTTCGGGTGGATCATTTTTTAACCGGACACCTACTGTTCGGTAAATCTCCTCAAAGGCGGCCAGGAATTGATCCGGTATGATGACGGTTACGGTTATATTCAACGATTGATAGGGCTGGCCATGGGCCTTGCTTGGAACGGGGAACTGCCCCTTGGGAAGCGGCCAGGTCAACTCCACGGTTTCCAATCCTTTTTCAAGAATTCCCTTTTTCAAGGTTTGGAAAGGTTTTCGTCCCGAAGTGTCGGCCCACTCGTAGAAGTCTTTTCCGATGAATTGCCTGAAATCCACACAATCCAAAAGCCGCATCTGTTCATCGAAAATATAATAGGTGAGCTGTGCATCCGGCCCCCATCGCACCGACTGGTTGAATTGGAAGATCTGCTGCAGTTTCCATTCCTTCGGCTGGTTTTTCTTATCAATGGATTCCACAACAGCCAAAAATTGATTGACCGCCTCTCTCATGGCTTTTTCGTAGGTGGGGATTTCTTTTTTGGGGGTATCTGTGTCTTTTTTCGCCAGAAGGACGGGCGCCCTTTTACTGGTCCAGGAAGGGCTGAAAAGGGTTGCCGGATCGCTTCCCATGCCCGGTGCGACGGCAAATACCCACGAGAAAAAAATTGCAAAAAGTCCCGCGATTCCGATTTGTTGGGTGCGGTTTTTCATGAGAGCCCCTCCTTATGCATGGGGTTTGATGAAGCTTAACGTGCCGGTACAGTGTCCACAAGCGCCCGATTGGACTTGCACTATAAAAAAAGGTGTGTTTAATAGTAGTTGCGAGTTTCAGGAATGTCAATATGAAATTTGCGGTTGAAACCGAATTTGATTTCAGCCGTTGATATCCCGCGTTTTTGAAAATTGCCGGATATGCGGACCGAGATGTTTTGAAACCTATTGAAGTATCAACTGAGAAATACCCAGGACGAAAACGAAAGGACAAGGCATAGGATGAAGCGAACAACTTCAAATCCAATAACGCTCTGCAGGCAAATGTGGGTGCTGCTCGGACTGTTGTTCCTATTGGGTTGTGCGGATCGGAATCCGGAGGGCGCCGTCGTAGCGAGGATCAATGATTACCAACTGACGCTCAAAGAATTTGAAACCCGCCTTGCGGCTGACATGGAGATGGATCCGGAATTTAAACTGACTCAAAAAGCCAAAAAATCGTTTCTGGACCAACTCATCCAGAGGGAACTTCTCATCCAGGAAGCCATGGAATTGAAGTTGGACCGCAGGGACCAATTCATCCAGGCCATTGAACGATACTGGCAATCCACTTTGATCCGGGATCTACTGGAACTGAAAGGAAAGGAGATCGAAAAACAGACCTATATTTCCGAAGAAGAGGTCATGTTCCGGTATCAGCGGATGAAAGCCGATGATGAAACCCTTCCACCCTTGGAAGTGATTCGAGCTGAAATGATCCAACAGCTCAAAGAAGAGAAACAGACCGAAAAACTGAAAAAATGGATCGAGACGCTGAGGGAAAACGCGACAATCGAAATAAACCAGGAATTGATTCAGGAAAAAAATCGATAAGTCTTTTAAAGGAGACGTCCATGGCTCAAGAAAGGCCCTACCAAAGGCGAACGGTCTTTATTAAAAAAAGCTACCAGTTTTATTTTATCTTGAAGTTCTGTCTGATCCTCCTGTTGGGGGGTGTGATTTCCACCGCACTGGTCGTTTTTTTGTCAAGGGGGACGGTGACCACATCCTTTGAAAGCGGGCGATTGGTGGTGAAAAATACGGCCGAGGCGATTCTGCCCACAGTGGTTTTGACCAATTCTATCACGGTCGCCATTGTTACCCTGATTGCCGTCCTGACGGTGCTTTATATTTCCCACAAGATTGCAGGCCCCATGTTTCGATTCGAAAAAGAGATGAATGCCGTCGCCGAAGGCGATTTGACTGTACAGATATCCCTCCGGAAAAAAGACCAGTTCGTCACGCTTTCCACTGCATTCAACAATATGACGGAGAACCTTCGAAACAAAGCCTTGGGCGTTGAATCGGAAATTTTTGAGTTCCAGGAATTGGCCAAGCAGCACGAGGTCCAGGAAAATATCGCGGCATCCCTTTGGAACCTTCAAGGCGTTGTGCGGAAACATTTTAAAATATAGTGGGTGCACATGGGTGGAACCGGGCTGATTCGAATCCTTGTATTGGGGCTGTGTTTTTTCCTGACAGGGATACCGCCTGTTTCCATCGATGGATTTGCCGAGGATAATGCACCCGAAAAAATCCCCTTTTCGATTTCTACTCCCGAAGTCCGACCGGAAAAAGGAAAAAAGGAAGAAATAAGCCCCTGGATCGGACTGGAAACCCGATATACGCTTATTCGTTATGAAAACTTAGATGATCTGAAGAAATTTGACGGAAAGGTGAATTTTTTACCGTCTGATTTTTCTTTAAAGAGCCTTTTTACCGAAACGGCTCCCCAGGAATTGGAGGGAAAGGTCCGGAAAAAGATCGATGCCCTTTATGAAAGGGTCCAGGAGATTCTGGACATGCGAAAAAGAACCGAAAAAAAGGTGGTCATCGAACTTCATCCGAATAAAAAAAGCCTGAAACAAGCCTATCATCGGCTTTTCGGCGGGGAATTGAATGTGCGGGCCTGGTATGTATATGAGATCAACACCATTTTTATTAATATCGGTGACATTCACGAAGGCATGTTGGCCCATGAACTGGCCCATGCCATCATCGACAATTATTTGACAACCCGTCCTCCACGCGCCGCGGCTGAGATCCTGGCCGTTTATGTGCATACCCATCTTTTTAAAAAAACAAAAAGTTACGACCCCTTTGAATGAAAGGGGTCGTATTCGGCCGGTAAAAATTCTGGTATCCGTGTGCGGAATTACTTTCCCGCGATCAGGGTATAGGCGGATGTCTGATAATAGGGGTCTTCTATGGTTTCGGCCCAAATCAGTGCCTTCTCGAATTCCCGGGTATCGGCGTACCAGGAGGCAATTCGAAAAAGCGCCCTGTTCCGAAAGTGGTCGTCCTCGATTGCACGTGCAACGGCAATGGCTTTTTCGTGCTTGCCGAGCTTTTCATATATCGGTGCTATGGCGGCCATGGCCCTGAAACGCTGGTATTCCAAGGAAATCTCCTCCGACAGTTGATAGGCCTGATCCAAGAGTTGTTGCGCCTGTTCCTGTTTTCCGGCAGTCAAGTAAGCGTCGGCCACCCGGGTTGCCGCAGCGGTTTTGTAATAGTTGTCTTGGATGGTGCCGATGACTTCAATGCTTTTTTCAAAGTCTCCGGTTTCGGCATAACGGACGGCGATTTTTTCCAGTGCGTCGTCCTTAAAGTATTTATCGTCGATACTTTGGGCGACTTCCACCGCCGCTTCCTCTTGAGCGGCATCGGCATATCCCCATGCCACTCGATCCAGTGCGGACGTTTTCACGGATGCGTCTTCTATGGAACGAGCCACTTCCGCCGATGACGCCAGGATTCGACTTGCCAGGTCTTTTTTCCCCTGATTCCAGGCCGCAAGGCTGATCCGGGCAAGGGTGTAAGTCCTCGTGTGGGGATTTTCGATGAGGTTGCCGATCTCTACGGCTTTTTCAAAATTCCCCATGGAGGTATACAGCTCCGTGATCCGGTCCGGTCCGGCGGCCTTGGTGATGTTCACATCGATCTCCTTTACGATTTCAAACGCTTTATCGTATTGGCCGTCTTCGGCAAGGATGCTGGCGATCATATCCATAATGGTGATTTGTTTCTCGGTGTCATCGATGTCTTTGGCAACGGAATACGCCTCTGAAAGGATTTCGCCGGCTTTGGCTTTTTTTCCCAGCTTGAAAAAATGGTTTCCGATGACGGTCAAGTCATAGGCGCGCATACCCTCGTTTTCCACCTGGTTGGCAAATTTATAGGCTTCTTCCAGGCTGTTGGAGGCCTTTTCGGTTTCGTTGATTCCGGCATACGTCTCCGAGAGAAGGGTCATAAGATAGGTTTTTTTCTGGGGATCATCGATCCTTTGGATGGGATCGTCGACTCCTGACAGCAAAAGCAACGCTGTTTCTCTGCGTAGATTGTTCCAGGCGATTTCTGCGGCGTGGGAAAAGGCATAGGCCTGAATCAAGGGGTCTTCGATACGGTCAGCCACTTCCGCGGCTTCTTCATACATGCCGATCTGGGCGTAGACGACGGCGATGTCTTCTTGGGCCGAAGACTTGTAATACGGATTTTCGATGGCTTCAGAGACATCCAAAGAGCGGGATAATATGACGGCGTCGTTTTTCTTGCCGTCTTTGATCAGGGGTGCGGCACAGCCGAACGTCAG
>CAZQUR010000121.1:0-6545 GCA_964596535.1 uncultured Desulfobacteraceae bacterium
GCGTTACGGTCTTGTCATCGACCGGAACCGCATCGAGGTGATCCTGTAACGGCAATGTTGCAAAAATTGTTTTGAAAGAAAATTCATGCAGACTGAGCGCCGGATATGGAATCGTTCAACACATCGAAAGGAAAGGCCATGAAGGAGCAAACCGTTATCGGATCGCTGTTACACGATACCGGCAAGATCGCCCAGCGGGCGAAAGAGCAATTGACGCCGGAAGACCGGGGAATCGAATCCACATGTTGTCCGGTTTACCAAGGACGTTACAGTCACCAACATGTCCTTTACTCCGGCAAGTTCATACGGGAACATCTGGGAGACCGATATGCGGAAGCGGAAATCATCGCATTGTTCCACCATCAACCCGACGCCTCTACTCTGAAAAAAGAAGCTATGATGGTGGCCATTGCCGATCGCCTTTCTTCGGGAGAACGGATCAAGCGGGAAGATGACAAAGAGTCGGGACAGCCCCGAACCTCCCGGATGCAAAGCATCTTTTCCCATCTGAAACTGAATGGAAAAACCCCAAACCCCGTCTTTTTTCCCTTGTTGCCCATCCAGGAAAACCTGCGCCCGCATTTTCCCGATCCGACGAACAAAATGGGCCCTTCGGAAAATTACGCGAATCTTTGGTCGGCCTTCAAAGCCGAGTGCCGATGCCTTTCACCACTGGAAAAGCCCTCCTTGTTGATCCGCCAACTCCTTTTCCTTCTTGAAAAATACGCGCTCTTTATTCCTTCAGCCGCCTACGTGGATCTTCCGGACATCTCCCTTTTTCATCACATGAAATCGACGGCGGCCATCACCACCTGCCTGCTGCGCCACGATCTTTCCGAGTCCGATTTAAGGGACATGTTATCCGCCCTGAAATCCCCGAAAGATGAAAGTGCAATTAATCGGAAACTCTTTTTCTTGATCGGCGCCGATATCTCGGGGATTCAAAGCTTCATCTATGACGTAACGGCAAGAGGTGCGTTGAAAGGTATCCGCGGACGGTCTTTTTATATCCAGCTTCTCGCCGAATCCATCGCCGAAAGCATCCTGGCACTGCTCGATCTAAATGCCACCTGCAACATCTATTGCAGCGGCGGCCATTTTTACCTTCTCGCCCCCAACACGAAAGAGACAGACCATCAATTATCGGCGCATTATGAGAAAATAAACCAGACCCTTTCCCGCGCCCACGCGGGCAAATTAAGCCTCAGTCTCACCTGGTTGCCCCTTGCACCGATGGATTTTATCGGAGAGGCTTTCGGCAAGGCATGGGGCCGCCTCGGCCTCCGGCTCGCCCGGGAAAAGCGCCGGAAAGCATGGAACGTACTCGAAAAACCAAAAGACAGGGCCGCCGTATTCGGACCCTTTGACGTCATTGAAAAGGATCGTGCCTGCCTGGTCTGCGGGGAAAACCCGGTTGACGGCGATTTTGCAGAGGAACGGGCCCTTTGCCCTTTGTGCAAAAGCTTTGAAAGACTCGCCTTCCGCATGGCCAGGGGAAACTTTCTGATTTCAAAACCGGCTTTTTTTGAAAACACATCGGAAAACTTCGCGGATTTCCGGGATATCCTGAAAGCCGTCGGCTGGGAAATGGATGTCGTCGAAAAAACGGATTCCCAAAAGGAATCCTACGTACTGAACCAAACGGGTTTTATGTCCCCCCAAAAAACCTATATGGGATATCGCTTTATCGGGAAGCACACCCCCCTGAACACGGAAGGAGATACCGCCACCCTTGAAGACCTGGCCGGCCGGGCCGCCGGAATCCGCAAATGGGGGGCACTGCGGGCGGACGTGGATCACCTGGGAAAGGTCTTTCACGAAGGCCTTCAGGCGGAAAACCGCAGCATATCCCGGTTGAGCATGCTCAGCCATATGATCGCGCTGTATTTTACCTCCCATGTCCAGTTTCTCGTCCATCAGGAACCTTACCTGCAACGTGTTTCCCTTGTCTATTCCGGAGGGGATGATCTTTTCCTGATCGGATCCTGGTCGGCTCTGCCGGAACTTTCCAAAAGTGTTTATGACGATTTCCTGAGCTTCACCGGCCAGGTCCTTCACCTGTCTGCGGGCATCTATCTGGCCCCTTCCGAATCCTACCCAATTTACCAGGCGGCAAGAAAGGCCGGAGAAGGGGAAAACACGGCAAAAGTATCCGGAAGGAATCGTTTTTGTGTGTTTGAAACACCCATCCTCTGGGAAAACTTCGACGAAATCCAAAAAACCCGGGATGTGTTGTGCCATTTGGTCCGCAAAGGGCTGCCGCGCGCCGTATTTTCCATGCTTTATGCCGGCTGGGAAGAACAACGCCAAACCCGCGAAAAAAAAGCCTCCATGTTTCGGGTATGGAAACTTCTTTACGGCATGGCCCGGTTGAAAGAAAGGCACAAGACCCTTTTAAGCGAACTCAACGCCCTGGAACAACAGGTCATAAAAAACCTGTGGATGCCCGATTACACCGATATCGCCATCCGGTGGGCGGATTATTTAACCCGTGGAAAGGAGGGATAATCCGATGCAGCAAAAAAGATCCCATTACGGCTCCGGACGCGAAAGCGCGCCCATGATCAAAGACGAGGAACTCAAAGCCGTTATCCTGAAAGGAGATGCGGTAACGCTCAATGAAACAGCAGACAAACTGGGCCGCTATTATAACCAGGGGGGCGAGCGCGAAAAGCTTTCCTCTTCCCAAATCCGCGGCATACTCGATCATCTCCAGCGGATGGCCGGCTTTGATCCAAAGGCGGTGCAACTGCTTCGTCCAAAGCTCGCCTACGCCGCCGGCCGGCACAAGGGAAAAGTGATGGAACTGCAGAAAGTTGCGGACCGCGCCATTCAAATGATCGACGGCCCGGGCGCTTTTGAAAATTTTAAAGACTTCTTCGAAGCCATCGTTGCCTATCACCGCTACCATGGCGGAAAATAAGGAGGAGAATCATGAGCGAAATATTCGGAAAGGTCGTTGTGAAAAGCCGGTTGGAAGCCCTGACCGGCCTGCGGGTCGGCGGAAGTACCGGCGGATTGAAAATCGGGGGTGTGGATCTCAACGTCATCACCGATCCATGGGGAAAACCGTATATTCCCGGCTCCAGCATCAAGGGGAAAACCCGTTCCCTCATGGAACGGTTTTCCAATAAACCCGTCACCAAAAACGGCATCCATATGTGCGAAAACGACCAGGATTACGGTAATTGTCCGGTATGCAGGGTCTGGGGGCTTCTGGGCGATGCAAAACATTTCACCCAACCGACCCTCACACGCCTGCTGGTGGGCGACGTGTTTCTGGATGAATCCTCCATCACCGAGGAAATGCAAAAAAACATGGAGCTTCGCTGGACCGAAGTGAAGATGGAAACCGCCATCAACCGGGTCACCGGCACCGCCCATACCGGCAGCCTGCGCCAAATCGAAAGGGTTCCGGCCGGCGCCAAATTCTCCGACAGCCGATTGATCTTCAACATCTTTTCAAATGACGACAAGGATCTGCTCAAGCATCTTTTCATCTCCCTGGAACTCCTGGAAAACGATTACCTCGGCGGCATGGGCTCCCGGGGATCCGGCAGGGTCCGATTCGTTGATATGGAAGTCTACTGGAATGACCGGTCCGCCTACGAAAAGGGCCATGTGGAACTGGAGCCCTCCCGTAAAATTAACGGCGCATGGGATACCCCTTCCAAACTGGTGCAGCACTTTGAACAAATCAAGGATGCCTTGAAATGAACCGACCATTTATGATCTGCCGATTGGTCTTTAAAAGCGGTCTCCATCTGGGGACCCGGGAAGGCGCCCTGGAAGGCACCGAACCCGCGGCACATTCGGACACCCTGTATTCGGCCTTTTTCAACGGCTACCGCTACCTATACGGGGAAAAAGACCTGGAAGCGCTCATCGCGCTTTTCATCGACGAAAAAAGCCCTTTCCTTTTTTCTTCCGCATTCCCCTTCTGGAAAGACGCCGAATACTTGCCTGTTCCGAAAAACCAGGTTCCCATGGAAAAGGAGTCAAAAAGCATCGAATATGTGGACACCAAATCCTTTTCCCGCATGCTCCAGGGGGAATCCCTGGAACACCTGCGCAAAGAAAAAGAGATCCGGTGCATCCCCGCAGTCGATGAACCAAAGGAAAACCCGGAAAAATTTCCTTGGAAAATCCAGGAGTCCCCCCGTGTGGGCCTGGATCGTCGGTTCAATCATCCCGGCGACCGGTATTTTCATTGCAGTGAAGCCTTTTTCGCTGCCGATGCAGGGCTTTATTTTTTAATCCAGGTCAACGACGATGCATTTACCGACCGGATTTTCGGGGTGTGGAACCTTCTGGCCGATGAAGGCATCGGCGGCGACCGCTCCGTCGGAAAGGGGCATTTCCACTATTGCACCCCTGCGGAATTTACCCTTGAAGTGCCGGATGAAGCCGACGGACAAGTCCTGCTCTCCCTTTATTATCCCGCCGATTCCGAATTGCACGAAATCCGGAACGCCTATTACGCCCTTATACCTCGAAGGGGGTATGTCTTTTCCCCGGCCGGACAGAGCCTGCGCAGAAAATCGGTGATGATGTTTACGGAAGGATCGGTTTTTCCGGCACCCCCATTTTATCAAGGTCTTTTCCTGGACGTCACGCCGGATCTGTTCCGGGCGCATCGCGTCTTCAGGGTGGGGACTGCCTTGAGCATCCCCTGCCGCCTGAATGGGAGGAACCCATGAATATCGAACTCGAAGTCTTGAGCCCGGTGCATATCGGAAACGGGAATGAAATTTCCCCCATGGAGTACTGGATCCAGAACGTCTTTTTCCGCCTGGACTTGGAAAACCTTATGAAGGATGAGGCCTTTGCGCCCCACCTGGAAGCCTTTGTTAAAGGGGCGGCGGAAAACCGCTACATCGGACGGTATGTTCCGACCGATTTATTATCCAGGCACATCGCCTATTGGGTTCCCATGGATCCGGACGCCAGGTCCCACCTGACCGCCAGCCCCATCTTGGTGAAGGAGTTCGTCAAATCCGCAGGCCGGGTCTACATTCCGGGAAGCAGCGTCAAGGGCGCCCTTTTTTCGGCGCTTTCCTTTCATGTTCTTTGGGATCAGTTCCAAAAGGGGCTTCATCAGGATACGATCCTGAACTGCCTTAAGCACCCGCAAGATAAAAGAGCCTATCCGAAGCTCCTTGATTTGGTCTTTGATGCATTCCGGAATCCAAGGCAAGAAAAAGGGCAGAAGGGGCGGTTTTTTTCCTGGATCGATGTGGAAGATACCACCCTCGGCCCGCCGTCTGAGTTGTTGCAAGTCTATTTGACCCATGTGGACGGGGCCAAAGGGACAAGTGCGCTTCCCATCGTTTGTGAAGCCTTGACACCCGGCACCCGCGTGCATTTGACGATCCGGGATAAGCCTGAGTTTCAATGGCGCATGGGGGAGCTGTTGCGATTTTCAGATGCATTCTACCGCCGGGTCTGGGAAAAAACCCGTCCGAAACAAACGTCACCGAAGGATGGAACACTGCTGCGGCTGGGCCAGGGCAGTTCCGCCTGGGCCATGTCCCTTCTTTTGTTCAAGGAGACCGCCGGCATCGGTTCGGATGTTTATCGACTCAAAGCCCCCCGCACGCAGAAAGCGCTTGTGGACGGTGACAATTTGGGATGGGTCCTGGTGCGAACCACCACGGATCGCCCGGTCCGGCAATTCCCCATCGACTCACCGAAACCGGTCCTGGAAAAAACCGTCGTCCTTGAAAAGGAGAGCCCGGTGAGATCGCCGGTGCCACGAAAGGCTGCACCCGTGGAACCCGAAACGCCCAAGACGGTGTTGTGGAAAAAAGCAACACTCACCTGGAACCCCGGGAAACAAGAACTGGCGGCGGCCCATGAAGGCAAAAAAGCGTTTGGCAAAGGAAAGGAAAAAGTGCCCGAGACACTTCATCCAACGCTTTTTGCAAAAAGGAAAGCCGCAATTGCCGACGTAGAGGTGGAACCCATCGGCAACGCGTTTCGAATCCTCGCCGTCAAAGAAAGCGGGTGACGATTTTAGGAAGCGGCTGTTTCGTAATTTTATTTTTATAACGATTTTAACAGGATAAACGGATTTTGCGAGGATCGGACAACCATTGCCGTCGATATCACTTAACCCTTTGATTTTATTGATAAAGGAAAATGACATGCTTCGCCTTTCGATCTATTTGATATTATTGAATAAATTTAATTCTTTGAAATTATGGAATCCTACCGCGGACACGGAAAGGGGGGATGGCCGCTTTTTTAAAAAACAAGTCAATGGATTCAAAGCGTTGGACACCCAGCTATTGGAGAACTCGACCTGATGAACAAGGGATTACGACCCGGAACCAGATGAGCATCTGTCAAATTGTCCACTTTCCATTGGAGAACTCGACCTGATGAACAAGGGATTACGACTTTCATTCCCCTTTCTATCAGCATTGAGTGTATCTAAATTGGAGAACTCGACCTGATGAACAAGGGATTACGACTCAAACCCTTCGTTTTGCAAAAAATCCAACTCCTCGGCTATTGGAGAACTCGACCTGATGAACAAGGGA
>CAZQUR010000122.1:0-6538 GCA_964596535.1 uncultured Desulfobacteraceae bacterium
CGCAATGACGAAGAATGCAGCGCAACGCAGCAGATGGACTTTTTACGAAGCCATCTTTTTTGGATCAGGGCACCCGCCGGGCGCCCCCTGAACCGGCCCCTCATCCTTTACAGGGCGCTTTTCCGTCTTGCCCCTTTTCAATCCATTTGAGCAGGGCCAGAAAAGGCGCCGCCATCCTTGCCAAAAAGGAGGACCCGCCCGGGGACGGGTCGTTTTTCTCCCATTTTCGGTTTGGTGTGTTGCCTACTTCCATAGGATCCTCGATCCGTCTTCGGGGCGCTTGACGATTTCTCCGATGACCCAACCCTTTTCCTTCAGGCCGTTGAGCCGCTCCAGGACTTCCTGCACGGCTTCTTCCGGAACCACGGCCGCCATGCCGATGCCGTTGTTGAAGGTCTTGAGCATCTCTTCGTCGGAGATCCCTCCGGCCTCCTGTAAAAAGGAAAAGACCGGCGGCACCTCCCAGCTGTCCTTATAAAGGAGAACCCCGCAGGGTTCGGGAAGGATGCGCGGGAGGTTCCCCACGATCCCGCCGCCGGTGATATGGGCCAGGCCGTGGATGGGGGAATCCTTGATAAGGGTCTGCAGGGTTTTGACATAAATCCGGGTGGGCGTCAAAAGGACTTCCCCCAGGGGCTTTTCCAGTGGCGGCACCCTGTCCGTTATCCCCAGGTGCAGCACCTCGAAACAGATTTTGCGCACCAGGGAAAAGCCGTTGGCGTGCAGTCCGCTGGAGGCGATCCCCACCAACCGGTCCCCCACACCGATGTCGGAGCCGTCGATGATTCTCCGGTTGTCCACGATCCCCACCGCGAACCCGGCCAGGTCATACTCGTTGGGACGGTAAAAATCGGGCATCTCCGCCGTCTCCCCCCCGAGGAGGACACACTGGGCTTCCCGGCATCCCGTGACGATCCCCTGCACCAGGTCGGCGGCGATTTTCGGATCCAAGGTTCCCATGGCCAGGTAATCCAGAAAAAACAACGGCTTGGCGCCGAAGACGGCGATATCGTTGACGCACATGGCCACCAGGTCGATCCCCACGGTATCATGGGTCTTCGTCATGAAGGCGATCTTGAGTTTGGTGCCGACGCCGTCGGTGGAACTCACCAGGACCGGGTTTGCGATGTTCTGGAGGTTGAGGGAGTAAAGCCCCCCGAATCCTCCGATGCCGCCGATCACCCGGGAATTGAAGGTGCTCTCGGCCATCTCCTTGATTTGGTCCACGAAACGGTCGGCTTTGGCGATATCCACGCCGGCATCCGCATAGGTTATGGGCTTGGTCATTGTGTTTTCCGGGGTTTTGCCCCTTTGCTCCTGTAAGATTTCGGACCCTATTTTTAAAATCAAACCCCTTTCAAATTATCGATAACACCTTTTCAAGTCAAAAGATTTTTTTTTGACAAGGTATCGGGCCTGTTGTATGAAATTTATTTTATTCATTCATTACCCAATGGTGTGAAAAGAATCATGTTTAGTTTTGCACGCTTGGACCGCCTTCCGCCCTACGTCTTTGCCACCGTCAACAAGATCAAAATGGAAGCACGGCAGGCCGGGGAAGACATCGTGGACCTGGGGATGGGAAACCCGGATTTGGCCACACCCCCGCACATCGTGGCCAAGCTCATGGAAGCCGCTCAAAAGCCCCAGAACCACCGGTATTCGGCCTCCATGGGGATCACCAAGCTCCGGGGGGCGATTGCGGACTGGTACAGGCGCCGCTTCGACGTGGACATCGATCCGGACACGGAAGCCATTGTCACCATCGGCGTCAAGGAAGGGCTGTCCCACCTGATCCTGGTCACCATCCGGCCCGGGGACGTGGTCTTTACGCCGAACCCCACGTATCCCATCCACCCCTATTCCGTCATCATCGCCGGCGGCGACGTGCGGGGGATCCCCACCGGGCCCGATGAGGATTTTTTCGAAAACCTCACGCGGGCCACCAAGCAGACCTGGCCCCGGCCCAAGGTGCTGATCCTGTCGTATCCCCATAACCCCACCACCCAGGTGGTGGACCCGGCCTTTTTCGACAAGATCGTGGCCTACGCCAGGGAAAACGACCTCATGGTGATCCACGATTTCGCTTACGCCGACCTGGTCTTCGACGGGTATAAAGCCCCCAGTTTCCTCCAGGCAAAAGGCGCCAGGGACGTGGGGGTGGAATTTTTCTCCCTTTCCAAGAGTTACAGCATGGCGGGGTGGCGCGTGGGGTTCTGCGTGGGGAACCCGGAAGTCGTCGCGGCCTTGCGCCGGATCAAAAGCTACCTGGACTACGGCATCTTCCAGCCCATCCAGATCGCCGCCATCATCGCCCTGAGCGGAGAAAACGAGGCGGACCGGAAAAAGGATCTCAAAGGGCGGCAGCCCTGCGTGAAGACCATCGTGGACACCTACCGCCGGCGGCGGGACGCCCTGATTACGGGCCTTGAGCGGATTGGATGGCACATCCCGCCGCCCAAAGGGACCATGTTCGTCTGGGGGAAGATCCCGGAACCCTACGCGAAAATGGGTTCCGTGGCCTTTTCCGAGATGCTGATCCGGAAAGCCCGGGTGGCCGTGTCCCCCGGACTCGGCTTCGGCGAATACGGGGACGACTATGTCCGGTTCGCCCTCATCGAAAACCCCATGCGCATCAACCAGGCGGTGCGGGGGATCAAAAAAATCCTGTAAAGGAAAAAATCCATGAAACGCATTTGTGTGGGCCTTTTGGGATGCGGCACGGTGGGCACCGGAGTGGCCCGGATCCTTTTGGAAAATGCATCCCTTCTGAAGGCCCGTGTGGGAACGGAAATTCACCTGAAACGGGTGGCGGACATCGACTTCAACCGGGACCGGGGCATCCGGTTCAAAAAAGGGGTCTTCATCGAAGACGCCTTCCAGGTGGTGGATGACCCGGAAATCGCCATCGTCATCGAGATGATCGGGGGACAAGGCGTGGCCAAGGACCTGATGCTGCGGGCCATCCAAAACGGCAAGCACGTGGTGACCGCCAACAAGGCCCTCCTGGCCGCCCAGGGAAACGCCCTCTTTGCCGCGGCCTTTAAAAGCGGGGTGGACCTGGCCTTCGAGGCCAGCGTGGGCGGGTGCATGCCCGTGATCAAGACCCTCCGGGAATCCCTGGTGGGAAACCGCATCCAGTCCATGATCGGGATCCTCAACGGGACTTGCAACTACATCCTCACCCGGATCACCCGGGAAGGGATCCCCTTCCAGGAGGCCCTGGCCCAGGCCCAGGCCCAGGGGTATGCCGAAGCCGACCCCACCCTGGACGTGGAAGGCCACGATACGGCCCACAAGCTGGCCATTTTGTCGGCTCTGGCCTACGGGATGAAGATCAACTTAAAGGACATTTACGTGGAAGGGATCTCCGGGATCACGCCTCTGGACATCGCGCTCGCCCGACAGTTCGGGTACACGGTGAAGCTTCTGGCCATCGGGAAAAACTTCGGGGACCGGGTGGAGGCCCGGATCCATCCCACCATGATCCCGGAAACCAACCTCCTTTCCTCCGTGAGCGGCGCGGTGAACGCCCTGATGCTCACCGGCGACCGGGTGGGGGACCTGATGCTCTACGGCTACGGCGCCGGCATGATGCCCACGGCCAGCGCCGTGGTGGCCGACGTGGCGGACCTGGCCCGGAACCTTTTGTCCGGAAGCCGTCCCTTGCGGGTGCCGGGGCTTTCGTACCAGAAAAACCGCATCAAAACCCTGCCCGTGGTTCCCATCGGCGACATTCACACCTACTACTATTTCCGGTTCTCCGCCCTGGATAAGCCCGGCGTGTTGTCCGGGATCGCCGGTGTCCTGGGGAAACACGGTATCAGCATCCAGTCCGTCCACCAGAAAGGGCGGAAAACCAACGGGTCGGTGCCCGTGGTGATGCTCACCCACCTGGCCCGGGAAAAGAACGTGGCCGCCGCCCTTTCGGAAATCGGCGCCATGGAGGTGGTGGACGCTACACCGGTCCTCATCCGCATCGAAGAGGAAGTGCAGCCGTCATGAGCCAAAACGCCCGCATGAACATCATCTGCTCGGACATGGAAGGGATCTTCACCCCGGAAATCTGGATCAACGTGGCGAAAAAGACCGGCATCGAAGACCTCCGGCTCACCACCCGGGATGTCCCGGATTACGATGTCCTCATGAAGCACCGCCTGACCCTTTTGCACCGCCACGACATCCGGCTCAAAGACATCCAGGAGGTCATCTCCACAATGGACCCGCTTCCCGGAGCCAAGACGTTTTTGGACTGGATGCGCGCGACCTTCCAGGTCATCGTGGTCTCCGACACATACGTGGAATTCGCGGGACCGCTTTTGGAAAAGCTCGGCCGCCCCACCCTGTTCTGCCACTGCCTGACGGTAAACGGCGACGGCATGATCACAAACTACAACCTGCGGCAGCCCGAGGCGAAAAAAGAAACGGTCCTTTCTTTGAAGCGCCTCAATTACCGGGTGATCGGCATCGGGGATTCCTACAACGACATCGCCATGCTCAAAAGCGCCGACGACGCGGTGTTGTTCCGCCCCCCGGAAAACGTGAAAAAAGAATTTCCGGATTTTCCGGTGACCCGAAATTACGACGGGTTGAAACGGATCATCGTGCGCCTTACCGATGGTCAGTGCGGAAAGGCCGAAAAATGACCCCTTCCCACCGGACGTCGATCCGGGTCATCTACGGCGACACGGACAACATGGGCTTTGCCTATTACGGCAACTATATGCGCTGGTTCGAAATCGGCCGCACCGAGCTTTTCCGGGCCTGGGGCGTGACGTATAAAAGCATCGAAGAAAAAGGCGTCTTTTTGCCCGTCTCCGAGGCCTACTGCAAGTACCTGGCACCGGTGAGATACGACGACATACTGGTGGTGGAAACCCGCCTGGACACGTCCGTGAAGGGCAAAATCAAGTTTGACTACACGATCTTCGCCCGTAAAGAAGAACGGCCGTGCGCCGCCGGCTACACCCTCCACGCATGCATAAGTCCGGAAGGCCGCGTGATCCGACCGCCCCTGTTTTTGACGCAACTGATCCGGGAACACGCCGGGTCCGCGCCTTGAAAGGATCGGCTGCCTTGAAAAAAAATCCTTTGTCGAACATCGATTTTGACCGGTTTTCCGATTGCCGGATCCTGGTGATCGGGGATCTTATGATCGACGAATACATCTGGGGGGACGTGGACCGCATCTCGCCGGAGGCCCCGGTCCCCGTGGTCCTGGTCAAAAACGAAAACTTCACCCTGGGGGGATCGGGGAACGTCATCCACAACCTGGCCGCCCTGGGCGCCAAGGTCACGGCCGTGGGGGTCATCGGCACGGGAAGAAACGGAAACCGGGTGTTGAAAAAGCTGGAGGAACTCGGGATCGACACGGAAGGGGTCATCCGGGATCCGGACCGGCCCACCATTCAGAAGACCCGGGTTATCGCCGTGAGCCAGCATGTCCTGCGCATCGACCGGGAAGTCCGGAAGGATGTCCCTTACAAAACCCGGCAAAAACTCATCGCCGCCGTCAAAACGCTCGTCTCCCGGGCGGACACGGTCCTGGTCTCGGACTACGGAAAGGGTCTCGTCACCCATCCTCTGCTGTCCCAGGTCGTCAAAGCGGCCCGGGCCAAGGACAAATTCGTCATCGCGGATCCCAAGGGATTCAATTTCGCCAAGTACGCCGGGGTCTCCCTTTTGACCCCCAACAAAAAGGAAGCGGGTATTGCCGCCGGCGTGGAAATCGTGGACATCCCCTCCCTGAAAGAAGCGGCGGCGAAAATCCTTGCCGGCGTGGAGATCGGCAAACTCCTGGTCACCCTGGGGAAAGACGGCATGGCGCTTTTTGAACGGGGGAAACGGCCGTACACCATCCGCGCCCAGGCCCGCCAGGTCTACGATGTCTCCGGCGCCGGGGATACGGTGCTGGCCGTGCTCGGCCTCGGCCTGGCCGCCGGCGCCACCCTGGAAACGGCCATGCATCTGGCCAACACCGCCGCCGGCATCGTGGTGGGGAAGGTGGGGACCGCCGCCGCCACCCTGGAAGAACTGAAAACCGCCATCTTCTCGGGAACCGCGGACCGTGCCGAATGAATCCCCCCTGGATATCCGGGATTGCGGCACCCACCTGGTTTTCAAGGTTCATGTCCTCCCCAAATCCTCCAGAAACGCCGTTTCCGGCGTTTTCCTGGACGCCCTCAAGCTCAAGCTGACCGCACCTCCCGTGGAAGGGGAGGCGAACAAGGAGTGCATCCAGTTTCTGTCCAAACAGCTCAAGGTCCCCAAATCGAGCCTTTCCATCGTTTCCGGAGAAAGCCGCCGCACCAAACACATCCGGTTCGACCCTCCGGGTGCCGATGCAAAAACCGAAATCCAGCGCCTAAAAACACTTCTTGCCGCCTGGACCGGTTCAAAAAAAGGCCCTTGACAGGTGCCGGATCCACCGCTATTATAGGGGTTCTTCAATTCAGATGCGGGGTGGAGCAGTCTGGTAGCTCGTCGGGCTCATAACCCGAAGGTCGTTGGTTCAAATCCAGCCCCCGCTACCAAAACA
>CAZQUR010000123.1:0-6532 GCA_964596535.1 uncultured Desulfobacteraceae bacterium
AAAAACCGTTTTCACGCCAATGGAATCGGCACGGTTATAGGAAATGCCCATTTTAAAGTCAAGGCGATACGGCGGCGCGCACAAGGACACAGAGGCTGTTACTCAATATATGGTATATTCGCTCTAAATACGCTACAAGATGCGCCAACTGAATTTAATTAATGGTAATTATGTTAAATTTTACTTGACTTTTACCTTTTTTAGTGATTGGGATATCCTCAATTCTGTGTAGAACCGCTCTTTTCCCTATTGATTTTCAAAATAATTCGGGTATCCTTGAAAAAAAACGCGCTGAAAAAATACCGGGAAGCCCTTTTGCTCAGCAAGGCCGAGTTGGCCCGCATGGCCAATGTGTCGCCCATCACCCTATCCAGAATCGAAAAAGGATTGCCCTGTCGGATGGAAACCAAGCGCAAGATCATCCTGGCCTTGGGCCTTGAACTCTCCGAAAAAAACAAGTTATTCGAGGAATAGGGCGAGACCATGTTACTGCGCCAAAACCCACACATCATCGGCCTGGACATCGGTTCCAGGACCGTCAAGGCCGCCGAAGTCGTCGGCTCCAGAAGCGGTTACAACCTGAAGAAATTCGGCATGGCGCCCGTCTCTCCGGGCGCCATCGAAGAAGGGGCGATCCGGGATCCGGAAGCGGTGGTGGGATCCATCCAGAAGCTTTTTTCGGACAACCGTTTCAAAAACAAAAACGTCGCCACCTCCATCGGCGGATATTCCGTCATCGTCAAGAAAATCAATGTCCAAAACATGCCGGAAGAACAGCTCCAGGACACCATCGCCTTCGAAGCGGAGCAATATATCCCCTTTGACATCAACGACGTGAACCTGGATTTTCAGATTTTGGGGGAAAACGAAAACAACCCCAACCAGATGAATGTTCTTCTGGTGGCCGCCCGCCGGGATATGATCGATGAATACGTCAACATCATCGACCTTGCCGGTTTGAACCCGTGCATCGTGGATGTGGACGCCTTTGCGCTTCAGAATTGCTATGAAGCCAACCAGGCATCCGAAGAGGATGCCAACGTGGCCCTGATCGACATCGGGGCCGGGAAAACCTCCTTGAATATCCTCAAGGGGAACAGTTCCGAGTTTATCCGGGATATCGCCATGGGGTGCGACCAGATCAACACGCAGATCATGTCCGCCTTTAACTGCACCTTTGAGGAGGCCGAAGCGCTGAAATTCGGGAAAGCCCCGGACAACCGCTCGGCCGAGGAAGTGGCGGATATCGTGAATTCGGTGGTGACCGAATGGAGCCGGGAGGTGCGGCGCGTCTTTGACTTCTACTACGCCTCTTTCCCGGAAAATCCCATTGACCGGATTCTTCTTTCCGGAGGCGGGGCCAATGTCAAGGCGTTTCAAAAACTGGTCGCCGAAGACGCCCAGGTCCGGGTGGAACGACTGAACCCTTTTACCAAAGTGAGAGTGGGCGCGGTTCCCGGCGGCGTTGAAAACCTGAACCGCATCGCCCCCCAGGCCGCCATTTGCATCGGCCTGGCCCTCAGGAAAATGGATGACAAATGATTCGGATCAATCTTCTTCCTTACCATGAGAAACGGAAAAAGGAAAACATCCGTCAACAGGTCTCCATTTTTGCCCTTTGCCTGATTCTTTTTCTCGTTGGATTGTTTTACGTTCAAATCTTTTTGAACGGCAAGATCACCCGCATGAAAGCCGGCATTGCGGCAACGAAGAGCGAGCTGGCCAAATACGACAAGATCAACAAAGAAATCGATGAAATCGTAAAAAAACTCGACCTTCTGGAAAAAAAGACCATCGTCATCGAAAACCTCCAGCTGGAGCGCCACAAAGCCGTGGAGCTGCTGGCCACCATGACCCGGGCCATCGTGGCCAAGCGCATGTGGTTCACCCGGCTGGAATCGGGGCAGGACACCGTTTCCATCGACGGCATCGCCCTGGACAACAAGACCGTGGCCGATTTCATGACCAATCTCGAAAAAACAGGGCTTTTTACCGCCGTGAACCTGCAAAGCATCCGGCAGCAATCCATCCGGGGACGAAACATCGCTTTGAAACGATTCGCCATCGTTTGTAATAAAGTGCCGTTGATCCCTCCGGGGGAAACGAAAAAAAAGAAGCCATGAGAAAATTCGATATCTCTGAAAAAATCGTCACACCGATTATCAACACGGTCTCCGGATTTTCGAAGACACAAAAGATCTTGATCGTGGTCGGGATTTTCGTCCTTGCCGGCGGCGGGTTCGCCTATTTTTCCTATTATCCGAAATACAAAGAAATCACCCGACTGACCCAGGAACAAATCAAACTGGACAAGGACCTGGCCCGGTCCAAGAAAAAGGCCGCCGAATACGAAACCTACAAAAAAAAGATGGCCCTGGCGGAAAAAAACTTTCGCCAGGCCCTTCAAGCCCTTCCCGAAAAGAAGGAAATCCCGTCTTTGCTCACAAACGTCTCCCGCTCCGGTCAAGACGTGGGTCTGGAGTTTCTGCTTTTTCAACCCCAGGCCGAGGTGCAAAAAGAGTTTTACGCGGAAATCCCCGTTTCCATCCAGGTGGACGGCAGCTACCATAACGTGGCCATGTTTTTCGATAAAGTGGCCGGACTTTCCCGAATCGTCAACATTCATGACATCAAAATGACCGCCCAGAAAAATCCCGGTGAGTTGCGCACCGCGTGCACGGCGGTGACCTACCGGTTCGTGGAAACGCCGCCGGAAAAAGAGAACGGGAAGAAAAAGAAGAAATGACGCGAAAGCGAAAAAACAGGGGAAAACCCGGGCTGCACCACACCGCTTTTTTTTCGGCGGTATTTTTGGTGATTGCGCTTTTTTCAGCCTTTTCTCTCATGGGGTGTGAGGCCAAAGAACAGACGCCGCCAAAACCCCAGATGGTCACAAAGAAAATCGTTTCCGAAAAGGCCCCGGATGCCGCCGCTGCTCCCCCTGCAGCATCGAAGACCACGCCGGAGCCCCAACCGCCAAAAACAGCGGCCGCGCCGGCATCCAAACGCGCACCCGGCACCGGGCCGGCGCCAAAACCCGCCGATATCCTGGCCCTTTTGGGTTTGGCCCCAAAAGGAGCGGCTTCCGGCGGAACTTCATATGACCCCAAGGGAAAAATCGATCCCTTCGAACCCTTGTTCCGGCAGGAACCGGAAGCCAGGGCGCAAAAAAAGCGCCGGGTCCGGAAAGGGCCGCTGACGCCCCTGGAAAAGGTGGATTTAAGCCAGCTGCAGCTCACCGGCGTCATCCTGGCGAAAAGCGGGAACAAGGCCCTGGTCAAAGAAGCGTCCGGAAAAGGGTACGTCGTGAAGGTGGGAACCCCCATCGGGACGAATTTCGGCAGAATCGTGCAAATTTTAAACGACCGCATCATCGTGGAAGAAGAAGTCGAAGACGTGATGGGAAGGGTCACCCTGCAAAAAAAGGAAATGCGGCTTCAGAAACCCCCTGGAGAATAAAAAATGGATTCCAAGCGCCCATCCTCTTTTTTTCCGGTCATTGTCTGCACCTGCCTGGCGTTCGTGTTTGCCGGGTGCGCCGGTACCGTGAAAACGGCTGAAACACAGAAACCGCCGGTCACCGCGACGGAAGCCCCGCCATCGTCCCCGGCCACACCGGAAACGCCGGCCGGCATTCACGGGATCACCGTTTCCGAGGACGTGGATACGGTGGCGGTGAAGATCACCGGCGACCGGCTGCTGACCTTCACCTCCGTAAAACAACCATCTCCCCCAGGGGTGATCCTTTATTTTCCAAAAACCGCCTTTAAGGACACCGTGACCCAATACCCCGTGGGCATCGCACCGGTGGAAAACGTCCTTGTGGACACCCCCGGGGAACCGGATCTTCCCTTGCGTATCCAAATCGCTTTGACCCGGGACGTCCCCTACGATGTCCTCCGGGAAGACCGGGCCCTGAAAGTCGTCTTTCCCAAGCCGATTCAGAAAAAAGAGGCGGCTGCCGTTTTCTCCTCCGCCGAAAAAACCGCTTCGAAAAAGGATTTTACCGGAATGCCGGCGCCCACCCACCTGGAAGATGTGAAAGCCGTGCTCATCGAAAAGGGCGTCCGGGTGGATGTGATGGCCGACGGCCCCGTCACCGACTATAACGCCTTTACGGTGGACAATCCGGCCCGCATCGTCTTTGACATCCCCCAGGTGAAAAGCCCCTTCACGCGGGAAATCCGCGTCCCGGTCCCCATGGACAGCCATCAGGTCCAATGGGTGGAGCAAGTCCGCTACTACGGATATCCGGACAAGGTCCGGGTGGTCCTGGACGTCAAAAAGGAATACATGAACGCCTATGCGGCACAAACAACCGAAAACGGGTTGCACATCCGGGTGGGGGATGCCGTTCTGGTCGCCGAGAAAGAGGCGGCAGCAGCGGAAACCGCCGCCGCCGAGGCCCCGGCATGGGTGAATAAAATCGATTTCTTAAGCGAAGATGCCGGAAAATCCGCGGTCATCGTGGGGACCACCCGCCCGGTCAAACACACGTTGAAAAAAGGGCCCGGCAACACCTTATTATTGACGCTGCACCATACCAATCTTCCCGACTACCGGAAACAACCGTTGGTCACCACGCGCTTCGACTCCGCCGTCAACCGGATTATTCCCATCCAGACGGAAAAGATGAAGGACGATTCCGTCCTCACCTTCGAACTGCGGGAACCCGTCCCCTACCGGGTGGAAGAAGCCGAAAACGAAATCCGGATCCATTTCGAAGCCTCCACGGTACCCCCCAAACCCCTCACCGTGGCTGAACTGCCCGAGTGGCGGCAGGTCATGGAAGACGCCGCCAAACAGGCGGAGCGGGAAGCCGCCGGGGAAGGACAGGTCAAGCGCTACACCGGGGAAAAGATCGCCCTGGATTTTTACGAGACCGACATCAAGAACGTCTTTCGGATTTTAAAAGAGGTCTCGGGGAAAAACTTCGCCATCGACAACGACGTCACGGGAAAGGTGACCCTGTCCTTTGACAAGCCGGTCCCCTGGGACCAGGTCATGGATCTGGTCCTGAAGATGAATAAACTCGGCAAGATCGAAGAAGGGGAGATCATCCGCATCGCCCGGCTCGACACCATCATCGCCGAGCAGAAAAAGCTCGAGGAAAAAGAAGACACCCGGCCGCTGGTCACCGAATACATCCTGGTCAATTATGCCAGCGCCCAAAACGACGCCCAACCCCTGATCAAAGAGATTCTCTCCAAGCGGGGAAAGATCAGCGTCAACGCCCGCACCAATCAACTCGTCATCACCGATGTGGAAGACCGCATCGACCGGGCCAAGGAGATTGTCCGTCAGATCGACAAGGTCACCCCCCAGGTCATGATCGAAGCCCGGATCGTGGAAGCAGGGCTCGACTTCGAACGGAGCATCGGGATCAACTGGTCCCTTTCCGGCGGCCCCATTTTCAAAAAATTCCTCGGGGGTCAATACGATTACGATTTCGGGTTCAACTATCCGGGACCGGGCACCAATAATTTCGGATTTTCCTTCACCAAGTTTCTCGGGAGCCCCCTGGATCTCGATTTTACCTTAAGCGCCCAGGAAGCCACGGGGAACGTGAAGATCCTCTCCGCACCGAAGGTGGCCACCGCCAACAACAAGGAAGCGCTCATCTCCCAGGGGGTCGAATTTCCTTACCTGGAACGGGACGAGGCGGGGCTGGCCACGGTGCAGTTCAAAAACATCGACCTGGAATTAAAGGTCACCCCCCAGATTACCAACGACAACCGGATCTCCGTGGATATTCAAATCAAAAAAGACGATATCGATCGACTGGTCGCCACCCCAACCGGCGATGTCCCTGCCCTGTCGACACATGAAGCCCAGACGCAACTTCTCGTCAACGATGGAGATACCATCGTGATCGGCGGCATCATCAAGAACCGGGAAGCCCGGGCGGAAACCGGTTTTCCATGGATTTCCAAGATCCCGTTTTTGGGCTGGCTGTTTAAGCAAAGGGCGGACTCGACGACAAGGGATGAGTTGATTGTTTTCATCACGCCCAAGATCGTGCGCCTCGAATCCGGGGTGCTCCAGACCCACAGCACCCAGTTTCAATAGCGGCAATGCGGTTAAAAGGAAGGTATACCATGAAACGTTTCGGCCTTTGGATTCTTATGGCGGCTTTGGTCCTGCCCGTCGTCACGGGGTGCGGCTCGGATCCCATGTCCTCCCAGATCACCCTGACCACGAGCAAGAGCAGCATCCCGGCCGACGGGGCCACCACGGCAGAGATTGTGGCAACGATCCTGGGTTATGACGGGGAGCCCGTTCCCATCGGCACATCCGTACATTTCACCACTTCCCGTGGGCTCTTCACCAACGGGCTTTCCTACCTCACCGTGGGGACCACCGACACCACCGGAACCGTCAAGGTGTATCTCTATGCGCCGTTGAAAACGAACCCCGGAAACGCCAACGTCATGTGTACTTCCAACGATGTCTCCCGGTCCATGACCGTGGCGATCGAGCTCTACGGCCCGCCGGGGGAAACGGCCAAGATCGAACTGGATGCGGATCCGGA
>CAZQUR010000124.1:0-6476 GCA_964596535.1 uncultured Desulfobacteraceae bacterium
CTTCGGGGGTGGAAACGGCATAGGTCACCGCGTCCACGATGAGCTTCATCAGATACAGGGGTGCCAGGGGCAGCACACCGAGTATCGCAAGCAGACCGAACTGTGCGGCGGCCAGTCGGCGGTCGGCCTGCCAGACAAAGCGTATGCTTCGATCGATGCGTACGATCCGGGGGGCGGCTTCCTTGAGTATCTTGGATATATTCATGTTACCCGTTAAATGATGTCTTTCGGACGATGCATAGCATATTCTAAAATCTCGGGATACGTCTTTTCACTGTTTCTTGAAGCTTTGACCGAAATGCTTTAAAAAGCCCCGTCTTCGGGCCCTTCGGTTTCCGGAACGGAAGGTGCTTTTCCGAAGATATTCTATTTCTATACACGCGCGTCTTGTGGTATGAGTATGCGACGTGATGATCGAAACATGCAGGCGAGCGCCTCCCAAATAAAGCCATCAGGATCGAATCCGCATGGTAACCCAAAAAGCAATCGTCGTGATTGTCGGTACCCGCCCCGAGGCCGTCAAAATGGCCCCGGTCCTGCTTGAACTGCGCAAAAGACGCCTTGAGACGGTTTTGCTGCTGACATCCCAGCACCGAAGCCTCGTGACATCCATTCTCAAACATTTCGATTTGAAACCGGATTACGACTTAAGGGTCATGAAACCGGATCAGAGCCAGCCCCATGTGGCCTCCCGGGTGATGGGAAAGCTCGAAAAAGTTATAGAAGAGGTATCGCCGTCCTGCGTCCTGGTCCAGGGGGATACGACTTCCGCGGCGGCGGCGGCCCTCACCGCATACTACATGAAAATTCCGATCGGCCACGTGGAGGCGGGCCTCCGCTCCCATGACGCCAAAAACCCCTTCCCGGAAGAGGTCAACCGGAAGGTCATCTCTTCCGTGGCTTCCCTGCATTTTGCGCCCACGCCGGAAAACCGGATGAATCTGATCAAGGAGGGCATTACCAATGGAATCCATATCACCGGGAACACCGTCGTCGATGCGCTCCACCGAATCCTGGCGGATCCCCGAAGTGAAAAGGCCCAAAAAAGAATCGATCGCCTCTACGGTATGGGTCCGGTCATTCTCGTTACCGTTCATCGGCGGGAAAACCACGGGGAAAAACTCAGCGAAATCTGTTCAGGGCTCTTGAAAATCGCGTCCCGATTCCAAAACCATTTCATCGTTTTTCCGATGCATCCCAACCCGAACGTATCGGCAACCGTAAAACGGATACTTTCCGGTAAAGAAAACCTTGCGCTCATCAAGCCGTTGGATTATCCTGATTTTATCTGTCTGATGCGCCGCGCCGCGCTGATCCTCAGCGATTCCGGCGGCGTCCAGGAGGAAGCGCCGTCTTTAGGGAAAACGGTTTTTGTTCTCCGGGAAAAGACCGAGCGCCCCGAGGGCATCCGGGACGGATATGCGAAACTGATCGGAACCCGGGCGGAGCGGATCTATTCAGCAGTTTCCCACTTTTTTGAATGCGCTCCGGACAATATACCTTCAGCTCCCGGACAAAGTCCGTACGGTGACGGAAAGGCCGCCTTTCGTATCTGCAACATATTGATCGATTTTATCGACGGAAAACAATCCCATGACTTTTCATAACGCGAAACCGCTGCCGCTTCCATCGGATGGAGACATTTCCGGAAGAACTTTCGGCGCGGATGAACTTTTCTATTTGGAAGAAGTCATCAGGAGCGGTACGCTGACGTCAACGAAAGGGACTTTTGTAAAACGTTTCGAAGCCGCTTTTTCGGACTACCTCGGCATCGAACACTGCCGTGCGGTGGCTACCGGAACGGCGGCCGTTCATACCGCCATCGCCGCCATAGACCCGGAACCCGGAGATGAAATCATTACAAGCTCCATCACCGATATGGGTGCGGTCACACCGATCCTCTACCAGGCGGCGATTCCTGTTTTTGCCGACGTGGATCCGGCCACCTTCAACGTGACGGCGGCAACAATCGAAAAAAAAATCTCTAAAAAAACCCGCGCAATCATTGTTACCCATCTTTTCGGAAACCCCTGCGACATGGAGCCGATCCTGGCGCTCGCCGCAGAACACGGCATCCCGGTTATCGAAGACGCCTGCCAGGCCTATGGGGCACTGTGCCGGGAAAAAAAGGTCGGCACCTTCGGTGCGGCCGGTTGCTTCAGCCTCCAGCAGGGGAAGCACATTTCGGCCGGGGAAGGAGGCATGGTGGTCACCGGTGATGCAGCGCTGCATCATCGAATGAGGCTTTTTTCCGACAAGGCCTGGGATTATGAAGCCGAAGCGCCGGACCACGGTTTTCTGGCATTAAACTATCGAATGTCCGAACTGCAGGGTGCCGTGGCCCTTGCCCAGCTAAATAGGCTGGCCGGCAGCCTGGCCGTCCGCCGGGAAAACGCCGCCCGGCTGTCCCGTGAACTCGAAAGCGTCGAAGGATTGGGATTGCCCGAATCGCCGGGATACGGAATGCATGCCTTCTGGCGGTATCCTTTGAGAATCGAACCGACGGCTTTCAGCGGCGGCGTGGACGCGTTTTCCGCAGCGTTGAAGGAGCGGGGCATTTACAACCTTCCGCGATACATCAAAAAACCGGCTTTTTTATGCGGGTTGTTCCAAAAGAAAAAGACCTTCGGCAACAGCCGGTTTCCATTCGAAAGCCCCTACCGTAAGGGACTTCCGGAGATCGTTTACGATATGAATGACTACCCCGGCACCCGGCAAGCCCTGGACACGGTCATCGTATTACCGTGGAACGAAAAATACACCCAGACGCATATCGCATACATCGCCGATGCCGTGAAAACAGTGGCGCGATCCCTTAGGAAGTAGGCTCATGACCCCGACGAAAAAATGGAAGTTTGCCCTCATCGGCTGCGGCCGGATCGCCCAGGCGTACAAGGACGTGCTGTCAAGGAATAAGCGGTGCCTGCTCGTCGGTGTCGCGGATGTGGATAAGAAAAAAGCCGGGGTGCTGGCGGAACTTGCCCGCTGCGAGGCGTTCACGGATTATCAGAAGCTGCACCGATCCGTGAAGCCGGATTTTGCGGTCATTGCCACGCCGCCCGACAGCCACATGGATATCGCCGCCTATCTCCTCCAAAACGGCGTCCACACACTCTGTGAAAAACCGTTGGCGTTTTCGACAAAAGACGCCGAATCGCTTTTTTCCCTTTCCGATGCGACCGGTGTTTCATTCATGATGGCCGCCAAATTCCGGTATGTCGATGATCTTATCAAGGCCAAGGGTCTCGTCGAATCGGACGTTCTCGGGGAGATCGTCCATTTCCGGAACACCTTTTTTTCCAGGATCGATATGGAAAAACGGTGGAATTCAAATCCCGCCGTGTCGGGCGGCGGTGTCCTGATCGACAACGGGAGCCACGCGGTGGATATCGTCCGTTACCTCTTCGGCCCGCTGGACCGGCTGCTGGCATTCGAAGGGGTACGAAGACAGAGTGTGCCCGTGGAAGACACCGCCCATCTTCAGGTGCGCACCGTGAAGGATGTCGTCGGGAGCATCGACTTGAGCTGGTCTGCGGATCCCTCCAATACCGCTTATCTCGAGATATACGGAACGCATGGGACCCTGTCGGTGGGGTGGAATGGATCCGTGTATCGGCTCTCGGGAAGGAAAAAATGGACCCGGCTGGGGCCCGGCTATGACAAGGCCGGGGCGTTTAACAGGCAGGTCGATAATTTCCTGGATTGGATCGAAAGAAAGGCCGAACCCCTCATCACCGGGGAAGACGCGGTCGCCTCGGTGAAAACCATCGAGGCGGCCTACCGCTCGATGCGATCGAAAGAATGGGAGCCGGTTTAAATGAAGAATTCGTCAACCCCGGGAAAAAATACGATGGTCCACCCGACGTCCCGAATTGAAGAAAATGTCTCCATCGGGCCGGGGACATCCATCTGGGATCATGTGCATATCCGCTCCGGTGCGGTCCTCGGCAGAGAATGCATCGTGGGGGAGAAGTCCTACATTGCATGCGGCGTGTGGATCGGAAACCGGGTCAAGATCAACGCCTTCGTTTACATTTGTGCGGGTGTGGAAATCGAGGACGGCGTTATGGTGGGCGCAGGTGTTATTTTCACAAACGATCGATATCCCCGGGCGACTTCCGGGGATTTGAAATCCCTCCGCCCTTCCGGACCCGATATGCACACCGAGAAAACCATCGTTCGGTGCGGGGCCACCCTCGGTGCGGGTTCCACCATTGGATGCGGGCTGGAGATCGGCCGGTTTGCGATGGTGGGGATGGGATCGGTGGTGACCAAAAGTGTTCCCCCTTTCTGTCTTGTCTTTGGAAAGCCCGCATCCCCCAGGGGGTTTGTCTGCCGGTGCGGAAGGCCGGTTTTGAAGTTCGAACGCATCCCCGCACAAGACATCCCTGAAATTGTTTGCGCCGGCTGCAATCGGGAATACAATCTCGCCAAGGGATATCTCACCGAGGCGGGTGTTTCTTGAAAGCGCGGGTGATGCCGAATGACACATCACGATGGGGAATCGTCGGCGGAGGGATCCTTGGGATGACCCTGGCATACCGGCTCGCGGAACAGGGGAAACGGGTCACCCTGTTCGAAAAAAAGGCCCACTTGGGCGGGCTTGCGGATGCCTGGCGTCTTGGGGAGATTGTCTGGGACCGGTATTATCATGTCATCCTTCCGGAGGATTCCGCATTGTTGAATCTGCTTGGCGAACTCGGTCTCGAAAAAAAAGTCCGGTGGGTCGAGACGAAAAGCGGTTTTTTTCATGACGGCCGGTTTCTTTCGATTTCCAACCTGAACGAATTTTTCCGATTTCCGGTGCTTTCCATGACCGACCGGCTCCGCCTGGCATTTTCGATCTACTACGGTGCCCGTATTGCGGACAAAAAAAAACTGGAAGGCATCCCCGCCGTTCAATGGCTGAAAAGTATATCCGGCAAAAACGCAACGGAAAAAATATGGGTACCGCTGCTTCGCGCCAAACTGGGGGACCATTACGACTCGGCTTCCGCCGCCTTCGTTCAGACCGCCATGAAGCGCATGTATGGCGCCAGGAAAGGATCCGCAAAAAAAGAACGAATGGGATATGTAAAGGGCGGATACGCGACCATCATTAAATCTTTTGAAGCCGCATTGATCCGAAAGGGTGTTGCGATATCCTGCTCAAGCCCGGTGCGAGACATTCAGACAAAGGGCAACGACAGCGGTTTCATCCTCGAAATAACCGGCAGCCGGAAAGAGGCCTTCCACGGCGTGGTTCTCACGGCGCCTTCTCCCCAAGTGGCTGACATGTGCCTGTTTCTGTCCGCGGAGGAAATGGCTCTTTACCGGCGGCACGTTTACCAGGGCATCATCTGCCTTTCGATGCTTACACCTGCACCGCTTACCCCTTTTTACACCACCGCCCTTATGGACGACCGGATACCGTTTACCGCCGTCATTGAAATGAGCCATGTTGTTGACCGGCGGTATTTCAATGGATACAGCCTGGTTTATTTGCCCCGATACCTGCCCGCCGACAGTCCGGACTTCTCGCTTTCGGACGAGGAAATCACCACGCGCTTCCTGGACGGCCTTCAGGCAATGCGCCCGCATTTTAAACGGGATCAAACCGCCGCGCTCCGAGTGGCCCGCACCCGCCACGTATTCCCGGTCCCGACAGTTCATTTCCACCGGATACGGCCCTCCATTTTCACCTCGTTGAGGAACCTGTTTATTGTCAACTCCGCCCAAATCCCCGAAGGCGCCCACAACGTGAACGAAACCGTCCGGCTGGCGAACCGGAGCGCCGAAGCGATCAGGAGCATGCATGCATAACAAGCCGACGGCAGCCCTGTCCATGGACCTTGACAACGCCTGGTCCTACCTGCGCACCCACGGAGACGAGGCGTGGCGGTCGTATCCGAATTACCTGCCGGCGGTGGTGCCCCTCGTATTGGACCTGTTGAAGAAAAAGGGTCTGAAGATCACCTTTTTCATTGTCGGGCGGGATGCGGCCATGGAGGAAAACCGGGACGTGCTGAAAGAAATCGTTTCCGCTGGACACGAGGTGGGGAATCACTCCTATAATCATGAGCCGTGGCTTCACCGGTACCCAAAAAATCAAATTCGAAGAGAAATTCGAATGGCCGAAGAGGCGATAAGTAGCATTTACGGTCGCAGAACCATCGGGTACCGTGCACCTGGGTACGGAATCAGCCTTCGTCTGCTGGAGGTTCTGTCCGAACATGGATTTGCCTACGATTCATCATCTCTGCCGACCTATTTGGGTCCGTTGGCGCGTGCATATTATTACCAGCGGTCATGTCTTTCACATAAAGAAATGATAAAACGAATGGATCTTTTCGGAAACTTTAGATACGGAAGGCTTCCCCTTGACCCATATATTAACTCTTTTCCATCGGGCAAACGGATTGTCGAAATCCCCATCACGACGATTCCCTTTTTCAGGATGCCTTTTCATCTCAGTTACCTATTGTATCTATCCGGGA
>CAZQUR010000125.1:0-6412 GCA_964596535.1 uncultured Desulfobacteraceae bacterium
TTTGAAAACCTGGAAATCGCCCTGCGGAAACGAAACGGGCAGGATCAATGGGACATTCCACGGGTCTTTGAACTTTTTCCGCCTCTGCAAACGTACTCCACGCGAAAGGGGGGACTGTTGAGCGGCGGGGAGCAGAAAATGCTTGCCATCGCCCGGGCCCTGGTGGGAAATCCGGAATGCCTCCTTCTCGACGAACCCACGGAAGGGCTGGCCCCGGCCATGGTCCAGATTTTCAGGGATCGTATCCGGCTCTTGAAGCGTTCCGGGTTAACGGTGCTCTTGGCCGAACAAAATGTAAAGTTCACCTTGAATCTCAGCGATTACGGGTATATCATTGACGACGGAAGAATCTGCTATCAGGGGACCGTCGCCGAAATCCAAGAAAATGACGATATTCGAAAAATCTGCGGCATATGAAAGGATGGCATCCATGAATTTCTTTCAGGTCCAGGAACTCCCTCCTGTTTCACTGACCCCGGGCGTGACAATCCGTATGGTCTCGGCGGACAAAATGATGATGGTATTCTTCTCCCTTGCGCCCGGCGCCCGGATACCCGAACATGCGCACCCCCACGAGCAGATGGGCATGGTGTTGAAAGGATCCATCCGCTTGACCATCGGCGGCGAAGAAAAAGACGTGTTCCCCGGCGGGGCTTACCGGATCCCGCCGGATGTATTGCACAGCGGGGAATGCCTGGATACGGATACGGAGGTCCTGGATATTTTTTCACCCCCCAGAGAAGACTTTCTGGAAAAGCTCAAAGGAATCACCCGGTGATCATCATCCCTATTTGCCGATGAAGAACTTTTTATACAAACTGATCATCAACAGCGTCACCGATTATTGCTATGAAAACTGCCTGGAATACGTCCGTGATCATGCGTCAATCCTGGATGTCGGGATCGGAAACGGCGTAATGATGAACCACTACCACGAAGTCATCAAAGACAAACGGCTTCACATCACCGGCATCGACATCAACAAAAATTATCTGCGGCACTGCGCATCCAACATCCAGGAATATCATCTGGAAGATTATGTCACTATTCACTGCCAGGCGGTGGAAACCTTCGAGCCGCCTGAAAAAGTTCGATATGATTATATTTTTTTTACCATGAGCTTCATGTTGTTCCAAGACCAGGAGAAGGTTCTGGAGCGGGCCCGGCGGTGGCTTGCCCCCCAGGGGGAAATCCTTTTTTTTCAAACCCTTTTCAAGGAAAAAGTTCCGGTGATCGAATTCGTGAAGCCGAAACTCAAATACGTCACCACCATCGATTTCGGGAAGGTGACATATGAAGATGATTTTTTGTCCCTTCTGAATGCAAAGCATCTGAAGATCAAGAAAGACCGATTGATTAAAAGAGAATGGTTCAAGGGCGAATACCGGATGACCGTCGCCGCCTTCTCATGACACCGGCCCGTGTGCCGTACAAAACAAAAGGAGGGCCCATGTCCATGCCCGTCACCCAACAACCCCCTGAAAGATTCCGGATCGAGCGCCGCCGCTTCCTTAAAGCCGCCTCCGGTTTCGCCTGCATGTTTTTATCCGGCAACCTTTTTCACAACGCGTTTGCCGCGGATCCCTTTCCCTTGCCCCCACTTCCCTACCCCGAAGACGCGTTGGAACCGGTGATCTCCGCCCAAACCCTCCGGATCCATTACGGCCGCCACCACCAGGGGTATCTCAACAAATTGAACAGGCTCGTCATCGGGAAACCTTATGCGGAAATGGCCCTGGATAAAATCATCCTGACCACCGCCGGAAAACCGGATCTCCGACTCTACTTCAACAACGCGGCCCAGGCCTGGAATCATGATTTTTACTGGAAAAGCCTTTCGCCCGAAGGCGGGGGAGCCCCGCCGGAAATGTTGAAAAGAAAAATGGAAAAGGCTTTCGGAAGCGTGGACACCTGTAAAAAAGAACTGGCCCGGGCGGCCATCTCCCAGTTCGGAAGCGGATGGGCATGGCTGGTTTTCGACGGGGATACCCTCAGGGCCGTGACTACCTCCAATGCAGATACGCCTCTTACCCGGGGGCTGAGACCCCTTGTCACCATCGACGTCTGGGAGCACGCCTACTATCTCGATTACCAGAATCGGCGGGCCGACTACGTCGAGGCGGTCCTCGAAAAGCGGATCAATTGGGACTTTGCAATGAAAAATCTGAACCGCCGGTAAATTGGAAATCCCATGCACCTTCACCGTGTGGCGTTTCATCCCGATCACTACCCCACCGAAACCCATTACCCCTTCAACCTTCCCGTGTTCCGACGAACACGGGAAATTCGTTTCGATTCCCCCGTCACGCTGTTCGTGGGGGAAAACGGATCCGGCAAATCCACCCTCCTGGAAGCCCTGGCCCATCGATGCGGCATCCATATCTGGAAAAAAGAAAACGAACGGCGCCTGAAACACAATCCCTTCGAAGACAAGCTCTATCGATATATCTCGGTTCGGTGGAACAACAGCCGGGTGCCGGGATCCTTTTTCGGGGCCGCCGTCTTCCGGGATTTTACGGAGTTTTTGGAGGAATGGGCGGCCGCGGATGCCGGCCAGCTCGATCTCTTCGGAGGCCGATCCTTGATGACCCAATCCCACGGCCAATCCATCATGTCCTATTTCAAATCCCGCTACCGGATCAAAGGACTTTACCTTCTGGATGAACCGGAAACGGCCCTTTCCCCCGCCACCCAACTCGAACTCTTGGATCTTCTGGCCAATGCGGGAACGTCGGCGGACACCCAATTCATCCTGGCCACCCATTCACCGATTCTACTGTCCTGCCCCCGCGCCGTTCTTTACAGCTTCGATCACGTGCCGGTCACATCCGTCGCCTTTGAAGAGACAGCCCATTATCGGATCTATAAGGCGTTTTTTGAAAATCTCCCTGGATCCGCCGGCCGGTGACGTGATGCCGAAACATCCGAAACCGATCCACTGGGCATGGGTCATCCTGGGCATCAGCTTCATCAACCTGTTCATCAATTACTCGGTCCGTCTGGGATACGGGGTCGTACTCCCCGAAATGATCCGAAGCCTGGAATTCACCCGCACCGCCGGGGGTTCCATCTACAATGCCTATCTTTTCACGTATGTCCTTCTGACGCCTTTTACGGGGCTCTTGACGGACCGGCTGGGCGCGCGGCGCGTGATCTCCGTGTGCGGACTCATCCTGGGCGCAGGGGTCCTTTTGATGGGGACCACAAACACCCTGTGGACCGCCTGCCTGTTCTATGCCCTCGTGGGCATCGGCGCCACCGGGATGTGGACGCCGGTGATTACCGTGGTCCAGCGGTGGTTCGCTGTACGGCGCCGCGGCCTGGCGTTGGGAATCATGGCCACCGGATACGGATTCGGATTCGCCGCCATGGGAGCGGTCTTTCCCTGGATCGTCCGGGAACTGAATTGGCGGTATGCATGGTATCTGTTGGGCGCCGCGGCCCTGGTCATGGTGGTCGTCAACGCCGTTTTCCTGCGCTCCGATCCGGAATCGGCCGGATTTCGCCCCTGGGGCGAAGCCGCTTCACAAACCCCCGCGCCGTCTTCCGGCCCTGTCCATGCATCCTCTTTTCGTTTTCGGGAAGTCTTTGGAAATCCGATCTTCTGGCAGATCGGTTTTTCTTATTTTTGTATTTCCTATGCCCTTTACGGGATCACCACCTTCATGGTCGATTACGCACAAACCCAACTGGGGTTTGAACTGGAAAAAGCGAGCCTGTTGGCGACGGTGCATGGCTTCAGCCAGGTGGCAGGCGTGCTCACCATGCTCCCCCTTTCGGATCGGTTGGGGCGAAAGAAAACGATTCTTTTATCCAATGGATGTATCACCGCCGCCCTCATTGGAATCCTCCTCGCCGGCCGGTCCGATCTTTTATATGTCATGGTCGGATTTTTGGCCCTTTTCTACGGGGCCACCTTTCCCATTTACGGCGCCTGTGCCGGGGACTATTTTCCAAAGACGGTGATGGGAACGGTGATCGGTGCATGGACCCCCTTTTACGGTGCCGGGGCCATATTGTCCCATTGGGTGACCGGCGGAATACGGGACAACACCGGGATGTACGATGCCGCTTTTGTCGTCAACGCCGCGGCGGCCGCCCTGGCACTGTTGATCATCTTCTCCGTAAGGGGCCGGCCTTCGAATCCAAACTGAAAAAGAAAAAAAACCGCACCGGAAACGAGACGCATCTTACCGGTAAAAAACCCTTTAGACATATCCTGAAATGATCATGAACCTTCCATGGGACCGCCTCCGGGCATCCGTGATCAGCGGTTTTCGCCGCGGCGTGAACAGCTATTACTGGCTGTTGAAGATCCTCCTCCCCGTCTCCTTTATCACGGCGCTTTTGGATTATGGGGGGTGGATTCAGAAAATGGATTTCCTCCTGGAACCGCTGATGGCATACCTGCGACTCCCCGCATCGGCGGCCCTTCCCATTCTCATTGGCATTTTAACCGGGGTCTATGGATGTATCGCGGCCATGGCCGTTCTTCCCTTTACCGTACCCGAGATGACCGTCATCGCCGTCTTTGTCCTGATCGCCCACAATCTCCCCCAGGAAGGGATCATCCAGGCCAAATCCGGGATCGGTTTTGTGAAGATCACCCTCGTGCGCCTTTTTACGGCAGGGGTCACCGGCATGGGGGTGGCGCTGTGCCTTTCCCTGGAACCCGGGGGAGCAATGCCGCATTTCGCCGGCAGTGTCTCCCCACCGTCTTTTCTCGAATTTTTCCGGGATTGGGGACTCGGGATGCTGCTGCTTTGCATGAAAATTTTTTTCATTCTCCTGGGAATCATGATCATCATCGAATTGATGAAGGTCTTCAACTGCATCGAACGTCTCGTAACGATTTTATCGCCCTTTTTAAAAATCATGGGGTTAAAAAAAGAGACGGGGGTGCTGTGGCTCACCGGGGTCCTTTTGGGCGTCTCCTACGGCGGGGCCGTCATCGTGGAACAGGCACGGGAGGTGCACCTCCCTCCGGATCAGGTGGAAAAGCTGCACCTTTCCATCGGAATCAACCACTCCATGATCGAAGACCCCCTGGTTTTTTTATCCCTGGGCCTCAACCCGGTGTGGATGTGGATACCGCGGCTTTTGGCAGCCGTTCTCGCCGTATACATCGCCGACGGGTGGTTCAGGTTCAAACGGGCGGTGCGTCAATCGTGACGACCTTTTTCTTCCCCGCATTCCTCACCGATATCAACTCCGCCACGATGCTCACCGCGATCTCTTCAGGGGTATGGGCGTTGATCTGGATGCCGATGGGACAATGCACCCGTGCGAGGGTTTCTTTTGATACGCCTTCTTTTTCCAGGGCCGCATAAATGGTGTCGCGTTTCCGGCGGCTTCCGATCATGCCGATATATTTGGCCCGGGAGTCAATGACTTCCCGGAGAAGGGTTTGATCGTGAATATGACCCCGGGTGATAATGGCGATATAAGAATCCGGGGTGACCGTGATCCCCTTGACCGCCTCCGAAAAAGGCGCCACACGGATCTCGGCGGCCTCCGGGAAGCGTTCCGGGTTGGCGAATTCTTTCCGGTCGTCCATGAGAACCACCCGGAACCCCGCCATATCCGCCATGGGGGATACAAATAACGATATGTGCCCGGCTCCGAAAAGAAACAACGCCTCGGGCGGCCGCACGGGTTCGATGAAAAAGGAGGCCTTTTCCGTTTCAAGGAGTCGAGGGGCATGGGAGTTCATGTATTCCTGCAATGCATCCGAATCCAGGCCTTCGATGCGGCCCGCCACCATTGTACCCTCTTGAAAGAGTGCCCGGCAATCCGGGTCCCCGGCCGAAACCCCCTCGACGATCCGGGTCACCAAAACACCCCGTGCACCTTCACGGTGCATCCGCGCCAACTGCGAGAAGACGTCTCTGGTTTCCGGATTTTTTCCAAAAAGGGGTTCCAGATAAATGTCGACGGCACCGCCGCACAGCATTTCCGTTTCGGCTACATCCTTTCCGTACAATGCCAGATTGAGGATCTCGGACGTTTTTTCGCGCAGCACCTTATGGGCCTTTTGGAGGACCATGTACTCCATTCGGCCGCCCCCGATGGTCCCTACGATGGATCCGTCTTCCAGGACCAGGCACCGCGTCCCGGTGCCGCGGGGAGCGGATCCCTTGTGACGGATGATCCGGGCAAGTACCGCGCCTTTTCCTTCTTCCAGAATCGTGTTGGCTTCCAAAAAAATATCTTTCATGCCTTCTCCATGCTTTAATTCTTCTGTTTCCGTGTCATTGTCGACAGATTGAAATTTCCCCGCTGCAAGCAGCGGGGAATGCCCTCGCTGTTGCGGTTTATTTTTCCCGTTTCATCATACTTGATGGAATCGTAAAAATTCGAATTTGGGATGGCAAAGTAAAAAGCTCCAGATGCAAGGCGCGCAAATTCTGAG
>CAZQUR010000126.1:0-6345 GCA_964596535.1 uncultured Desulfobacteraceae bacterium
CGGTGTCGTCTTCGAAGGTGATAAATTCCATGGGTTCCCCGTGCCGGGTGTGGACGACCTTTCCGGTGATCCACAGTCCGGCCAGGCGCACGTTCTTTCCCACATGCCGATGAAGATCCTTTGCTTTCACGATTCCGCGGCGCTCCGGGACGTCGGAAAAAAGGGTCAAGGGGTGCCCGTCGCACAAAAACCCCAGGACATTGTACATGTTTCTGAGACGGCGGATGTCATCGCCGGGGGGAAACGCCGGCGGGAAGGGTAACGGGTCGCCGGAAAAAAGACCGGCCTTTGACATCCGGGAGTTTTCCCATCCGGCCAGTTCCCACAGCAGGGCGGCCCGGCTTTCCCCGGGACAAAGGGCATCGAAGGCGCCGGCATGAACCAGGTTCCGGACTTCGGGTGTTTCCGGCCGGACCCGGTCCAGAAAATCCGGGAGATCCCGGTACGGCCCCGACTTTCGTTTTTCCACCATCTTTTCCCGGGTGGCCCGGCCAAGGCCGGAAACGGAAAGAAACCCCACCCGCAGATCTTTTCCTTTCCCTTTCCATCGGATGCCGCTGTCGTGGATGTCCGGCGGCAAGACCCTGAGCCCCATGCGCCGGGCCTCCGAGACATAGGCAAAAGGGGTGTAAAACCCGCCCTGGTTGCTGATGACGGCGGCCATGAATTCGGCCGGAAAATGGGTCTTTAGATACGCGGCCTGGAACGAGACCCGGGCGTAGCTGGCGCTGTGGGGTTTGCAGAAAGAATACCCGGCAAAGCTTTCCATCATCTCCCAGACCGCCTCAATACAGTCCTTTTCAACCCCTCGATGCGCCGCGCCTTCGAAAAAACGCCTCCGGTAGTCCTTGAGACGTTTCGCCTTGTCCTTTTTGGAAAGAATCTTCCGCAGCCCGTCCGCCTCGATATGGGAAAACCCCGCCAGGGCCACCGCCGCCCTGGAGACGTCTTCCTGGTACACCATGATCCCGAAGGTGTCGTCGAGGACGTCTTCCAAAAGGGGGTGAACGGGTTTCCAAAAGGCGCCATGGAGCCGGCGGAGATACTCCCGGATGAATTCGTTTGCCGCCGGCCGGATGATGCTGCTGTGGATCACGAGGTGTTCGAAATCCCCTTTTCCGGCTTTTTTTTGGAGCAGCCGCATGGCCGGGCTCTCGATGTAAAAGCAGCCCATGGTCCTTCCCCCGGCCACCGTTTTTCGGGTGGCCGGGTCTTCTTCCGGGTTCCAGCGGCCTTCGTCCAAGGGGATCCCGTTTTCGGCCAGATTCGCCGCAGCGTCCCGGATAACGCCCAGGCTCCGGTTTCCCAGAAGATCGATCTTGACCATGCCGGATGCTTCGGCGCCGTCTTTTTCCCACTGGATGACGGGGATTCCTTTGGGCGCGATCTCCACGGGAACGTAATTTTCGATGGGATCCGGCGTGATCACCACCCCGCCCGAATGCACCGAAAGATGCCTCGGGACGCCGATGATCCTTTGGGCCAAACCGAGGATTTCCGGCCAGGGCTCCGGAAAATCAAAACCGCCGAAGACGGGCATATTCCGGATGCGGGTCAAAAGGTCCTGGCCGGCGTCTTCCATGCGCCAAAACCACGGGAGGCGCTTGGAGACCCGTCCGATTTCCGCCTCCGGCAAGCCGAAGACCCTGGCGGTCTCCCGGACGGCCATCCGCGGTTGAAAGGCCACGTGGTTGCACACCATGGCGCTGTGCCCGGCGTATTGTCTTAAAACCGCCTCGATGACAGCGTCCCGCTCGTCCCAGGCGAAGTCCACGTCGATGTCCGGCGGATCCTTGCGCCCGGGATTCAAAAACCGCTCGAAATAAAGGTTGTGTCTGACGGGACAGACATTGGTGATCCCCAGGCAATAGGCCGCAAGGGACGCGGCGCCGCTTCCCCGGCCGCAGATGCGGGGGCTTTTTTTCACGATATCCCGAACCACCAGGAAGTAGGCGGAAAATCCCATTTTCTCGATGATGGAAAGCTCGTGTTCCAGGCGCTCCACCACGGTTTCCGAAAGATCGTGGCCGTAGCGTTTCCGTGCGCCGGCGTAAGCCGATTCCCGGAGGGCGCGCGCGGCGGAGCGTTCTTTCGGATCGGACCAGGGGGGCAGGACCAAACCGAAATCGGGCCCCGTGAAGACCAGGCGCTCGGCGACGGCATCGGCGGCGGCCAGGGCTTCGGGCTCCAGGTGAAACCGCCGGGCATAAACGGCCGGCGGGGCCGGGAAGGCATCGGACCGGGCCGTATCCGCATCGGTCAATCCGTCAAAGGAGGTGTTTTGGGCGATGGCCCGCAGGAGCCGGTGGATGGTGAAATCCTCCGGGTCGCAAAAAAAGATTTCCGGGGCCGCCACAAAGGGAATGCCGAGGAGCCGGGAAAGGTCCCGCAACGCCCATCCTGCGGCATTAAAACCCCGGCGCACGGCCGCCGCCACGGTTACACCGGTTTCGTGCCAGAAGGAAAGCCATTCGGGAACCCATGCCAGCACGATGAGTCCTTCGGAAAAGCCGGGAAGGGCGGTTTTCAGGTCAAAGGCCCCGTCGCAGTGCCGCCGGGTGAGGAGGCGGCAAAGGTTGCGGTATCCGGTGTCGTTTTCCACCAGGCACACGGCCCGGTTTTTGGATTGCGGATCCGTCACGGCGGCGCCGATGATCGGCGCTATTCCTTCTTCCCGGCACGCGTCGAGAAAGGGCCACAGGCCGTACAGGTTGTCCGTGTCCGTGAGGGCCAGGCGGGGGTATCCCAGCTGTTTTGCTTTTCGGCAAAGCCGTTTCGGCGAAGTGGTTCCCGTCATCAGGGAAAAGTGGGAATGGACCGAAAAAAGCACCATGGTCAGGCCGCCGGCATGCGTCCGAATCGGAGGGCCTCTTTTCCGAATCGATTCCGGACAGCGTCCAGGACGGTAATCAGCCGATCCCGGATTGCATCTTTTTGCACATTCTGGGTGAAAGCAAAAAGGTCCTGTTGGATCGGGGGCGGGTAGGTGAGCCGGTCACAGATGACGGCCAGGCGGCGCACCCGGACCCGGCGGGTCCAAAGGCGTTGAAAAAGGGCCGCGGCGGCCGGGAAAAGGTGCAATTCGTTGGCCGAAGCCGGAGAAACGGCGACGTGACGGGTCGCCTGGATCCCGTCGGAATACCCCAGGCTGACGCGGATCCGGCCTGCGGCCAGTCCTTGTTTGCGCAGGTTGCCGCCGACCTGTTCCATGAGCTGAAAGAGTGTCTTTTCCAGGGAGGCGCGGGTGTTCGTATCCTCCCCGAGAACATGATCCGCGGCCGCCGCGGGGGGCGCCTGGGTGAAGGGGTGCACCGGCGACGGATCGATCCCCCGGAGCGCTTCGTAAATCGCCGTTGACCGGGGACCGAACAAAACGGCGAGATGATCTTTCGAAAGACAGGCCGCCTCCCGCACCACCATCAGGTTGAAATCGGAAAAACGCTTCAGGTCCCCGGGTTCGATGCCGGGGATCAGGTGCAGCGGCAGGGGTGCCAGGAAGGCTTCCTCTTCTCCGGCGCCGATGATGTATTCGCCGGCGGGCTTTACCATCCGGGTGGCCACCTTGGCCGTTAATTTGTTGGGGGCCACGGACCAGATGGGATCGAGTCCCATGGCGGCGCGCACCTGTTTTCGGATGCGCCAGGCCACGTCGGGCGGCGGACCGAAGAGCCTTCCCGTCCCGGTCACATCGAGGAAAAGATGCCCCCGGGTGTCCGTCATTTCGATGCGGGGGGAATAGGGGAGGGCGTGTTTTAAAAAGGCTTCCATGGCCCGTTTGTACCGGTTCGGGTTCGGGGAAAGGACCGCGGCGCCGGGACAGCGCTGCAGGGCCTGCCGAAGGGGCATTTTCTTTCGGACGCCGTTTCGATAGGCGTCTTCGCTCATGTCGTACACCACGGCCCGGGGAGTCCCCTCCGGTGCAATGACCAGGGGCCGCTCCCGGAGCCGGGGGTCCGCGACCCGCTCCACCGCCGCGGCGAAATCGGCCACGTTGAAATGGATGATGAACCGTTCTTTCATGTTACGCCGTGGAAAGTCCGTGTTCCTTGAGAAGGCGGATGAGCCGCTCGGCGTTTTCCGGCGCCTGGGCCCGGACGTGGTTGTTGAAAAAAAGGATGCCCCGCCGGGCCGTTTCCGCCATGGGTGTGATCCGGTTTTCGATCCAGTCTTTTAATTCGTCGTCGCTGTAGCTGTAATCGAACTGGAGGTGCATCTTCCCGGACCGCCATCCTTTGGCGTTGCGACCGTGGAACCGGATGTAAAACATCTCAGGGCAGGTGACTATGTTCAAGGGAGGGAAGCATTCCGGAAGATCCGGTGCATCCACGCTCACCAGACAGATCCGGCGTTTTTTCAATTCCTCAAAGACATTGGGATCGGCCCAGGATCGGTGGCGGAATTCCACGGCCAACGGAAGCCCTTCCAGTTCGGCCGTGAGGGCGGCCAGGTATTTCCGGTTTCCGGGCGTGCGGGCAAAGGACGGGGGGAGCTGGATCAGGACCGCGGCGAGCTGTCCGGCCCGGAGGAGGGGGGCGATGCCGTCCCGGTACGATGCCGCGTCTTTTTTCCAGTTCTTCGGATCGATTTCATGGGTCAGGGTGCGCGTGAGCTTGGCGGCGAATAAAAAACCGGGATGCACCCGGGATCGCTGGCGTTCCACGGCCTCGGCCCTGGGCATCTGGTACCACGTGTAATTGAGTTCGGTGACGGAAAATCGCCGGGCGTAAAAGGACAGCATCCGGGCCGAAGGGGTCCCCTGGGGATAGAATCCGGCCTCCACCCATTCGGTATAGGAATAGCCGCTGGTTCCGACGAAAAGGGGACAGCCGGACATGAGGGATTTACACCCGTTCCATGGCATCGGCGCCCCGCTGGATGCCGATGACCTTCCCCTGGATCAGGATTTCGTCGAACCCGTAGACGGCGGGGCGATGGGCCGGATTTTCAGGGCGCAGTTCGATGTGTTTTTTCCGGAGGAAAAAGCGCTTCACCGTGGCCTCTTCCCGGCGGATCAACACCGCCACGATTTCTCCGTTTTCGGCGAACTGCCGGGGTTCGCAGACGGCCAGGTCCCCCTCGAGGATGCCGGCGTCTTTCATGGAGTCCCCCCGGACCCGGAGGGCAAAAAGATTCGTCCCCGGGTACAGGTCCGTATCCACCAGGAGGCTCCCGCCCCATTCCTGCTGGGCGTACAGGGGCAAGCCCGCGGCGATGTGGCCCACGATGGGGATTTCCCGAAAACGGGAAGGCCCTGCGGGCCGGTGGAACCGGTTGAGGATGTGCACGGCGCGGCGGTAACGCCCTTCCCGCCGGAGTATCCCCTTTTTTTCCAGGGTCCGGATCATCTGGGCCACGGCGGCATGGCTGACCCCCAGGTGGACGGCGGCCCGGCGCAGGCTGGGGGTTGCCCCCGCCCGGGCCGCTTCCCCCTCCAGATACTCCAAAAGCCGCTGTTGCTTCGGCGTCAATTCCCACGCCATGGAAAACCCCCTCCCCTGAATCCCCTCCCACCGGGGGAGGGGTATGGGTTTTACGTCTTTATTAAAAATAACATATCCAATGTAAATGTCAATGTAAAGTTATCAAAACAGAGGCGCTTATCATCGATGATCGACCCCCGCCGGAAAGACCCGCTTCGGACCTTGCCCGGCTGCAACAGGCCCTGGAATCGATCTCCCGCAAAGAAGGCCGGGCACCCGGCGAAATCGAATGGCAAAATGCCTCAATCTATTCCAATCCTTCACGGCGCTTGCCCTTAACTTAACCAAACCACCGGGAATATGCTGCAATTTTTCCCTTGAATTCAGTCCCGATATCCTATAAAAATATAGAATTACCTCGGAAACCCAAAGACCAAGCTTAACTACGGCTGGATAATCCGAACCAGGGCGCAAACCTCGAAAGGATGTCCATGGCCCCTGCAACCGAAACCATCTCCAACAGGTTGTTCGTCGATTCTTGCCGGATGAGCGCCTTCCTCCTGCGTGGACTTCATCAATTGCACGCCCCGCACTCTTTGCCCCGAATGCCCAGTCGAGAACGCTACCTGAATTGTCCGGAAGGCCCGCCCTCCTCAGGAAGGACCCGACCTACGGCCGATCAACATAGTCAGCCGGCTGTTCAAACAGATCGTGGTCAGAAGTCCAGAGGGCTTTTCTTTTCCTTGATAGTCGTGGTCCTGATGGTGTGGGTGTAGATCATTGTGGTGCGCACATCGCTGTGGCCGAGTAATTCCTGAATGGTGCGAATGTCGTAATTGGCCTGCAACAAGTGGCTGGCAAAAGAGTGACGAAAGGTATGGGCTGAAGCAGACACCTTGCGCTTGACCGCCAAATGGGTCAAGAA